>CALKVW010000273.1 GCA_938004785.1 uncultured Polyangiaceae bacterium
CCGTCGCCGTCGACTCGGCGGTCGCGCCTCGGCCGGCCGCGCCCGAGCCGAGCTGCCCGGAGGGCATGTTGCTCGTCGACGAGCCGGCGTACTGCACCGAGGTGAAGCGCCGCTGCCTCGACGACGAGTACAACAAGGCGAACAAGATCACCCTCTGTCACCGCTTCGCCGAGGAGGCACCGCGCTGCGTGGGCGAGTCCCGACGGATGCGCTTCTGCATCGATCGCTACGAGTACCCGAACCGCGAGGGAGCGCGCTCCCCGGTGATGGTCGACTGGCACGACGCACGCGCGATCTGCGAGGGCGAGGGCAAACGCCTCTGCTTCGAGAGCGAGTGGGTCTCGGCCTGTGAGGGGCCCGCGCAGCTGCCCTTCCCTCACGGCCACGAGCGCCGCAAAGATCGTTGCAACATCGACAATCCGTGGAAGGAACCGAGCCTGAAGAAGCTCTACTCCACCGAGAAGACCATCGCCGAGCGCGAGCTCGCGCGCCTCGATCAGGGTGTGCCCGCGGGCAGCATGCCCGAATGCAAGAGCGGCTACGGCGTGCACGATCTCACGGGCAACGTCGACGAGTGGGTCGCGCTCGATCACCCGCGCGGCAAGGGTGGCTGGGCAGGCCTCAAGGGTGGCGCCTGGGGCCACGTGCGCAACGCCTGCCGCCCCGTGACGACCAGTCACACCTCGGACTTCACCTACTACTTCATCTCCTTCCGCTGCTGCGCCGACGCGCGCGGCGCGCCCGGCGAGGGGCCCACGCCCTGGCGGCAGCCCGAGCTGCCCGCGCCGAAGAAGACGCTCGACACGGCGAGCCGAGGCTTCACGCCCTCGCGCTGATACGCTCGCCCGAGTGACGCGATCGTTCACACCGAGTTCGCACCGCGCTCACGCGGCCGTGGCCGAGGCGACACGGAGCGCTCGCAGCCTGGAGCGCGTGACCAAGCGCATCCTGAGCCGCGCGCTCGGCGCGACCCTCTGCCTCTCCGCCTGGCTCGCCACGAGCACCGCGAGCGCGCCGCGCTCCTACGCCGACGAGGCGCGCCCGAGCCCTGCGCGGCGCTGCTCGCTCGGCGCGCCCTCGATCGACACGGTCGTGCTCGTGGTGCTCGACGGCGTGCGCTGGCAGGAGATCTTCCGCGGCGTCGATCCGGAGCTCGCGGCCGGCGCGGCGCTCGGCCCCGAGGCGCGCCTCTCGGCGGAGCAGCTCGTGCCCACGATCCACGCCCTCGCGCGGCGTGGCGTGGCGCTCGGCGCCCCCGGTCACGGCGAGCCCTTCCTGGCGAGTGGCCCGAACTTCGTCTCGCTGCCCGGCTACACCGAGCTGTTCACGGGCCGCCCGGCGCCGTGCCAGGAGAACGACTGCCGCACGCCCCCGAGCTGGACGCTCGCCGATGGGCTCGCCAGCCTCTCGGGCAGGCCGATCGGGGTCTTCAGCTCCTGGGAGCCGATCGGCGCGGTCGCGGCTGCCGACCCGAGCCACGCCACCGTGTCGACCGGCCGCCGCGCGGGCTACAACCTCGAGCTGCTCGCGAGCGACCCCGTGCTGGGCCCGGTGCTCGAGCGCGCCGCCCAGAGCAGCCCCTCGCCGGGCCACGGCAGCTACCGCCCCGACGCGCTCACGGCCGAGCTCGCGCTCGCTTGGTTCGAGCAGCACCGACCGAGCTACTTCTTCCTGAGCCTCGGCGACACCGACGAATACGCGCACGACGGCGACTACGCTCGCTACCTCGGCGCCTTGCGGGAGGCCGACCGCCAGATCGCGAAGCTCGTCGCGCTCACCGACGCCTGGGCCGCCGAGGGGCACCGCACGAGCGTCTTCGTCACGACCGATCACGGTCGCTCCGCGGGCTTCCGCGACCACGGCCGCGCCCACCCCGAGTCCGCGCGCGCCTGGCTCGTGGCCGCCGGTGGGCCGATCCCCGCGCGTGGTCTCGTCTCCTCAGCGAGCGCGCGCCGCCTGCGCGACGTCGCGCCCACGCTGCGTGCCCTGCTCGGCCTCGAGAGAGATCCGGCGAGCGACGCGGGCTCGGCGATCGACGAGCTGCTCCCGCCGTGCCCGAGATAGCGGCGGTCGGCGCCCCCGAGCGCTCGCGGTTCGTGGTAGCGTCCGCGCGAGCGAGCCATGAAAATCCACGAGTACCAAGCGAAGCAGATCTTCAAGCGCTACGGCGTCGCCGTGCCTGAGGGCGAGCCTGCCTTCAACGTCTCGGAGGTCGGACCGATCGCCGAGCGCCTCATCCAGAAGACGCAGAACCCGGTCGTCGTCGTCAAAGCCCAGATCCACGCGGGCGGGCGCGGCAAGGGCGGCGGCGTCAAGGTCGCCAAGGGCGGCGCGAAGGAGGCCACCGAGCTCGCCGAGAAGATCCTCGGCATGCAGCTGGTGACCAAGCAGACCGGCCCCGAGGGGCAGAAGGTCCGCCGCCTCTACATCGAGCAGGGCCTCGACATCGGTCGCGAGCTCTACCTCGCGATGCTCGTCGATCGCGAGACGCGCCGCGTGGCGATCATCGCCTCGCCCGCCGGCGGCATGGACATCGAGGAGGTCGCCGAGAAGGAGCCCGAGAAGCTGCTCACGGTGCACGTCGATCCGCTGCTCGGCCTCGCCGGCTACCAGGCGCGCAAGATCGCCAAGTTCCTCGAGCTCTCGAGCAACAAGGACACGCAGCGCGAGTTCATCTCCCTGCTCGGCAAGCTCTACGCGATGTTCGTCGCCGAAGACTGCGCCATGGCGGAGATCAACCCGCTCGTCGTCACGACCACCGGCAAGGTGCTCGCGCTCGACGGCAAGGTCACTTTCGACGGCAACGCCGAGTGGCGCCACAAGGCCCAGTTCGACGAGCTGCGCGACCCCGAAGAGGAAGACGCCGTGGAGCTCGAGGCGAAGAGCCTCGGCCTCAGCTACGTGTCGCTCGACGGCAACATCGGCTGCCTCGTGAACGGCGCGGGCCTCGCGATGGCGACGATGGACATCATCAAGCACTACGGCGGTGAGCCGGCGAACTTCCTCGACGTCGGCGGCGGCGCCAACCAGGAGCAGGTGACGCAGGCCTTCCGCATCATCCTCAAGAGCGACAAGGTCAAGGGCATCTTCGTGAACATCTTCGGCGGCATCATGCGCTGCGACGTGGTGGCGAACGGCATCGTGGCCGCCACCAAGGAGCTCGGGCTCAAGGTGCCGCTGGTCGTGCGCCTCGAGGGCACGAACGTGGAGCTCGGCCGCAAGGTGCTCGACGAGAGCGGCCTGACGATCCAGTCGGCTTCGAGCATGGGCGACGGCGCACAGAAGATCGTCGCGGCGATCCAAGGCTGAGGTGAAGCAATGGCAATCCTGATCGACAAGGACACGCGGGTCGTCTTCCAGGGCATCACGGGTGAGAGCGGATCGCTCCACGCCCGCGCCTGCCTCGCCTACGGCACCAAGATCGTCGCCGGCGTCACGCCCGGCCGCGGCGGACAGATGTTCGAGGACAAGGTGCCCGTCTACGACTCCGTCGAGGAGGCCGTGAAGGCGGAGGGCGCCGAGGTGAGCTGCATCTTCGTGCCGCCGCCGGGCGCCGCCGACGCCATCTGCGAGGCCGCCGCCGCCGGCTGTCGCCTCGTCATCTGCATCACCGACGGCGTACCCGTGCTCGACATGGTGCGCGTGCGCCGCTTCCTCGAGGGCTCCGGCACGAAGCTCATCGGGCCCAACTGCCCCGGCATCATCACGCCCGGCGAGGGTGAGAAGAGCCACGGCGGCTGCAAGATCGGCATCATGCCCGGGCACATCCACAAGCGCGGCAAGGTCGGCGTGCTCTCGAAGAGCGGCACGCTCACCTACGAAGCCGTCGGTCAGCTCACCGCGCTCGGCATCGGCCAGTCCACCTGCGTGGGCATCGGCGGCGATCCCGTCGCGGGCCTCGACTTCATCGACTGCCTCGAGCTCTTCAACGCCGACCCGGAGACCGAGGGCGTCATCGTCATCGGCGAGATCGGCGGCAACGCGGAGCAGAAGGCCGCCGCGTGGATCAAGGCGAACATGAAGAAGCCCGTCTGCGCCTTCGTCGCGGGTCGCACCGCGCCCCCCGGCAAGCGCATGGGCCACGCGGGCGCGATCATCTCGGGTGGCAAGGGCACGGCCGACGAGAAGCTCGCCGCCTTCGCCGAGGCCGGCGTGGCGATCTGCCCGACGCCTGCCGAGATGGGCGTCACGATGCAGCGCCTCCTGAAGCACTGAACCCGAGCGTACGCGGGGAGTCGACGCCTTCGCGGTCCTGCTCGCTCGGACGAGCCCCGGCCCTCCTTCGAGGTGGCCGGGGCTTCTTCGTTCACGCCCGCCGTGTATCCTCGCGCGCATGCCCAAGGTGATGCTGCGACTGCGCGACTTGAACACGGGTGACGGCGCCACGAAGGAGTTCGACGACGTCGACTCGGCCCTGCCGTGGCTGCGGGAGCGCCCCCACTTCACCGAGGTGCTCGGTGTGGTGTTCGAAGGCCTCACGCGCGAGGACAACGAGCGCATGAAGTCGGCGTCGCGCCCGCTCGACGAGGAGGAGCGCGCCGCGGTCGCGCGACACGAGGCGGAGGCGCAGGAGCAGCGCCGCAAGGCCGCCGAGGCGCGCGCCAAGGAGAACGAGGAGGCCGAGAAGCTGCGCCGCGAAGCCGCCGCGAAGGCGCCTCCGGACCGCCCGATGGAGCTACGCTACCGCTACGACCAGGAAGGTTTGAGCAACACCGATCAGCTCGATCAGCGACCGATCACCGACGAGGCCCGCGAGGCCGTCATGGAGTGGGTGAAGGAGCGCATGGAGTGGGTCGCGGGCCGTGGCCAGACGGTGGGCGAGGCGAAGCTCAGCGTGTACCCGACCACCGTGCCCGCTGGTAAGGAGCGCGTGCTGCACGGCAGCTTCGTGCCGGTCACCGCGCCGCCGAAGGGCGAGAACTGATCGACCGAGCCCGAGGTCGAGCCTGCGCCGCCGCACGCGGCACCTCTCGGGGTGCCGCGCCCGGTGCGCTGCTCACTGCGGGATCGTGCACTCCGGGCTGACCTTGGCCGACTCGTTGTTGTCGGTGCGGCACTCCCTGAAGCTGGGCGTGCCGCTGCCGTCGGCCACCACCGCGTGGACCTGACCCATCGGCACGCTCGCCAGCGGCAAGAACACGTCCTCGTAGCCCAGCGGATAGAGCGCCTTGCTCGTCGCGCCCGTGCCGAGCGACACACCGCCCTGGGCGTTGCCGAAGAACTCGACGCCGATCCCCGCAGGCACCGGCGCTTCGCCGAGGTTCAGCACGCGCGCGACGAGGCCGTACTCGCCGGCGCAGGCGGGGCGCAGGCTCACGACCAGATCGGGGGCCGAGAACTGACCCGAAGGCTGCACGTTCTGACGGAAGTTGTTGAGACCGGCCGTCAGGTGGTTGCTCTGCTCGATCGCCGGGATGGAGCCGTCTTCGCCGACGTTGGTCACGTGGTAGCCGTGCTGGTTCCACACGCGGCGCGTGCGCACCCAGTCGTTGTTCGCGTCGCCGAAGATGCGCACGCCTGCGGTCTTCACTCCCGCACAGTTGAAGCCCGAGTAGGAGTTGCTGACGACGACGATGTCCGCCTGGCCGTCGTTGTCGACGTCGGCGACGAGCGGATACTCGAAGAGCGTGCCGTTCGTATTGCAGGTCTGGAAGAGCTCGGTGCCGTCGGGCCCGGCGTAGACGTGGAAGGTCGTCTCGTCGGCGTAGACGACCTCGGCGATGCCGTCGCCCTCGAAATCGAAGACGCTGCTGCCCGTCGCGGCGGAGGAGCAGTCCTGCGTCTGACGGATCCACATCAGCGTCGCGGCATTGGCGACGTTCGAATCCATGAGCAGCGAGCCGTCGAACACCGCGTAGCCCACGCCTCCCGCGAGCGCGACGTCCGGGGTGCCGTCACCGTCGAAATCGGCGACGGTGGGCGGCCCACCTCCCTGCGTATTGCCGGCGCTGCCGACGGGGCAGAGGTTGGGGTTCAGGTCGCCATTGATGTCGATGCCCTGGCGCAGGACCACGAAGCCGCCGGCCGCATTGGCGTCGTAGCGCCAGATCGACAGCGTGTGGGTCGGACGGTTCACGGCGACGATCTCGGGCACGCCGTCGAGATCGAGGTCGCCGATCGCGTGGTAGGAAGCGGCGAGGCCGGTGTCGATGAACAGCGTGCCGTCGGCCCTGTACGCACGGGTCGGCGTCACCACGTCGAGCATGCCGTCGCCGTCGAGGTCGTAGACGAGCACGTTCGCCGTGTTGGCCGGGCTGTAGGCCGCCACCTGGAAGCTGCCGTCCTCACCGTTGAGGATCGCGCCGTCGACGACGATCTCCGGCATGCCGTCCTGGTCGAGGTCGGCGATGGAGGGCATGAAACACGCGGTGCCCGTGCCGCTCGTCCAGAGGGGCTGGCCATTCGCGCTGAAGGCGCGCACGCGGCCGTCGGTCGTGCAGGCGACGATCTCGTTGCCGGGCACGCCGTCGATGTTGCCCGCCGCGATCGAGCGGCCGGGGTGGATCGGCGAGGTGGCGCCGGCGTTGAAGCTCCACTTCTCGACGACCTGCCCCTCCACGATCGAGATCGCGTGGAGCGTGCCGTTGGCGTTGTATTGGTTCGTGAGGAAGGTCGAAAAGACGATCTCCGGGATGTCGCGCTCGTCGACCACACCATTGCAGTCGTCGTCGTCGAGCTGCACGACCACGGGCGCCATCATCACGCTGTCGCGTGTGCTGGGCGCGGCCGGGTCGCCCCAGGCGTATTTGAGCACCGGGCTGAAGTTGCCGACCGGCGGGTAGTACTTGCACTCGGTGACGCAGGTCGCCGGGTCGCCGGGCTCGGTCTGTCCAGGGCACACGGGCGGCTTGGGCATGCACTTGCCGTCGGGCACCACGACGCCGCCGACGCACTGCTCGTTCGCCCCTCCGCCTCCGCCCGTGCCCATCGCGCCTCCGGCGCCGCCTTCGCCGCCGCCGAGTCCGAGGTCGCAGTACTCGTCGGCGCCGCACTCCTTGTCGTCGGTGCAGGCCGCACCCGGCGTCACGCACTGGAGGAAGGCGCAGACCTCCGCGCCTCCGCAGCACTGGTCGCCGCAGAGCTGCGCCGTGGGGCAGCAGCTGCCGTCGACGCAGACGCCGCCTTCGCAGGGCTCACCGCCGGCGCAGCTCCCACCGGAGCCGCCGGTGAAGCTGCCCGTGGAGCCGCCCTCGCCTCCGGTGCCGCTCGTGCTGCCGCCTCCGGTCGAGCTCGACGAGCTGCTGCTCGAGCTCTCGTCGTCGGAACAGGACACGGCCAGCAGCGAGGCGGTGATCGCGCCCAGACCCAGGGTGCACCAAAAGCGAGACGGCGACTGCATGGTCGAGGATAGTATCCTCGTTTTCGAGGAGACCGTGGATTCGAGCGCAACCGGCAAGATGGCCCTCGGGGGGCTCGGGGCCGTCGCCATCGTGGCGGCGGGTGTCTTCGGCGCTCGCGCGCTGCTCGCCCAGCGTCACGCCGATGCGGCCAGGTCGGCGTGGGCCGATTTCGAGCGCTGCCTCGTGGGCGCCACCCCGTTCGAGGGGCCCGTCGCGAGCAGGGTGCGTGCGCTCGAGCTCGCGCTCTCGAGCGACGAACGAGGTCCCACGGCCTGGCCTCAGCGCTGCACGGGCCGCCTCTCCGAGGTCGCGTCCGAGCTCGAGCGCGCAGGGGTGGCGAACGCCGACCCACGCTCGCAGGTGGCGCGGCGGGCGCGCGCGCTGGTCTCCGCGAGCGACGCCGTGCCGCGCTACCTGAGCGGCAGCCCTGCCCCGATCGAGGAGCTCTTCAGCGCTGCGCGGGCGGCCGGCTACACCGTCGAGGGCGCGAAGTCCGACACACCCGAGCCCCACGCACCCGCCCTCCCCTTGACCGTCGGGGACGCCCCGGTGCTCGCGAAGGCGGGCGATACGCGTGCACGCTACTCGGTCGTGCGAGGTGGCCCGCAGGCGGTGCTCTGGGCCGGCGGCGCGGCGGGCGACGCCGCGCTGTGTGACGAGGGCAGCGGCGACGCGGCCGCGCCCGCGATCACCGGTCTGCGCTGCGTCTCGCTCGAAGGCCAGGTCGGCACGCTCGCCGTGCCCGTGTCGCGCGAGCCCGGCGCGGCCTCACTCTATTGGGACGGCCTGCGCGGGCCCATGGTGCTCTCGGCGCCGAAGGCCGAGCCCGTCGCCGGCGGCTTCTCGCAGACCTCGCACGTCTGGGTCGACGGCAGCGTGATGGGCGAGGCGCAGAGCGAGGCGGGCGCGCGCCTGCTCGTGAAGCGCGAAGGCAAGCTCGAGCCGGTGCTCCGTCAGCTACCCAACGACGAGGCCTGGGTGGGGCAGCGCGGACCGCTCATCTTCTCCGAGACGGAGCGAGGCGAGCCGGTGGTACGCGCACGCTACGTCGACGTCTCGGGCCTGGTGGGCGCGCCCGAGCGGGTGGGCCCTGCCGGAGACCGCCTCGTCGCGCTGCGCGTGTGCAGGGCGGGCGACACCTTCCGCGCCTTGGTGCAGACCAACGAGGGCATCTACGCGGCCTTCCGCGACGAAGGCGGCTGGAAGGCGACCCCCACGGTCCGGGTCGACCCTTCGCTCGCGGGCGCGGCGCGCGTCGACGTCGAGCTCACCACGATGGGCTGCGGCGCCGATCACGTGGCCCTCGCCTGGATGACCCCCGACGCGCTGCACGAGCTGCGTTGCGCACGCGAGGGCTGCAAGGCGCAGAAGAGCGGGTTCAGGCCGAGCAGCGCCACGGTCGCGCTCGGTCTGGTGGAGGGCAAGCTGCTCGTGGCGTGGACGGCGGAGCGCAGCTTGCCGATCACCGGCAGCGGCTACGACGTGCGCATGCGCCTCGCCGAGCTCGGCGGCCTCGAGGGCGCGCGCGATCGCGTGCTGCTCGGCGACGCGAGCCACGACGGCCCGCCGGGCGTCGGCGCGGGGCTTTCGGTGCTGAGCCGCGGCGCGAGCGCGGCCGTGCTCGTCCGGGCCGAAGACGGCGTACACGGCCTGCTCGTCGATGCCCACGCAGACGAGCCGGCGATCCACGGCCTGCGCCCCTGAGCCAGCGCCGCGAGACGCCGGCGCTGGGGCATGCCCGCGCCCGGCGTGGCTCGGGCCTGCGACGGACGAGGCGCTCAGATCCGCGTGATCCAGCCGTGGCGATCGGCGATCGTGCCACGCTGGATGCCCGTGATCTCGCCGTAGAGGCGGCGCGCGACCTCACCGACCTGGCCGTCACCGACGCGCAGGAGCTGCTCGCCGATCGCGAGCTCGCCCACGGGCGAGACGACCGCTGCGGTGCCCGTGCCGAAGACCTCGCGCAGCGAGCCCTTCTTCGCGGCCTCGCTGACCTCGGTGATGCTCACCGGGCGCTCCTCGGCGCGGATGCCGAGCTCCTTCGCGAGCGTGAGCACGCAGTCACGCGTGACGCCGGCGAGGATGCTGTCGGAGAGCGGAGGCGTGACGAGCGTGTCGCCGAGCACGACGAAGAGGTTCATCGTGCCGACCTCCTCGATGAGCTCGTGGTTCTTGCCGTCGAGCCAGAGCACCTGGTCGAAGCCCGCCTTCTTCGCGCGCACGGCCGCCTGGAGGCTCGCCGCGTAGTTGGCGCCCGCCTTCACGGAGCCGAGCCCTCCCTTGGGCGCACGCACCTGCTCGCGCTCGACCCAGATGCGCACCGGGCGCAGCCCGTCGCCGCCGTAGTAGGAGCCGACCGGCGAGGCGATCGTGAAGAAGACGTAGCGCGTCGCGGGGCGCACACCGAGGAAGGCCTCGTTCGCCACGATCGTGGGGCGGAGGTAGAGCGCGGTCCCGGGCGCGGAAGGCACCCAGTCGCGCTCGGCGCGCACGAACTCGATCACGGCCGCGCGCATGTCGGCGGGCTCGAGCGCGGGCATGCAGAGCCGAGGCGCGCCACGCGCCATGCGGGCCGCATGCGCGTCGGCTCGGAAGACGACCACCTGGCCGTCGTCTTGGCGGAAGGCCTTCAGCCCCTCGAAGAGCGTCTGCCCGTAGTGTAGCGCGCTCGCCGCAGGATCGAAGGACAGCGCTCCGTAGGGCTCGACCCGAGCGTCGTGCCAGCCGCGCTCGCCCTGGTAGTCGATCACCAGCATGTGATCGCTGAAGTGCTTGCCGAAGCCGAGCTCGGCCTCCGGGGTGCGCGGCTTGGGGGAGGTGGTCTTCGTGGTGCGGATCTCGAGCGGCATCGTTCCCTCCGGGTTACGACGTGCAGGCGAGGGATCTAGTCCCTCGCGCGCTCCGACGAAACCCGATTCGAACCTCGGGGCGACGACGGGGACGCACTGCGTCGAAGGATCGTTGGATCTCCACCTTCGGCCGCCCGCGCTCGGCCGCCCGCGCTCGGCCAGCCGCAGCTCGGCCAGCCGCAGCTCGGCCGACAGCAGCAGCTCAGCGCGCCGGCCCGCGCCTCCGCAGGCGCCCGAGCACCGCGAGCGCCAGAGCGCCGGCACCGAGCCAGAGCCAGCGCTCGGCTGGCGAACCCGTGCCCGGCACGCTGCAACCGCAACCACCGCTCTCGATCACGTTCCCGCCTCCAGCACCCGCACCGCCCTGCGCGGTGCCCGTCGAGCTCGAGCCGCCCTCGCCGCCGCCGGCCCCCGAGCCGGTCGTGAAACCCGCGCCGGAGGAGCCGCCCGCGCCGCCCTCGCCGCCGGGGAGCTCGACGCACTGACCGGCGTCGCAGGTCTGGCCGAGCGGGCAGATCGCGCCGGTGCAGTCGCTCACGCAGGCGCCCGTGCCGGCGTCGCAGTGTTCGCCAGCCGGGCACTCGACTCCGACGCAGGCCGGCACGACGCAGAGGCCGCTCTCGACGCAGGTGTTGCCGCCTTCGCAGCCCGTGCACTGGCACTTGTCGGTGCACACACCACCGATGCAGACCTGCGCCTGGTCGCAGGTGATCGGTCCGCAGGGGTCGAGGCACACGCCGAGCTGACACACCTGCCCGTAGGGGCAGACCACACCCTCGCAGGGGCCGACGCACTCTCCCGCGACACACTTCGTGCCCTCTGGGCAGTTCGCCGCGAGGCAGGCGGGATCGACGCAGACGCCCGCGGGGCTGCACACCTTGCCGCTCGTGCAGACGAACTCGCCCGTGCCGCACTTGGGCACGCAGTTGCCCTGGTCGCACACCTCGCCGACGGGACAGAGCTCGCCCTCGTCGGTGGCGCCGTTGCAGTCGTTGTCGAAGCCGTCGCACTGCTCGGCCTGGGGCTGCACCGCGGGCAGGCAGGTGAGCTCACCGCCCTGACACTGCAGCACGCCCTGCGCGCACACGCCCTGCGCACCCGTATCACAGGGCTCGCCGCCTCCCGAGCAGGTGATGCCGGTGACGAAGGTGGTCAGGTCGTCGAAGTCGTTGTCGCCCCCGGAGATCAGGTCTTCCCAGCCGAAGTAGAACGCGTTCGGCGTCACCGTGCTGTCGTAGATGAGCAGGTGGATGAAGGGGTTGTTCTGGCTCGAGTCGGGGTTGTAGGCGGGCTGGCTGTAGAAGACGTAGAGGTAGTTGGCGGGCCCGGAGCTCGGCGTGCAGCCGGAGATCACGCCCTGGTAGAAGCCGACCTCGCCCCCGAGATAGTTGGGGTCGTTACGAATGTCGAGCGTCTTGGTCGTGTTGACCGCGTCGTCGCAGCGCAGGAACTCGTGCAGGTCCGAGAGCTGGGGCGCCGATCCGGTCACGTTGTACCAACCGAAGGCGTTCTGGTAGCCGGCGTTGCGCTGCAGGACCGTGAAGTCGAGCGCACAGCCGGGCACGAAGGTCTCCGGCGTGGTGGCGGCCGAGCTCACGGCGTTGATCGCCTCTCCGCGCGCGTTGAAGAGGTTCTGGAGGCCTGCGCCGACCGGGATCACCGTGCCGTCGGGTTGTTGCAGCGCCGCCGCGCGACCGGAGACGGCGAGCACCGACAGGGTGGCGAGCAGCGAAGCGGCGAACGACGGCCTGTGGCTCATGGGCCTAGGACAGCAGCCGCCGAGGGGTGGGTCAACGCCTCGCGGGCGGCTTCACGCCTTCGTCACGCGCCACGCACGCCGCCTCGTGCACGCCGCCCTCTGCACGGCGCCCTCTGCACGGCGCCCTCTACACGGCGCAACGCGTACGGCGCTCGAGGCGGCGCTCAGGGCTGCCAGAGCTTCACGCCACCGAGGATGCCCGCGTCGTTGTCGACGAGCACCACGTAGGGCGGCATCTCCGCGGGATCGAGGCGCGTGGCGTTGCCTCCGCCGAGATAGAGCCTGCGGAAGTTGAAGATCGGCGCGAGCCGCTCGACGACCGCGATCACCCGGCGGCGCCACTTCTTCTTCCCGAGGCTCTTTCGCTCGCGATCGCTGATGCGCATCTCGTAGGTATCGGTGCCCCAGCCAGAGGGCAGGTGCCCGAGCTCGAGGTTCCACGCGCAGTGCCCGTCGACGTAGAGCGCGCTGCCCATGCCGGTGCCGAGCGTGAGCACCATCTCCACACCCTTGCCCTCGATCACCGCGAGGCCGTGCACGTCGGCGTCGTTCGCCACACGCGCCGGCCTGCCGAGGCGGAACTCGAGATCGCTCTCGAGACGGTAGCCTCCCCAGGCGCCGTCGAGGTTGGGCGCGGTGCGCACCACACCCGCCTCGACCACGCCCGGGAAACCGCAGGCGATGCGATCGAACTCGCCCGCCTTGCGCGCGACCTCGACCACCACCTCGAGCACCGCCTCGGGCACGGCGGGGCGGGGCGTCTCGATGCGCACCCGCTCGGAGAGCGGTTTGCCCTCACGGTCGACGATCATCGCCTTGATGCCCGTCCCGCCGATGTCGATGCACGCCGTCCGCTGCTGGTCGTTCCTCACGCTGCTTCACCTCGAAAAGGGGTACGAGGGAGACTCCCGCCCCCTCGGCCCGAGCACAAGCCCGTCGAGCGCGGGGGCTTCCCGAGCGGTGGAAGTGACCCCAACTACGCAGGGCTTGCGCGCCCCGAGGGTGAGGGCGATGCCGCTCCGAAACGGCCGCCCAACCCGAGAAATCCGGGCCCTTCTCCAAGGGCTCTGGTGCTTGTACTCCTCGCGCGGGCTGTGGCAAGGTCCGCCCGCGCCCGGGCGAAAGACGGTCGGGCGCCGAGATTCGGGAGTAGCAGCATGGCCGCGATGGACGACGTCCCCAGGGAGCTTCTGCAGCGCGCGTACAAGCGCAAGGCGATCTACCTGCTGAAGGTGCCCTTTCACTTCGGCGTCTGGGCCGCCTGCGGCTACCTCATCTGGCAGACCCAGAACCACGCCTGGGGCATCCCGATCGGCATCGCCTGCTCGCTGCTCATCACGAACCTCGTGCGCGGCCTGGGCGCCGTCGGCCACGACGCGGTGCACGGCACGGTCTTCAAGGACAAGACGGCCGCCTACCTGATCGGCCTCTTGTGCTGGTTCCCGACGGGCATGAGCTACACGCTCTACGGGAACTACCACTTGCACCACCACCGGATCGCCAACACCTACCCGGACGTCGACAACTTCGTGGTCACCGACTACACGAAGAACCCGGTGCTCGCGAAGCTGCTCATGCTCGCGATCTACAGCTTCGCGTACCCGATCTACTTCATGTTCCAGATCGCGCGGTACATCCCGCGGCTGTCGACGGGCAAGCGCATCCGCATGAACCTCGAGCTCGCCGCTTGGTTCGGCTCGATGGGCGCGGCGCTCTACTTCCTGCCGCTGCACTTCTTCTTCTTCGTGTACGGGCTGCCCTTCATCCTCAGCGCGATGCTCGCGAGCGTGGCGCAGCTGGTGGAGCACTTCGGCAAGGAGCCGGGCGAAGACGCCTACAGCTCGCGCACCTACGCGACGAAGAGCCCGGTGCTCGCGTTCCTCTGGAACAACGTGAGCTACCACAACGAGCACCACAAGTTCCCCGGCATCCCCTGGTACAACCTCAAGTGGTTCCACCGCGAGGCCTACCCCTACTACGACGAGAAGGTGAAGGCCGAGTGCTGCCACGAGGGCTTCCTCGGGGTCGCCTTCCGCCTCTACGGCGAGATCCTCCGTCTCGACATCTCGAAGATCGACGCGAAGTACGCCGACCTCGACCGCGCGCAGGAGCGCCAGAAGCAGATGGAGCTCGCCGGGATCGCGCCCGCCGAGGCCTGAGACGGCCCCCCGAAGCGTCGAGCTCGGCTCGCGCTCTCCCCGAGCGCCGGCGCTCCCATGGGCGTCGGCGCTTTCGCGTGCGCAGCTGGACCGCGCGCTCCTTCGCCCCACGTGAACAAGTTTGAGCCCACGTGCGCACGGCAAGGCTCCGCGGCCCTGCTATCGTCTCTCCCTCGGAGGTCTCCCTCGATGCATAGCTTCTCGATGCGGCCGGCGCTCGCCCCGCTCCTCTTGCTCGGTACCGTCTCCAGCGCCGCCTGCGGCGGGATCGTGGTCTTCGACGAAGGCGAGGGTGGTGGCGGCGGTGGCGTAGGAGGCGCGCCGAGCGTCACCTCCGTGGTGACCACGACCTCGGTGACGACGACGGTGAGCTCGACGTCGACCGTGGAGCCCGTGGGAGGTGGAGGGCCGAACCTCGTCGAGGAGGTGCTCGGCGAGGGTGTGACCAACGAGGGCTTCGAGATCCCGGTCGACGCGCAGACGCTCGGCATCACCGCCATGGCGGTGGGCGCGAGCGACTTCAGCCAGCTCGAGTTCCAGCGCCTCTACGCCCCGAGCGGCGCGCTGATCGTCAACGAGTTCCTGCCCTCCAACGGCGCGAGTTGGTTCTGGTACGGCGCGCTCGCCGTCGCCGCTCCGCAGATCTCGCACCCCGAGTCCTTCCCGCTCGCCGAGGGGAGCTGGCGCTTCGACTTCCAGTCCTCGAGCCCGAGCAAGGTGTCGGTCTGGCGTCGCCGCACGGTCGACGGCGCCTTCCACGGCGGCGTGCTCGACGTGAACGTCTTCATCGCCGACGACTCCGTCGCCGAGGACTACGCGCTCTCGATGCTCGAGACGGCCTTCACCGACTTCGGCGGCGTCACGCTCGGCGACGTGCGCTTCTTCACGCTGCCGCCCGGCTACGGCTACGTCGACGAGAACAACATGTTCGACCTCGCGCACGAGACGAGCGTGATGCCCTCTCGGCCGGCGCTGAACATCATGGCGGTGAACACCATCGGTGGGCAGCTCGACGGCGCGGCGGGCTTCGCCTACGGCGTGCCCGGCACGCCGATGCTCGCAGGCGAGGAGCAGAGCGCGGTCGTGTGGATGGTCCTCTACGACAGCTTCTTCGATCCCATCATCCTCCGCCACGAGGCCGGGCACTTCGCGGGCCTCTTCCACACGAGCGAGTTCCAGGCCGGCCTCGTCGACCCGCTCGACGACACGCCCGGCTGCGACGACGTGCTCGAGCAGTTCGACGCCTGCCCGGACTGGGACTACATCATGTTCCCGAGCGGCGGCAGCGGCGCGGCGCTGTTCTCTCCGCTTCAGGCCGAGGTCATCCGTGGAGGCGCGCTGTACCGCGGCAGCTTCGCACCCGGCGAGCCGCCGATGACGCCCTACGGCCCCGCGCTGAAGTCGATCGAGCCGAAGTCGGCCGGGCTCGATGGTCCGCGCGCGCTGTTCGCGAAGCTGTCGACGCCCGACTCGCGCGAAGGCGCCCGCGCGCGAGCCCGCGCCGCCTCCGCGGCCTCGGCGAAGCGACCACGCGCGAGCGCCTCGACGCACGGCCTCGGTCGAGGCGCGGCGCTGCACCTCGAGGGCATCGGCTGCCTCCACGAGGGCAGCGGGCTCGGTGACTACTACGAGCAGCTCGAGGCCTCGGGTGGCCTCGACGCCGCCGCGCTGGCCCGCGTCGCGGAGGACGCGAGCGCGCCCGCGCACGCGAGGCGACGCGCCCTGGGAGGCCTCGCACGCCTCGCGGAGCGCGGGCAGTCGGCCGGCCCCGACGCCGCCGCGCTCGAGGCGCTCGTGCTGCGCGCCGCGGAGCCGTCCTTGGTGCGCGTCGGCGCGCTCGAGGCCCTGAACCGGCTCGACGGCCCGAGGGCACGCGCGCTCGCGCAGCGCCTCGAGCTCGCCGCCGACGGCGCGCTGCGCGCGCTCTCGAGCCGCCTGCGCTGATCGCGCCGCCGAGGCGCCGATCGCACGCCCCCAGATCGATGCTTCACCAACGATTCGCCCTCCCCGAGCCGTGCTGGGGGAGGGCGAAGTGCTCCGGTGCGCGGGAGCCCGCTCGGGCCCTCAGCGCTTGGCGTGGTCGTCGAGCACGCGCGCCACGCAAGCCGTGAGCTTCTGGGCCATCGGCACGTGCAGGAACTCGTTCGGACCGTGCGCGTTCGACTGCGGGCCGAGCACGCCGGTGATCACGAACTGCGCCTCGGGGAACTTCCGCCCGAGCATGGCCATGAAGGGGATCGTGCCGCCCTCCCCCATGAAGCAGAGCTCCTTGCCGTAGAAGGCCTGCGACGAGGCCTCGAGCGAACGCTCGAGCCAGGGTGAGAGCGTGGGCGCGTTCCAGCCGTCGGCGGGTTCGTCGGCCTGGAAGCTCACGCGCGCGCCGTAGGGCGGATCGGCGAGCAGGATGCGCTCGAGCTCCGCCGAGGCGGCCTTGCCGTTCACGCCGGGTGGTATGCGCAGGCTGAGCTTGAGCGAGGTGTGTGGGCGCAGCACGTTGCCTGCGTTCTCGAGTGGAGGCAGCCCCGCGGCGCCGGTGACGCTGAGCGTGGGACGCCAGGTGCGCGCGAGCACGAGATCGGTGACGTCTTCGCCCATGGGTTTGGTGCTCCCCGACCACGGGAAGCGGGCGAAGAGGCTCGGGCCGAGCACCTTGCCGCTGATCTCCGCCTGCGCGCGGCGATCCTCCGGCGTCGCCACGTGGAAGGCCTCGACGAGCACCTTGCCGGTGCGGGCGTCTTCGACGCGGTCGAGCAGCTGCCGCAGGATGCGGAAGCTCGAGGGCACGACGCCGCTCGCGTCGCCCGAGTGCACACCCTCGTCGAGCACCTGCACGCTGAGCGTGCCCGCGACCAGACCACGCAGGCTCGTCGTGAGCCAGAGCTGCTCGTAGTTGCCCGAGCCCGAGTCGAGGCACACGACGAGGCTCGGGTGGCCGAGCTTGTCGCCGAGGTGATCGAGGTAGAACGGCAGATCGAAGCTGCCGCTCTCCTCGCAGCCCTCGATGAGCACGACCGCGCGCCGGTGAGCGCCGCCGTGCTCGCGCACCGCGCGCAGCGCTGCGAGCGAGGCGAAGGCCGCGTAGCCGTCGTCGGCCCCGCCCCGGCCGTAGAGTTTGTCGCCGCGGCGCACCGGGAGCCACGGGCCGAGGCCCTCGGACCAGCCGCTCATCTCCGGCTGCTTGTCGTAGTGGCCGTAGAGCAGCACGGTGTCGCTCGCGTCGGCGCCGGGTGTGGCGGGCACGTCGATCAAGAGCACCGGCGTGCGGCCCGGCAAGCGCACGATCTCCACGGTCGCACCGGCCGGTGCGTGCTCCTTGCACCAGGCCTCGACGAGGCGCACGGCCTTCTCGATGTGCCCATTCGCCTCCCAGTCCTTGTCGTAGGCGGGCGACTTGCAGGGGATGCGGATGTAGTCCTCGATCCTCGGGAGGATCGAGCGGTCCCAGAGCTCGGTGACCGAGCGGAGTACGGCGTCGTCGTTCATCGGGCGCGCAGTCTACACCGCGGATCGTCACCGGTGAGGAGGCTCGCGGTCAGGCGCCGCCCGACGCTTCAGTCGTCGAGCCAGAGGTAGCTGAGCGCGAAGCCGTTGTAGTAGGTCACCGGGCCGCCCTCGATCGCGTAGAAGCGAATGCCCTGCACGAAGTCGAGCTCGAGCTCGCGCCTGTCGCCGAACCTCAGCCCGACCGCGCTCCACTCCGGGCCCGCGACGAAGCCCGTCGCCGGATACTCCGAGAAGATGTGGAAGAAGCCGCCGTTGAAGCCCGCGGAGACCGTGTAGCGGGACGCGACGTGGAAGCGCAGCGACACGGGCATGGTGACGTTGAGCACGCCATCGCCCCCGGTCGTACCGAGCATCATCGCCGAGCCACCGAGGCGTACGTCGAGCCGCTCGTTCAGGCCGACGTTGGCGAAGGCCGTGGCCGAGCCGCCGAACCAGGCGCCACCCGACAAGGGCAGCACGAGCAGCGGAGCGGCGCCCACTCCGACATGGAAGCCGTCGCGGTAGCGCGCGACGTCGACGAGCGTGTCGCCGCTGAGACCGCCTCCGGTGGCCCCGCCCTGCCCGCCCGCGCCGAGCTTCAGCGTGACCGTCTCGCTCCCGCCCTCGGCGAGCTCGACCTGTGCGCTCGACGGCGGCAGACCCTCGGCGACGGCCGTGACGACGTGCTTGCCGGGGTTGAGCCTGCGCGTGAACTTGGCGCCGACCGGCGGCACCAGGTGCCCGTCGACCGAGACCTCGAGCTTGGCGCCCTCCGGAGCGCCCTCGATCCGCACCTCGAGCGAAGCGACGCGGGCCTCGAGCTCCTTGGCGAAGGCGCCAGCGTCGCCGCGTGCTTGCTCGAAGGCCGCGGGCTCTCCTGGGGTGGCAGAGCCACGCGCGATCTCGAGCGCGAGGTCGCGCGCCTCGACGAGCTGTCCGAGCCCCGCGAGGGCTCGGGCGACGGCGAGGCCCGTGCTCGGCACCTTCATGATGAGGTGGGCCGACTCGAAGGAGCTGAGCGCCGCCTTGTAGTCCTTGGCGGCGAGCTTCTCCTCGCCGAGCTTCATGAGGTGCCTCGCGGTCTCCTTGTCGGCGGCCGAGGGCTCGGCCGAGGCCTCGCCTGCACCGACGGAGCACACCAGACCGAAGGCGACGAGCAGGGAGAGAGCGAAGCGACCCACACACACGACCCGCTCAGAACCCATAGTCTCGTTCTTTCTTGAGGCTTCCGCCGGTGCGCAGTGGCGGAGCCGTCGGCGGAGGACTCGCGCTCTTCGCCGAAGGCGCAGCGGGACGCGCGCTCGGCGCCGGAGGGGCCACCACGGGCGCCGCCGAATTGCTTGCTGGCGCGACGGGTCCGACCGTCGACGCCGCCGGCGCGACGACCGGCTCCGCGGGCTCGGCGACGGACGCCGCTCGCTCCGCGGCGACCCCGGTCGGCGCGAGGAGCTCGACGCTCGGCGGCGCCCCGGTGCTGGCCGAGACCGTCTGGGCGCCTGGCTCCTCGCCGAAGAGCCGCGCGCGACCCAGGAATCCGGCCGTGCCGAGCAGCGCGACCACCAGCAGCGAGAGCCCCACTGCCCAGGCCGCGCGCCTGCTCGGGTGAGCTCTGCCGGGCTGCGTGGCGCCGGCCACGCTGCCGGCGTGCGCGACCCCCGCGCTGGTCGAAGGGTCGCGGCGCGGCTCGACGAGCGACGCAGCCTCGATCACCGTAGGCGCCGGCGGGCGGGGCCGATGCACACCGGAGTCGAAGCCACGCACACCCGAGGCCTGCCGGCCGATGGCGGCATCGAAGGCCTCCGCCAGATCACGCGCGCTCTGGAAGCGCCGGTTGGGGTCACCGTCGAGCGCCCGCAGGAACCAACCGTCGAGCGCGGCGGGCAGCTCGGGGCGCAGCTCGGACGGCGGCACGAAGCGCCCCTGGCTCACGGCCAGCATGAGCGCCCCCATGCCCTTGTCGTCGGAGAAGGGCATCTTGCCGGTGAGCGCGCGGTAGGCGAGCACGCCGAGCGACCAGAGGTCCGTTCGGTGATCGACCGACTTCGCGTCGTGGAGCTGCTCCGGGCTCATGTACGCGAGCGTGCCCACGAGCACGCCGGTCGTCGTGAGGCTGTTGTCGTCGGTGGGGCCCTGCTTGGCCACGCCGAAGTCGAGCAGCTTCGCGTAGACCTCGCCACCGACGTCCTGGAGGAAGACGTTGTTGAGCTTGATGTCGCGGTGCACGACGCCCGCCTGGTGCGCCTTGCCCAGGGCCTTGGCGACCTGCGAGAGCACCTCGGCGAGCTCGAGCAGGCCGAGCGGGCCGCCGCGCTCGAGCCGCTCGGCGAGATCCTCGCCTTCGAGCAGCTCCATGACGATGTAGGGCAGACCGTCGGCGTTCGTGCCGTGGTCGTAGATGTGCACCACGTGCGGGCTCTTGATCTGCGCCGTGCACGCAGCCTCGCGCGAGAAGCGCAGGACCATCGGGTCGTCCTCGACGAAGGACCCGGTCATCAGCTTGACCGCCACGGTGGAGCCCAGACCGAGGTGCTCGGCCTCCCACACCGCGCCCATGCCGCCACGCCGGAGCAGGCGCTTGAGCTTCACGCTGGGTGTCAGCTGGTAGCCGGGTTCGAGTCGCATTCCACCTCGATCGTAGAGGAGTAGAGCACGGCCCGGAGGCCGCTCGCCAGGCGCGCCGGCGCCGGGCGCCCCCTGCTCGATCGCGCGCGCGCCGCCGGGCACGGAACCGCCGCCGAGCGAGCCCAGCAGCGTGTGATGTCGTGACAAGTGTACCGTGGTAGCCTCGTCGGCATGTCGGAGGTCTCCAGAGCGGCCAAGGTCGGCGGCATGGCCGTCGTCCTCTCTGGAGCGGTCTACTTCGGCTACCAGTTCATCTCCCGCGACACGGGCACCTCGGGCCACCGCGTCTACGCCTACCTGCCGGACGTCACCGGCGTCGCGCCGCACTCTCGCGTGATGGTGAGCGGCATCCAGGTCGGCGTCGTGGATCGCATCTGGCTCGACGAAGGCCGGGCGCGCGTCGACATCAAGATGATGCCGAACGCGCCGCTCTACGACGACGCTGCGATCGGAAAGCGCGCCGCGAGCCTCATCGGCGAGTCCTTCATCGTGCTCGCGCCCGGCACCGAGGGGCGCCCGGAGATCCCCGACGGCGGGCAGATCACCCGGTACATCCAGGAGCCTTCGCTCGAGTCCTTGCAGGGCCAGCTCGCCGACATCCTCGTCGACGTGAAGGCGGTGACCAACTCGCTCAAGGAGACGGTCGGCTCGGACAAGGGCAAGGACGACATCGCGAAGATCCTCGAGAACCTCGCCGAGACCACCGAAGCGCTGAACCAGACGGTGCGCGAGAACCGCGAGAGCGTGAAGGCCACGCTCGACAACGTGAACGCCATCACCGGCGACGCGCGCCCGCAGATCCAGGCGATCCTCGAGAACGTGCGCGTCGTCACCCAGGACGTGCGCGGCTTCACGCAACAGGGCGCGCCCGGCGCCCCGGGTGAGCCCGGCAAACCAGGCGAGATCCGCACGACGCTCGAGCGCATCGACCGCGCGAGCGCGAGCCTCGAGTCGGCCCTCGGCCACGCCGACAACATCGCGGCCCGCATCGATCGCGGCGAAGGCACCGTGGGCAGGCTCACCAAGGACGAGCAGCTCGTCGACGAGGTCGAGGGCGTCGTCGAAGACGTCGGCGAGCTGGTGGGCGGCATCGGCCGCCTGCAGACCGTGGTGGCGCTGAGGACGGACTACAACTTCCTCGCGAACACGATCAAGAGCTACGTCCAGCTCCGGCTGCAGCCCACGGCCGACAAGTACTACATGATCGAGCTCGTCAACGACCCGCGCGGCAAGACGAGCTTCGAGCAGACCACGATCGACACCACGAACCCGAACCAGCCCGCGAGCTGGCGCGAGACGCGCGTCGTCACCACGAACGACTTCCGCTTCAGCTTCCAGTTCGCCAAGCGCCTCGGCCCCTTCACGGGGCGCTTTGGCATCCTCGAGTCGACGGGCGGCATCGGTCTCGACCTGCACCTGCTCGACGATCGCTTCGAGCTCAGACAGGACCTCTTCGGCTTCGGCGAGCAGCTCTCGCCGCGCTGGCGCGTCACCGTGGGTTACGAGTTCATCGACAAGTTCTGGCTGCTCGGCGGCGTCGACGACATCCTCACCGGCGACCGACGCGACTACTTCGTCGGCTTGCAGCTGCGCTTCACCGACGACGACCTGAAGACGATCCTGCCCTTCGCGCCGACGCCCTGAAGCTTCGCGCCGACGCGCCGAGCCTTCGCGCCGACGCGCCGAGCCTTCGCGTCGACGCACCGAGGTGCAGCGCCCCGGAGGCGCCCGGCGCGCCGGCCTGCCTGCCAGTCTCTCCCGGAGCGTGCTAGAGGAGCGACGTCCGCATGCACTCTCGACGTCGCCCCGCCGCACTGCTCGGCAGCGCCATCGTGGCCGCCGCCCTGTCGTCGGCGTTCCTCGGCCAGAGCGCGTGCAGCTCGGGCTCGAGCGGCGGCGCGACCACGGCGACGAGCGCACAGACCGTGGCGCCTCCCTCGCTCGCGCCCACGGTCCGGCTCTACCTGATGAGCACCGTGGCGGGCGCGCTCGTGCCCTGCGGTTGCTCGAAGGACCAGCTCGGCGGCGCCGATCGTTTCGCCGCCCAGCTCGGCGCCGATCGCGCGCGGGTGCCGAACCGCCTGCTGCTCGGCGCGGGGCCGCTGTTCTTCCAGGAGCCGGTGCTCTCGGGCGACCTGCGACAGCAAGACGAGTGGAAGGCCGACGCGCTGGCCGACGCGATGAAGCGCATGGGCCTCGTCGCCTGGGCGCCCGGGGCGAACGACTTCGCCGCCGGGCGCGAGGCCTTCGACCGACTGCGCGCCGCCTCGGGCGCGAGCTTCGTCGGCGCGAACCTGGGGCTCGACGGCGTCGTGCCCTCGATGCTCGTCGACGTCGGCGGCGTGTCGATCGGCATCGTCGGGCTGAGCGACCCCACCGCGGGTCAGCGCGAGCTGCTCTCGAAGCGACGCGCCGAGCTCGCTGCCACGCCGCCTGCAGGCTCCGCCGCCCCGAGCGCGTCGCCGGCAGGCTCCGCGCGCTCCGCCGCCCCGAGCGCGTCGCCCGCAGGCTCCGCAGCTGCTGCAGCGCCGGCGCAGAGCTCGCTCGAGCTGCTCGCGCAAGCCGGCGTCGACGTCGCTCCGCCCAAAGAGGCGCTGCGCGCCGAGGTCGACGCGCTCCGTCAGAAGGGCGCGCGCGTCGTGGTGGGCCTCTTCGCGATGCCACGCGGCGAGGCGCTGCGCCTGCTCGACGACTACACCGAGCTCGACGTCGTCGTGATCGGCAAGGCGAGCGAGAAGGGCGACGGCAACGACGCGCCGAAGCCGGCGGTGCTCGTGGAGAACACCGTCGTCGTGGAGACGAGCAACCACCTGCAGACCGTCGCCGTGCTCGACCTCTTCGTGCGCGAGCCCGCCGGCAGCCAGGGGCGCGTGCGCTTCGCCGACGCGGGCGGCGTCGCGCGCGCCGAGCAGTTCACGAGCCTCGCCGCGCGCATCCGCGATCTGGAGACGCGCATCACGGGCTGGGAGCAGGGGCGCACGATCAGCCCCGCCGATCTGGGCGCGCGCCGGGCCGATCTCGAGCGACTGCGCCAGGAGCGCCGCGCCCTCGAGGCCGAGCAGTCGCCCCCGCCCTCGGGCAGCTACTTCGCGTATTCGCTCATCGAGGTCCGCGACTCGCTGGGCAAGGACGCAGACGTCGCCTCGAGCATCCTCGCCTTCCGCAAGCGCGTGAACGAGCACAGCAAGGTCGCCTTCCGAGACCGCAAGCCCGAGCCCGCGCCCGAAGGCACGGCGAGCTACCTCGGCGTCGAGGCCTGCACCGACTGCCACCGCCAAGAGCGCGCCGTGTGGGACCAGACGGCGCACGCGCGGGCCTACGCGACGCTCGAGAAGGAGCAGGTCGAGTTCAACCTCGAGTGCGTCGGCTGCCACGTGACCGGCTACGATCGTCCGGGTGGCAGCACGGTCACACACGTCGACAAGCTGAAGGACGTAGGCTGCGAGGTCTGCCACGGTCCGGGCTCGCGCCACGCCGCCGACCCCACGGACAAGTCGCTGATCGTGCGCAAGCCCGAGCCCAAGACCTGCGTGAGCGAGTGCCACCACCCGCCACACGTGGAGAACTTCGACCCGAACGCCAAGCTCCAGCTCGTGCTCGGGCCGGGCCACGGGCGCTGATGTCCACCGCGCGCCGCGCGCTCTGCGCCTCGGGCTGGATCGACGCATGATCCAGATCGCGAGAGACGACGAAAACCTCGACGGCCTCATCGGCCGCGAGCTCGCCTCGGAGCTCAACCCCGGCGTGAGCTACCGCCTCGAGCACACGCTCGGCCGAGGCGGAGGCTCGGTCGCCTTCCTGGCGACCAGGCGCGCCGACGACGGCGCCGTGCCCGTCGTCGTGAAGATCCTGCGCCCGTCGTTCGTGCGCAAGCTCGGCGCGACCGCGCACCTGCTCATCCGCAAGGAGGCCGTCGCGCTGGGCCGCCTCAACGAGCAGGTGCCTCCCACGCCCTACGTGATCCGTCTGCTCGACACCGGCACCCTGCGCGTCCTGCGCGAGAACCAACAGCTCGAGCTGCCGTGGATCGTGCTCGAGTACGTGCACGGCGGCGCGCTCGGCACCACGCTCGCGCAGCGCGTGAGGCGCCAGCTGCGCGACTACGGCCACGCCTTCGATCCGGGGCGCGCGGCGAACGCGGTCGACTGCGTGACCCAAGGCCTCGCGGCGGTGCACTCGGTCGGCGTGATCCACCGCGATCTGACGCCGAACAACGTGCTCTGCTCGGGGAGAGGCGCCGACGAGATCTTCAAGCTCGCCGACTTCGGCGTCGCACGCCCCTCGGGCGTGAGCGGAACGCTCTCCGGATCGCTCGTGGGCACGCCCGGCTACGCCGCGCCCGAGCTCACGACCGGCGAAGAGCTCGGCACCTACACCGACGTCTTCAGCCTCGCGTCGGTCGTGTACTTCGTGCTCACCGGCGAGCCGCTCTACGCGTCGATGGCGGAGGTGATGCGCTCCCTCGAGACCGGCAAGCGGCGCAGCCTGCTCGACGCCCCCACGCTGCACCCGGAGCTGCGTAGGCACGAGAGCGCCTGCCGCTCGATCGATCTGGTGCTCGGCTGGGCCGGAGCCGCGAAGCCCAGCGATCGCATGGCCGAGGCGCTCGCGGTCGGCTCGATGGTGCTGCCGCACCTCACGCGCCTGCCGAAGCAGGAGATCAGCTATTCGATGCCTCCGCCCGCGCCGGGCACGGGGCAGGAGAGCATCGTCGAGCCAGAGCGTTGGAGTTGGTCGGTGCTCCACCGACCGAGTGACAGGCTCGTCCTGCGCTCCGTCGCCTGGGACGGCCACGGGCGGGCGATCGCCGCGACCGCGGAGGGGCTCTCGTTCTGGAGCGGCACGCAGTGGAGGGTCGCCTCCGCCGAGGGCATGCAGCTCGGCTCCTACCTGCGCATCGTGCAGCGCGTGGGGGCCGGCCGCTGGGTGCTCGGCGGAGACGACGCGAGTCTCGCGATCTACACCACCGGAGGCGCGACCGAGCTCGTGGCCGGGCCGAAGGGCGCGCGCACCGTGCTCGCCTTCTCGGGCGACCTCGACGACATCAGCGTGCTCGCGACCCAGCAGGAGCGCGGCGGCGTCGCGCTCTACACCTACGCCACCAAACGCTGGTTGAGGCCGCTCGAGCTGCCCGAGGTCGCCGCGATCGCGGCTCTGTCGCGCTTCGACGACGGCCGCTGGCTGGTCGCCGGTCGCAAGCACGACGGCAGCGCCTTCGCCGCCCTCTACTCGGCGCTCGACTGGGACCTCGAGGAGCTGCCCACACCCGAGGGCACACGCGCGCTGCTCGCTTGCGCCACCCACCCGCGCAAGGCCATCGGCTTCGCCGTCGGCACCCAGGGTGTGATCGTCACCCAAGACGCCGACACGACGAGCGCCGAGCGCGTGCAAGGCGAGCCGCCGCTCACCGCCGTCGCGCTCGACCCCTACGGGCGGCCCTGGGTCGCTTGCTCCGGGCGGGTGCTCTACCGCGACGAGGCCCGAGGCTGGCGCACCGCATGGAAGGACCCATCGATCGCCACGCCCGTGGTCGCGCTCTTCCTCGACGTCGGGCTCGCCATCGTGATGACGGCCGACGGCGCCGTCGTCGAGGGCCGCTCCACGCGCCGCGCGAGCAGCGATCTGCCGCCCGCGCCGAGGCCGCCCACGACCTGAGCGCGCCGCGCCGCGCACACACGCGCCCACCGGGAATTCCGAAGCGGGCGCCACGATGTGCTAGTCGCCATCCCCGATGGCCGACCTCTCCCCTATCCACGTGTCGAACGTCGTCACGTCGGGCCCGCCGCACCGCGCGATCCTCCGGCTCGCGATGCCCACGGTCGGGGCGATGCTCACGCAGAGCATCGTCAACGAGATCGACATCGTCTTCTTCGCGCACCTGCCCTGCCCGGAGTCGTCGAACGCGCAGGCCGCGCTCCTACCCTCGCTCATCGTGCTCTGGCTCTTCGGCGGCTCGCTCTCGGGCATCTCGGTGGGCACCCAGGCCTTCACCGCGCGCCGCTTCGCAGAGGGCAAGAACCAAGACGCGGGCGCCGTGCTCTTCAACGCCTTCGCCTTCGCCCTCGTGGCCGGCGTGCTCTTCTCCGGGCTCGGTTACCTCGCGATGGGCGGCATCCTCGGTGGGCTCATCGAGCACGAGGGCGCGCGGGCCTCCGCGAACGCCTACCTCAAGTGGCGCCTGCTCGGCATCACCAGCATGGCCGCGACCTTCGCCTTCAAGGCCTTCTTCGACGGCATCGGCAAGACGCACATCCACCTGGTGAGCGCGGTCATCATGAACGCGATCAACATCGGACTGTGCATGATCCTCATCTTCGGCAACGAGACGCTCGGCGTCGCCAAGATGGGCATCGAGGGCGCGGGCATCGCGGGCGTGATCTCCACCTACGTGGGCCTCGCGATCATGATGGGCTACGCACTCATGCCGGAATACCGGAGCAAGTTCACGCCCTTCCGGCTGTCGCATTGGTCGCCCGAGCTGCTCAAGTCCATCCTCAAGCTGTCGATCCCCGGCGCCGTGGCGACCATCGCCGTCATGACCGGCTTCGCGATGTTCGCGAAGATCGCGAGCAAGCTCGACGAGCTGCACCCGGTGGGTGTGGTGAGCGCGCTCTGCCCCGGCGGCGACGGCGAGCCCGTGAACATGGCCGCGACGACGGTGATCGTCGGCGTGCTCAAGCTCACCTTCACCGCCTGCCTCGCCTTCGGCACGGCGACGGCGACGCTCGTGTCTCAGTCGCTCGGCGAGAAGGATCCCGAGAAGGCCTCGCGCTTCGGCTGGACGAGCGTGAAGCTCGGGCTCGTGATCTTCGGCGTGGTGGGCCTGACCGAGGCGATCTTCGCCGAGCAGCTGCTCGGCGTGGTGACCAAGAGCGATCTCGTGCTCGAGTACGCGCTCACGCCGATGCGCATCATGGGGCTCTGCACGCCGCTCATCGCGGTCGGCATGATCCTCACGCAGGCGCTCTTCGGCGCAGGCGACACGAAGTTCGTGATGGTGGCCGAGCTCATCCTGCACTTCACGTGTCTCGTGCCGCTCGCCTACCTGCTCGGCGTGGTGCTGAACTACGGGCTCGTCGGCCTCTGGCTGTCGGCGGTCATCTACATCGCCGGGCTCTCGGTCGTGATGGTGCTCAAGTTCCGCGGCGGCGGCTGGAAGAAGATCAAGCTCTGAGGGGCGTGGCGCGTCGCCTCGCGGCAACGCAGCGCGCACGACGTCCGCCCGCTCAGATCTTGTCGAGCTCGCCGCGCGCCTTGAGCGCGTCGACGACGAGCTTCACGTCTTGCGCGCGCTCACGCGGCACGACGAGCAGCGCGTCGTCGGTCTGCACCACGACGAGGTCCTCGACGCCGACGAGCGCGACGGTCATCGGGCGAGCCCCCTGGCTGCGCGCGTCGACCACGTGGTTCCGGCGCGCGTCGACGTAGATCGCCGCGCCCTCGGCGTTTCCCTCGGCGTCGTGCGCGCCGAGCTCCCACGCGGCCTCCCAGCTGCCGATGTCGCTCCAGCCGAAGTCGGCCGGAACGACGCGGATGCCGCTGAGCTTCTCCATGACGCCGTAGTCGATGCTCACCGAGGGCAGCGCGCCGAAGCCCTGCTCCACCGCGGCGGACTCCTCGCCACGCCGAGCGGCCTCGTCGAAGCTCGCGAGACCTCGCGCGAGCTCGGGCAGCTGGGCCTCGATGGCGGCGAGCATGTCGCGCGCGCGGAAGACGAACATGCCCGCGTTCCAGAGGTGCATGCCGCCGGCGACGAAGGCCTCCGCGCGTCTGCGGTCGGGCTTCTCCACGAAACGCGCCACGTCGCGCACGGGGCCCTCTCCGGGGGCGAGCTCGAGGTAGCCGAAGCCCGTCTCGGGGCGGCTCGGCACGACGCCGATCGTCACGATCGCGCCCGCGCGCGCGGCCTCGACGGCGCGGCCGAGCGCCACACGGAAGCCGGGCTCGTCGGCGATGTGGTGGTCGCTCGGCAAGACCACGACGACCTCGTCGGGATCGCGGCGCGCGACCGTGGCCGCAGCCCAGCCGATGCACGGCGCGGTGTTGCGCGCGACGGGCTCGACGAGCAGGTTCTGGGGCGGCAGGTGTTCGCCGAGCAGCGCGCGCGTGGGCTGCTCCACGGCGCGGCCGCTCGCGACGTAGATGCGCTCCCAGCCGCCCACGAGCGGAAGCACGCGCTCGACGGTCTCGAGCAGGAGCGCGCGTCTACCCGTGAGCGGGAGCAGCTGCTTCGGGAGCGAGGCCCGCGACGCGGGCCAGAAGCGCGTGCCCGCGCCGCCAGCGAGGATGACTGCGGTGGTCATGCGCCTCAGCGGTAGTCGCGCCACACGCGGGAGGCGAGCCCGACGCGCAGGACGAGGCTCGTTCTCGGGGCGCCAGGCCAAACCGGTTGACGTCCCGCCGCGACCCCTCGTTCCATCGCCTTCGTGGAACTCACCGTCCAGCTCCAGCTCGGCACCGACGACGAAGCCTTCGAGCACAGGCTCGAGGTCATCCGGATGCGGGGCGAGGAGCGCATCGGCGCCCCGTACCGCTTCGAGCTCGAGGTGGTGACCGACCACGACACCGACTTGCCCGACGAGCTGCTCGCCGGCCCGGCGACGCTGCGCTTCATCGTCGACGAGGCGACGAGGCGCACGATCCGGGGCGCCGTGGTGCGCCTCGAGCGCGAGCTCGCCACCGGCAGCGTGGACTACCGGATCCACAGGCTCGAGATCATCCCGCTCTTCGGCGAGCTCGCGCGCTTCAGCTCGCAAGACGTCTACGTCGGCAAGACCTACCCAGACGTCATCCGCGACAAGCTCGAGCTCGCCGGCTTCGAGAAGGACAAGAACCTCTCGATGCGCCTCCTCGACCCCGAGGTCTACGGCAAGACCCCGTGGAAGGACGGCGACCCGGTCACCGAGCTCGCGCAGCCGCGCCTCGTCGTGCAGTACCGCGAGAGCGATCTCGACTTCGTCTCGCGCCTCGCCGAGCACGTGGGCCTCGCCTACTACTTCGAGGACGGCCTCGACGACGACGACGAAGCCGCCGAGCTGCTCGTCTTCACCGACCACGCCGCGGGCTACAAGAAGCTCGAGCAGCCGGTGGTCTTCGGGGGTAGCGGCACCGAGCACTCGCTGGTCTCGCTCCGGCGCGTCGTGACGGCGGTGCCGAGCGCCTTCTACGCCTACGACTACAGCTACCGTACGCCACGCAAGACCTACGAGAGGGGCGGCGAGCGTGTGTTCGACGCGATCGGCGGAGAGGCGCACCTCGAGCAGGGCTCACCCGGCGCCTTGGTCGAGTACGCACCGAACGTGAAGACGGAGGCCGAAGCCGCGCTCATCGCCAAGGTGCGCGCCGACGCGCGCGAAGGCGAGCGCGAGCGCTTCCACGCGCGTGGCCCCGTGCCGGCGCTCTACCCCGGTCTGCGCTTCGAGCTCTCGGGGCACTCCGAAATCGACGACGACGTGGAGCTGCTCGTGATCGCCGCGACGCACTCCTTCGAGGGCGCCTCGAGCTTCGCGGGCGTGGGCGCCAAACGCGCGCGCTACGACGTCGAGCTCGAGCTCGTGCGCGCCGAGAAGCTCGGCCCCGACCAGCGCAAGATCCCCTTCCGGCCAGCGCTGCGCACGCCGCGCCCACGCATCCACGGGGTCGTCACCGGCACGGTCCAGTCGGTCGCCGCCGGACAGGCCGAAGGGCACCAGCACATCGACGCCGAGGGTCGCTACCTCGTGAAGCTGCACTTCGACCAGACGCCGGTCGTCATGCCGCGCATGCGCATGGCCCAGCCCCACGTCGGCGAGGCCTATGGGCACCACTTCCCGCTCCGCCCGGGCGCCGAGGTGATCGTCGCCTTCCTCGACGGCGATCCCGATCGCCCGGTCATCGTGGGCGCGGTGCCGAACCCGCTCAAGCGCTCGCCCGTCGTCGCGCCCAAGAGCGGCGAGGACGTCGAGGTCTCCCGCATCCAGACCCGCTCCGGCATGCGCATCGAGTTCAGCGACGGCACCGTGAGCTCGAGCCGCGACCGCTCGCCCATCAACAAGGTCTGAGCGCTTCCGTCTCCACGCACCTCCGAAGGCGAGCAAGACATGGCCGAAAGCGAGTCCGGTAAGAAGCACCTGCTCATCGAGGTCCCCGACCACGTCTCCCAGTCGGGCGACGAAGACCGGAAGATGACGACCTTCCTGCGCATGGGGACCTTCGACCCGGACGCGCCGGGCATGGACCTGCTCGAGGACTTCGAGGCCTTCTACGACGACGAGCGCGATCGCGGGACGAACGAGGCCGGGACGCCCGCCGGCAGCCCGGGCCACACCCTCACCGTGGCCGAGCGCAAGGCCGAGACCGCGCGGCTCTTCACGCGCGGCGGCTGGCAAGATCACAGCGACGGCAACCGCCTCACGAGCACGCGCGGCGACAAGCTCGAGGTGATCCGGGGCAACTACAAGCTGCTCGTGCTCGGCCGCCAAGACGACCACGACAACGCCGCCGCGCTCGACTTCTCGGGTGGTCTCACCGAAGACGACGCCGTCTATCCGCCGGCCTACTGCGAGTGGAAGTGGGTCCAGACCTGGGGCGGCACCTGGAAGCTCACCCAGGTCGAGGAGAAGACCGACGTGCACGAGATCGTGCACGGCAACTTCAAGGAGGAGTTCTACGGCGACACGATCGAGTCGATCGTCGGCGCCGAGAGCGACACCAGCGACGTCGCGCACGCGCAAGAGTCCTCGAAGAAGAAGCGCCCCGACATCGTCGAGAAGACCTGGGCCAAGTCGATCACCTCGAGCACCGGCTCGGCGCTCGCGCCGGTGCCTACGATCCTCGAGACCACCTTCGCGCTCGCGATCACCGAGGCGACCAACGCCACCGCGATCACCGAGACCGTGACGAGCGGCGCGCTCTCGTCCGTCACGGCCGTCTCCGGAGCGATCATCGAGACCGTCACGGCGGGAACGATCAGCGAGAGCACCACGGCTTCCTCGCTCACGTCGACGACGACGATCGCGACGATCACCGAGACCACCACCGCGACCACGGTCAACGAGACCTTCAGGTCTGGTGCGGCCAGCGAGACGGTGACGGTCGGCGCCTCGACCTCGCAGGAGTTCTACGGGGTGCGCAACGAGCTCACGACGGCAGGCGCCCGCTCCGCCGTCGACCTCGTCGCCGCAGACTTCTCCTTCAAGCTCGCCGCCGTGATGCTCGACATCGAGCTCTCCGCGCTGCGCGGCGAGATCAAGGCCGGCCTGGGCTTCTTCGAGATCGAGGCCGCGATCATCTACGTGGAGCTCTTCATCGGCATCAAGATGGAGATCAAGCTCGGCGGGGAGATCAAGTACGACACCACCTCGAAGGAGTTCAGCCTCGAGAAGACGGTGGGCATCGGGCTCTGATGATCCTCGTCTGCAACCCCGACAAGCTCCCCCATGCGACGGCGCTCGCCTCACGCAGGCCGCCGCGCGCCGAGATGATGGTCGTCGTGAAGGCGAGCTACGCCTTCACGCCCGAGGGGGTGCTCACGCAGCTGCCGCTCGGCGAGGCCAGCGTCACCGGCGACGTGTACGAGGCGGAGGCCGACGACGAGCAGGGCGAGGTGCTCGCGCCGAGCGACTTCGCCCACGCCAAGCTGCACCCCGAGGTCGTGCTGCGCGCCACTTGCCACACGCCGCGCGGTCGCCCTCAGACCGAATGCAGCGTCTCCGTCACCGTCGGCGCCTGGGCCAAGCGCCTGCGCGTCGTCGGCACGCGCCATTGGGTCGGCGACGCGCTCGGCGGCACGCACACCGAGCCCCTGCCCTTCGAGCGCATGCCGATCCGCTGGGCCCACGCCTTCGGCGGCCCCGGCATCGCCGAGAACCCGATCGGCGTGGGCGGGCCCGACAGCGCGCGACTGCCGAACGTCGAGCTGCCCGAGCAGCCGATCAAGAGGCGGGGCGGCAGATACACGCCCGCCGGTTTCGGGCCGCTCAACCCGATGTGGCCCGTGCGCCTCGCGAAGATGGGCAAGAGGTACGACGACACCTGGAAGGCGACGCGCGCGCCCTTCGTCGCCGAGGACTTCGACTGGACGTACCACCAGTCGGCGCCGCCCGATCAATGGCTGAGCTCGCTGCGGGGCGACGAGCGCGTGGTGCTCGAGCACCTCCACCCGAAGAAGAGCCTGATCGAGCTCCGCTTGCCGGCCAAACGCGCCGTCGCGCACGCGAGGCGAAAGGGCAAGCCGATCGAGCCGGTGCCGCTCGCCCTCGACACCCTGTTCATCGACTGCGAAGCGGGCCGGCTCTCGCTCACCTGGCGCGGGCACGTGCCGGTGCGCGAGCTCGATCTCTCCGACGTGCACAGCCTGATGCTGGGCCTGGTGGATCTCGACGCCCCACCGCCCAAGCTCGCCGAGGTGGAGCGCGAGCTCTCGGCCTTCGAGGCCGACCCCGCCGGCCTCGGCGCCGTGAAGGCGGAGATCGAGGCACGCTTCCAGGCGCTGGAGAAGGATCTCCCGCCCGCGCCGGCGATCGTCGATGCACCCACCGATCCGGCCACGGCGAAGCTCGACGGCCTCTTCTCCGAGGACTCGATCGTGCGCAAGCACGTGCGCGCCCAGATGGCCCAGGCGCTCACCGGCCCCAACGCCGACAAGATCCTCGAGGCGCTCACCAAACACGAGGGCACGAGCGACGCGCCGCCTCCGACGCGCGGGCGCCCGGGCGTCGCGCCCTCCACGCGCCTGCGCAGCCAGCTGCGCCCCGTGGCGGAGAAGATCGCGCTGCTCCGCAGCAGACCCGACCTACCCAGCGAGGTGCTCGAGCGCGCCGAGGCCGCCGAGGCCGAGCTGCGCAGCGAAGCGCTGCACCAGGCCGACCCGGAGTACTCCTACCCGCACCCGATCAGCACCGCCGAGCCAGGGCCCGGCGCCGATCTGGTCGATCGCGACTTCACCGGGCTCTCGCTCGCGGGCCTCGATCTGCGCGGCGCCAAGCTCGACGGCGCCGTGCTCACGCGCGCGGATCTTCGCCGCGCGGATCTGCGCGGCGCGAGCCTGCGCGGCGCGCTGCTCTACCAGACGAAGCTCGGCGGGGCGAAGCTCGACGAGGCCGACCTCTCGCGCGCGAACCTCGCCCACGCGGAGGCGAGCGAGGCGAGCTTCCGCGGCGCCAAGCTCGACGAGGCCTCCTTTCAAGGGGCCTCGCTCGTCGGCGCGAGCTTCGTCGACGCCGAGGGGCAGTGGGTCGTCTTCGAGCGCGCCGATCTCAGCCGCGCAGCGCTCGGCAAGCTGCAGTTGTCGCGCTGCGACTTCGGCGAGGCGAAGCTCGACGGCGCAGACGCGCGGCGCGCCAGCCTGTCGACCTGCCTCTTCGAGCGCGCGAGCGCCGTCGAGGCGGACTTCGGCGAGGCCGGGCTCGAGCGCTGCGTCTTCAGGCACGCGAAGCTCCAGCGCGCGAAGCTCGTGCGCGCCCGCGCCTCGCGCTCGAGCTTCGACGGCGCCGACCTCGAGCGCGCCGACCTCTCCCTCGCCTCGCTGCGTGGCTCACACCTCTCCGAGGCCCGGCTCGTCGGCGTCGAGGCCTTCGGCGCCGATCTCGCCGAGGCTCGGCTCTACCGCGCGAACCTGAGCGACGCCGTCTTCGAGCGCGCCAACCTCTTCGGTGCCGATCTGGTCGCGACGCGCGTCGACCGCACGAGCTTCGTCTCGGCGAACCTCTACGACGCCAAGCTGCTCGAGGCTGCGGGCGAGGGCGCGGACTTCAGCCGGGCCAACCTCGAGCGCTGTTTGTCGTCGAAGGCCCGAAGCTCGGAGGTCGAGCCTTGAGAGCCGAAGACGTCATCGCCGCCGCGAGGAGCGGCAAGCCGCTCACCGGGGCGCTGCTCCAGGGACTCGACCTGCGCGGGGCGCAGCTCGCAGGCATCGATCTCTCCGGCGCGGCGCTCGAGCGCTGCGATCTCGAGGGCGCTGATCTGGGGCGGGCGAAGCTCGTCGGCGCGAGGCTCGGCAGCTCGAACCTCACGGGCGCGCACCTCGAGGGTGCCGTGTTCGTCGAGTGCTCGATCACGCGCAGCGGCTTCGTCGGCGCGAGCCTCGCCGGAGCGCGCCTCGAGGCCTCGCGCCTCGACCACGTCGATTTCTCGAGCTCGGTCTTCACCGGCGCGATCCTGCGCGAGCTCGAGCTCATCGCCTCGGTCGCCGACGGCGCGCGCTTCGACGGCGCGCGGCTCGAGAGGCTCAAGCTCCCGCGCCTCTCTGCGCGCGGCGCGCGCTTCGATCGCGCCACCCTGCGCGACGCGGTCTTCAACGGCGCCGACCTCGAAGGGGCGAGCTTCCGCGAGTCGAGCCTCGAGCGCACGGCCTTCCCCGGAGCGAGCCTCGAGCACAGCGACTTCGAGGGCGCGTCGATGCTCCAGGTCGTGCTCGCCCGGGCAGACCTGCGCGGCATGAACCGACCTCGGCGCATGGACACGGTGATCTTCGACGGCGCGCGCCTGTCGGAGCGCGACGAGCCCGACGCGAAGGAGCCCCCTTGGCACGAGGCCCGCGTCGCGCGCCCGGCGATCGTCGAGTCCTTCGAGGGTGTGAGCCTGCGCGGCTGTAGCTTCGCGCGCCTCAGCCTGCGCGGCGCGAGCTTCGCCGGCGCCTCGCTCGTGGGCGCCGCCTTCCAGGAGGCCGATCTCACGGGCGCCGACTTCCGCGGCGCCGATCTGCGCGGCGCCATCTTCCCGCGCGCCTGCCTGCGCGAGTCGAGCTTCGCCGACATCAAGATCGAGATGCTCGTCGCGCCCTACGCCGATCTGCGTGGCGCGAGCTTCGCCCGCTCGCGCATCGAGCGCAGCGGCTTCACCCGAGCCGACCTGCGCGGCGCCGACCTCTCGCACGCACACCTCTGGGGCGTCGATCTCGACGGCGCCCAGCTCGAGGGCGCCAAGCTCGTGGGCGCGGTCTTCCACTCGGTCGACTTCGGCACGGCGGATCTGAAGAAGCTGCCGCTCGCCGGCCTGCGTTTCACGCGCTGCAGCTTCCGCAAGGCCGACCTCGCGGGCGTCGACTTCCGAGGCTGCGACCTCAGCGGCTGCGACTTCGCCGAGGCCGACCTCAGCGGCGCGAACTTCGAGGGCGTGCACCTGCGCATGGCCACGTTCCGCCAGGCGAAGCTCTCCGGAGCGAATTTCGCGGGCGCCGACGGCAAGGGCGCGGGCTTCTTCGAGGCCGATCTGCGGCGCGCTCGTTTCTCGGGCGCCAAGCTGCGACGGGCGACCTTCAGCGGCGCGGACCTCGGCCAGGCCAACCTCGCCGGCGCGGTCTTGAGCGAGTCGATGTGGAAGGGCGCACGCGCAGTCGACGCGAACCTCACCGGCGCGAAGCTCGACTACGCCGACCTCGAGCGAGCCGACCTCTCGCGCGCGAACCTCTCGCTCACGAAGCTCGATCACGCGACGACCCACGCCATGATCGACGCCTCGACCGACTACGCCGGCGCGACGATGCTCGGCATCCGCCGCACCGATCCGGCCCGCCTCGCCGCCGAGAGCTGGCAGATGCCCGCCTCACCACGACCGACGACCCGATCCAAGCCATGAGGAGCACCGAGTGAGCACAGCCAAGTCGATCCAGGTCGAAGCCTCGAAGGTCGTACGCCTCGAGCGCTCGGTCGAGGGCCGCTACCTCGGTCCCGCGGAGGTCGTCGGCAAACGCGCCGACCGCCTCGAGCTCCGCCTGCCCTCGGGCAGCGTCGTCGAGGCGCGCTCGGCGCTCGCTCTCCCCTACGAAGCGGAGCTCGGCGACGAGCTGCTCGTCGTCGGCGAGCACGGCAGCCATTACGTGATCGGCGTGCTGCGCGGCCAGGGCACGACCCAGCTCGCCTTCGAGGGCGACGTCGAGCTCCGCGCCCGAGGAGGCCAGCTGCGCATCGCCGGCGAGCGAGGCGTGACCGTGGAGGGGCCTTCGGTGGAGGTCCACACGGATCGCTACGCCATCGTCGCGGAGCTCGCGACCACGATCGCCGGCAACCTGCGCACCGCGGTGCGCGAGCTCTTCACGCTGCGCAGCAAGGAGCACCATACGCAGGTCGAAGGCGACGTGCTCCAGCACTCCAAACGCGCGCGCCTCGTCGCCGAAGAGAAGGTCACCGTCAACGGCAAGGAGATCTTCCTCGGCTGAGGGAGATCGACGGAGCACGCCGCCCATGATGCCTGCATCGACCCGTGGAATCGGAATGGCGCTCGGCTTCCCCGACGTCTGCAACACGCCGACGCCGGCCGGGCCCGTGCCCATTCCCTACCCAAACATCGCCGACCACTCGATGGCGAGCGCCACGGTGACCAACGTGCGCATCAACATGATGGACGCGCTCAACATGATGAGCCAGGTCCCCATGAGCTCGGGCGACGAAGCAGGCAGCGCGCACGCCACGATCAAGGGCACGCAGCGCTACACGATGGGCATGCCCAACATCCGGCTCAACATGATGCCGGCGATCACCCTCGCGAGCATCACCTCCCACAACCAGGGCAACTGCCCCATCGGCGCGGTGCTCGTGCCGAGCGCGCCGAACGTGCGCTTCAACCGGGCGAGCTCGAACGGTCAGGGCGCGGTCGGTCTGCTCGACGAGGCCGCCGCGCTCGACCACGGCGAGGCAGCGCGCCGAAGCGGCGTCGCCCGGGCCGAGGGCGGCGTGCTCGTCGTGCACCACGTACCGATGGCCTTCGCGGCCGAGCTCGCCCAGGCCGTCGCAAGCGAGCTCGCGCGCGGCGCCGGCGTCGTGCGCATCGATCTGAGGTCGTGCCGAGGTGGGGTCTTCGACGCGGCCGTCGACGCGGCCGGCCTCTTCCTCACGCCAGGCACCCCCATCGTGCGCGTCGTCGACGAAGACGGCGACGAGACGCTCGAGCGCGCGCGCGGCGCGGCCTTCCTCGATCTGCCTCTCGAGCTCTGGATCGGCCCACGCACGGCCTCCGCCGCCGAGGTCTTCGCCGGCGCGCTCGCGGCCGCGGGCCGCGCGCGCCTCGTCGGCTCCACGTCGCTCGGCAAGGGCAGCCTCACCGAGCTCGTCGCGCTCGGCGACGGCCGCTCCTACGCGCGCCCCCGGGGCGAGACCCTGCTGCCCGATGGAACTCCGATCCAGGGGCGAGGCCTCTCGCCGCAGGCCGGGCTCGCAGAGACCACGCTCGCCGTGACGGCGCCTTCGGAGGCCGCGCGATGAGCACGCCCCTCTCGATGCTCGATGGCAAAGCCGCGCCGGAGTGGCTCGCGGGTGATCTCGCTGCGCTCTCGGAGCTGCCCCAGGCTGCGCGCGAGGAGCTCTGGCAGGTCCTCGAGCCGGCCATCGCCGAGCCCATGCCCAAGAGCGCCGAGGCCCTGCTCGGCGAGTTCTGTGCGCGTCACCGCGTGCCGCAAGCGACGCTCTCGCGCGTGCTGCGAGGGCTGCGCTTCCTCTACCGCGCCGCCGCACAGACCGCCTCGCCGAAGTCCAAGCTCGAGGACGACCTGCGCAGCCTGCTCGGAGAGCAAGCCGCGCTCGCGTTGAGCCTCGTGGGCCGCTACCACGCGCCGGCGCTCGCGGTGCTCTCGGGGGAGATCCACACCAAGACCCTGCTCGCACACGGCAAGGTGCTCACCGACTTCGAGTGGAAGGTCTCGAAGGTCTCGGCCTCGACCCACGGCCGCGGGCTCGAGCTGCCCGTCGTCACGCTCACGCTCAAGTACCAAGAAGACGGCCAGCAGAGATCGATCACGCTCGAGGCAATCCCCAGCACGATCGCCAAGTTGCGCGACGTGCTCGGGGCGCTGCTGCGCTAGACCTCGGCGCTCGGGCGGCGGCCTCGTCACACTTCGCTCCGCCACGGCGATGGGTCCTGCGAGGTCCCCATGCGTGCTGCTCTCCGCGCTGGCTTCGCGCCCGCCCTGTGTCTCGTCACCGCTGCGCTCTCTTGCGCCTCGCCGCGCGAGGCCCCTCCGTCGAGCGCGAAGGCCTCGCTCTCCGAGCTCGCGCGCGACCTCGGCGGAGCGCTCGCGCACGACGCCTCGCGCCCCGCGCCGCCGCGGTGCCGTGCCCTCTCGCCGGGCATGCACGCGCTCGAAGTGACGACCGGCACGGTGCACGCCGCCGTGCCCGAGAACGCGACGAGCTGCGCGCCGATCTACGTCGCCTTGCACGGCGCGGGCTCCTCGGTGCTCGGCGTCTGCGCGCGCCTCGCGCCGCTCACCGAGCTCGTCCGGCCCCAGAGCGGGCCCGCGGTGATGCTCTGCCCCACGGGCAACCTCGCCTACGAAGACGGCGTCGCCGACTGGCAGGGTCCGACCGAAGCGCGCGCCGCGCACCTCGACGAGGCGCTCGCGCATGCAGCTCGAGCGCTCGGCCTCGAGGCGCCGAACGAGCGGCCCATCGCGCTGCTCGCGGGCTTCTCGCGCGGAGGCTTCCTCGCGCGCGATCTCGCCTACCTGCACCCCGGTCGCTACGAGCGCCTCCTGATCATCGGCTCGGCCTTCGTGCCCGACGTCGCGCGCTGGAGGGCGAGCGGCGTGCTCGGCGCGATCTTCGCCGCGCCGGATTTCGATGGAGCCGCGAGCACCATGCGACAAGCGGCCCTGAAGGCCGAGGCGAGCGGCCTGCCCGCGCGTTTCGTCTCGCTTGGGCCGCACTGGCACGATCTGCCCGAGGGCAGCGCAGGGCTGCTCGAAGAGAGCCTGCGCTGGTCGCTCGGGGGCGCGAGCGCGGCGACGAGCGGCGTCGCGCTCGGCCGCGCCGCAGGTCGAGCCGGGGCGGTGGGCGCGAGCGCGGTGCGTGGCCTCGGTGCGCGGGCGCCGCGCAGCGAAGGCACGCGCCCCGCGGTGGCGGAGAGCGGCGGGCGCTGAAGGGTCGACCGGACGTCGAGGGAGACGCCGGCCCCTGGCCCGCCCCCGACCTCAGCTGCCGGCGCGGTGGTTCTTCGCCGGCGGCACGTCGCTCGTGCGCTTGCCCGGCGAGCGCCCGCCTGCGAGGCCGTACTCGTGCAAGCGGTACTGGATCGTGCGCACGCTGATCTTCAAGAGATCGGCCGCCTTGGTGGTCGACCCGTTGCATGCCTCGAGCGTGGACAAGATCGCGAAGCGCTCGATCTCGCCCATGGTGGAGCCCGGGATGCGCACCGCGCCGCGCGCCATGGGCGCGACGTCGACGGGCAGGTCGTCTTCCTGCACGAGGTTCGACTGCGAGAGCACGACCGCACGCTCGATCGCGTTCTCGAGCTCACGCACGTTGCCGGGCCAGCGGTGCGAGAGCAGCCGGGCGCGCGCGCCGTCGCTGAAGCCGGTCACGTTCTTGTCGTTCTCGGCGGCGAAGCGGCGCAAGAAGTGGTTCGCGAGCAGGAGCAGATCGCCGTCGCGCACCCTGAGCGGCGGCATGTCGATGTGCACGACCTTGAGGCGGTAGAAGAGGTCCTCGCGGAAGCGCCCCTCGGCGACGTCGGCGGCGAGATCGCGGTTGGTCGCGGCCACCAGACGCACGTCGACGTTCACCGTGTCGTTGCCACCCACGCGCTCGAAGCTGCGCTCCTGCAGCACGCGCAGGAGCTTCACCTGCGTGGCGGCGGGGATCTCCCCGATCTCGTCGAGGAAGAGCGTACCGCCCTGCGCTTGCTCGAAGCGGCCGATGCGCCGGCGATCGGCGCCCGTGAAGGCGCCCTTCTCGTGACCGAAGAGCTCGCTCTCGAGCAGGGACTCGGTGAGCGAGGCGCAGTGCAGCGCGACGAAGGGTTTGTCCTTGCGCGGGCTCATGCGGTGCACCGCGCGCGCGAGCTCGCCCTTGCCGGTGCCGCTCTCGCCGGTGATGAGCACCGTGGCGCGCGAGGCCGCGACCTGCTTGGTGATCTGGTAGACCTTCTGCATCGCGGGGCTCGCGCCCACGAGCCCGCCGAGCCCGGTGCCGCCCTTCTCGTGGAGCTGCATGCGCAGCGTCTCGGCTTCGACCTGCAGCGCGGAGCGCGAGAGCGCGCGCTCGATCGAGAAGGTGAGCACGTCGAAGTCGATGGGTTTGGTGAGGTAGTCGTCGGCGCCGACGCGCATGGCCTTCACGGCGCTGCTCACGTCGCCGAAGGCGGTGACGACGATGACGGGCAGCGAGCTCGAGGCCGCGTGGATGCGGCCCACGAGCTCGATGCCGTCCATGCCGGGCATGCGCAGATCCGTGACGACCAGATCGGGCGCCGCGTCGTCGAGCCGGGCGAGCGCCGAGGGGCCGTCGGCGGCGGAGACGACGTCGTATCCCTCCTGGCGGAGCAGCTTCTCGAGCCCGGAGCGGGCGCTCTGCTCATCGTCGACGACGAGGATCTTCTTCTTCTTCTCGGTGCTCATGTCACTGTCTCCGACCCCGCGCCGTGATCCACCGCCACGGGGACGGGCAGCTGGATCCGGAACACGGTCTGTCCTGGCTTGCTCTCGAAGGACAAGCTGCCTTCGTGATCGACGACGATCCTGTGGGCGATCGAGAGCCCCAGACCGCTGCCAGTGGCTTTGGTGGTGAAGAATGGATCGAAAATCGGCAAGGCCGCGTCCCCCAGTCCCGGTCCATCGTCTTCGACCTCGACGAGGATCGAGCGCGGTTTGCGCCGCGCACGGATGACCACGGTACCACTTCCTTGGGTGGAGGTGGCTTCGACCGCGTTCCGCACGAGGTTCACGACGACCTGGCTCAGCTTGCCCGGGTCGACCGAGGCCCTGAGCACCGAGCGAGGCAGGTCGAGCGCGAGCTCCACCCCGGCGAGCTCCGCCTCCGGGCCGACGAGGCTCGCCACCTCCTGGCAGACCTCGCGCACGTCGACCTCTCGCCGATCGAGCGAGTGGGGCTTGGCGAAGTCGAGGAACTCGGTGACGAGCTTCGAGAGTCGGAGGATCTCCCGGCGCACGACCACCAGGGCCTCGTCGACCTCGCGGTCCTCGAGCGCGTGCCCGACGAGCTGGCGCTCGAGGAAGGTGAGGTGGAGCTGCGCGCCGTGGAGGGGGTTGCGGATCTCGTGCGCCAGGCCTGCGGCGAGCGTGCCCACCGTGGCGAGGCGCTCGGCCCGGCGGATGCGCTCGCCGAGCTCGCGCTCCTCGGTGATGTCGCGACCGAGCAGGTAGACGGCGACGTCCTCGGGACCTCGCATGCCGGTGTGCTCGGCGCGCACGAGCTGCCAGCGCACCTCGCGCACCCTCCCGGAGCGCGTGCGTACGCCGCTGCCGTCGAGCGTGAGCCTGCCGTTGCCGTTGTGGGTGACCCTCGAGATCGCCGCCTCGAGCTCGTCGACGAGCCCCTCCGGCACGAGCTCACGCATCATCGCCCTGCCCATGAGCACGCTGCGCGCGTGGCCGGTGAGGCGCTCGACCTCGGCGTTCAGGAAGCGGATGCGCCCGAGCTCGTCGAGGCCGAGCACGAGCACGTCGACCAAGCCCAGCGCTGCGCGCAGCTCGAGGAGCTCCTGCGAGGCGGAGGCGCGCGAGGCGGCCTCGGCCTCGAGGCGCTCGAGATCGCGCCGCGCGGTGGCGTAGCTCTCGAGCATGACGGTGAGCTCGAGGTCGAGCGCCCGGTTCACGCTCTGGATGAGCTCGGGCAGCGCGTCGCGCTGGAGCGCGCCCTGCGCGTCGAGCTCATGGAGCGCGCCGATGAGCGCTTCGCGCAGCACGCTCATGCCGAGCACCATGTAGCGAGGCGCGAGCCCGATGCGGCAATGCACCTCGCCGATGTGTTTGGTGCGACGGAAGTAGGCGTCGTCGTGCGGCCCCTCGAAGAGCCTCGAGAGCCAGGCCTCGAGCGAGCGCTTCAGGCGCTCGATCTGTGCCTCGTCGACGAAGACGGCGTGCGCCTCGTCGTGCTCCCGGGTGCGATCGTAGAAGGCCTCCGCGAGCTCGCCGAAGCGCGCCGAGAGCAGGGGCCCCACGCCACGCAGTCGCTCCGTGTCCGCGGCGTCGAAGTGCACGTAGCGCCTCATCGCGCTCCACGTCACATCGACGGCGCCTTCCAGCGCGGCATCGTGAATCGTTCCGTGCACTGTGCTCATCCGTCCCGACGCGGTCGACGACCGTAGGCCAAGCCGAGCTCGGCTGGCCGACCTGACTCAGGTGCCCGTGGAGCTCTGCGTGGCGGACGGGCCGGCCGCTGGCCTCGAAGAGTACACGTGCGCGCGCACGTGCGTGACGCTGTGGCGCTCGCACCAGAGCCGCGCACCGCCGGTCTCGGCGCGGATCTTCGCGCAGGCGTCGCACACGGGCTCGATCTCCGGCACCTTCCAGGTGGCGTTGTGGGTCTTGTCGCGCACGACGTGCACCGGGCAGCCCGAGAGGCGCACGACCTTCTCGGCGACCGAGCCGAGCAGGATGCGCTTGAGGCCTCGACGACCGTGCGTGCCGATGACGATGAGGTCGGCGTCGAGGTGCGCGGCGAGCCAGACGATCTCGTCGGCGGGCACACCGACGGCGGTGTGGACCTCCATGTGCGGTGCGCGCAGCGTGGGGTGCTCCTTGCGGAACTCGGCGTGGCGCTCCTCGCAAGCGGTCACCACGCGCTTCATGTCGACGCCGAGCAGCTCGACCGGCGGGGGCGCGATCGGCGTCGCCATCGCGGTGACGATCGGCTCACTCACGGCCAACACGTGCAGCTCTCCTCCGGGGTGTTGAGAGGCCAGGGCGAGCGCCGCGTCGAGGACGCGAGCGGAGCCGACCTCGAGATCGATCGCGGCGAGCACGGTGTACTTGGCAGACATGGCGAGCCTCCTGTGGCGCAGTCGGAAGAACGGTTCGCGGTAGGCGCTGTCGGCGAGTGCCTCACCGCCCCCCATGCCGAGGGGCATTGCAGCTAGCGTGCCGACCCGAACGCGCGAATTCTCTGCGGGATCCTCGGCCGGCCCCCGGCGCCGAGCGCAGCAGCTGCGAAGAGACGCAAGGCTTGCGCGGGCGTGGCCAGAAGCTCAGCTCAGCGCGCGCGCTCTGCGGTGTCGACCGCCTCGCCCTCGGCGGCACGCGAGGCGCAGCAGGGCCGCTCTTCGCCGCCGGCCGGCGGCGCGGCGGGCAGCGCGCCCGCCTGGAGCACCGCGATCGCCAGGTGCACCGCGCCAGAGGCAGCGACGAGCACGCCAGCGGTCGCGCGCAGCCTCGCGGACTTCACCAGGCGCACGAAGCTCGACGCGAAGGCGCCGACGGCGAGCATCGAGGGCAGCGTGCCGGCGCCGAAGGCGAGCATCGTGAGCGCGCCCGACACCGGATCCCCTGCGACGACCGCGAGCGCGGCCGCGCCGTAGACGAGCCCGCAGGGCAACAGGCCCCAGCCCATGCCGCGCAGATAGCTCGCGCCGAGGCTCGGCGCGGCGGGCGCGGCGAGCAGCCTGCGCACCCACGCGAAGAGCGGACCTCCGAGCGCAGACACGCGCGAGAGCCCCTTGCCCACCCCCGCGAGCTGCAGCCCGACGACCACGAGCACGAGCGCCGTCGCGATGCGCGCTCCGGTGCCGAGCGCAGCGAGCGGGATCGCCCCGCGGAACGCGCCCCCGAGCGCACCCGCGAGCGCGCCGAGCAGCGTGTAGGTGCCGAGCCGACCGAGGTTGGTCGCGATGGCGCCCGCCGCGCTCGCAGCAGGGCTGCGGCAGGAGGCTTGGGGGCTGGCACCCCGCGGGGAGGCACCCTGCGGACCGGCACTCAGCACCGAGGCGATGCCCCCGCACATGCCCACGCAGTGGACGGTGCCCATGAGGCCCATCACCAGCGCGGCGCCGAGCTCGATGGTCGCGCTCATCGTGGCCCCAGGAAGCTCGCCTGCGCAGCGCGCTGCTCGGTGCCGTCGAGGTTCTTCACCACCACGACGAAGCGAGCATCGCCGCGGCCCTTCGGCGCCGTGATGGCGATCGGGACCTTCTGAGAGGCGCCGCCCGCGAGCTCGACCACGGTGCCGCTCGGCGGCGAGAAGACGAAGCCCTCGGGACCGCTCGGCGCGAGCTCGAAGCGCTTCGGACGGTCGTCCTTGTTGACGAGGTGCACGCTGAAGACGTTGCGCACGGTGTCGCCCTCGACCACATAAGGCGGCCCGGGGTTGCGCAGCAGGTTCGCCTCGAAGCTGATGCGGCTCGAGAACGCGAGCGTCATCGCCACCAGGCCGAGCACACCGAGCACCGCGTAGAGCGCGAGCCTGGGCCTCCAGAACCTGCGCCCCTCACCCGCGAGCGAGCGCTGCGAGTCGTAGCGCACGAGGCCCCTGGGCTGGCCGATCTTGTCCATCACGTCGTCGCAGGCGTCGACGCAGGCGCTGCAGCCGATGCAATCGAGCTGCAGACCATTGCGGATGTCGATGCCCGTCGGGCAGACGACCACACAGCGCTTGCAGTCGATGCAGGCCCCTCGGCCCTCGTCCTTCAGCTTGCCGCGCGGCTCGCCGCGCGCCTTGTCGTAGCCGATGACGAGCGAGTCGTCGTCGACCAGCGCCCCCTGCATGCGACCGTAGGGGCACACGATCAGGCAGACCTGCTCGCGCGCCCAGGCGAAATTGCCATAGAGGATGGCCGTGACCGCCGCGGCCCAGGCGAAGGCCTCCGGGTGCGCAGCGGGGCTGCCCATGACCATCTGCGCGACCATGGGCAGCGGGACGAAGAAGCTCAGGAAGACGTGCGCGACGAAGAAGGCTGCGAGCAAGAACGCCGCGTGTTTGGCCACCTTCTTCGCGAGCTTCGAGGCCGTCCACGGCGCCTTGTCGAGGCGCATGCGCTGCTCACGGTTGCCCTCGATGAGCCGCTCGATCGGACGGAACATGCCCTCGAGGAAGACCGTCTGCGGGCAGGCATAACCGCACCAGACGCGCCCGAGCAGGCTCGTCGCGAGCGCGAGCAGGAATCCGAAGCCGGTCAGCAGGAAGAAGACGAGCCAGATGTCCTGTGCGTTGAAGGTGCCACCGAAGAGGTGGAACTGCCTGGCCTGCACGTCGAGCAGGACGAGCGGCTTGCCGTTGAGGTGGACCAGCGGCAGCGCGATCCAGATCCCGACGAGCGCCGCGAAGATCGCGAGGCGCAGGTTGCGGAACCGGCCCTTCACGTCGGCCGGGTAGACGAACCTGCGGTGGCCGTCGGGATCGAGCGAGCTCACGAACTGCTCGGCCTCGGAGAACACGGGGAGATGCTTCTTCTCGGACATCGGAATTCAGCTCTCCCCCCGAGGGCCCCATCATCGCCGGCGAGGCGCCCGGCTCGGCTGTCGGGCCGAGCCGGTTCCAGCCCGGAGCGGCCTGCTCAGGGGGCCTTGTCTCCCTGCGGCGCCTTGCCGCCGGGCACGTTGGTGTTCTTGATCGTGAGCACGTAGGCCACGACCGAGCGCGTCTTCTCTTCGCCCAGCTGCTTGCCCCAGGCGGGCATCTGCTTCGCCAGGAAGCCCTCGTTCACGATCTTGTAGATCGCGACGGGGTCACCTCCATGGAGCCAGGCGTCGTCCGTCAGATTCGGGCCGATGTTGCCTTTTCCACCTTCGGCATGACAGGTCACGCAGACCTGGTCGAAGGTGGCTTTGCCTTGCTCCACGGTGCCCGGATCCTTCGCGAGTGTGCTGAGCAGCTCGGGCGTGATCTCGCCGCTCCGCTTCAGGCGCTCGGCCTCCGCCGCGAGCTCCACGGCCTTCTGCTGGGCGTACTCCTCGCTCGGAAGCTGGCCCTTGTCGAAGCTGTGGAAGTAGAGCCAATAGCCGGTCGCGAAGATGACGCTACCGAGGAAGGTCCAGACCCACCAGCGCGGCAGCTGGTTGTCGAGCTCCTCGATGCCGTCGTAGACGTGGAGCACCGGCTCGTCTGCAGGAGCGGCTGCTCCGGCGCCCGCAGCCTTCGGCTTTCCTTTGGGGGCGCTCATCGCTGGTCTCCCTTCACGTGGGGCTCGGAGTCGTCGTCGGCCAGAGGAAGCGCGGCGAGGTCCGAGTAATCGGCGGCGCTACGCCGATAGGTGCGGTAGCTGACGAGGAGGAACACCCCCAGGAAGATCGCGAGCGAGAGGATCGGCAGCGCGAGCAAGGGGCTGTCGGCGAACATCGGTCCAATGAGGCGGCCCATGGTTGGTTCTCCTCGTCAGTGCGCCGGAGCGCTGGCGGTGGTGATGTCGGCCTTCGGAGCGCCCGTCCCCGGGGGAACGGGTGGCATGCCGAGGCTCTGCATGTAGGCGATGATCGCGACCATCTCGGTGTCCGGCTCGACCGTGATGCCCTGCGCTGAGAGATCGGCGACGATCTCCGCGGCCTGGGCCTTGGCGTGCTCGCCGGCCTTCTGCACCTGCTCGACGCTGAAGGGCACACCCACCGAGCGCAGGCCTCGGAGCTTCGACTCGGTGTCGGCGAAGTCGATCTTGTTGGTCGCGAAGTGCCCATAGCTCGGCATGAGGCTGCCCTGGACCATCTGCGGAGGGTCCATGAAATGGCGGTAATGCCAGGCGTTGGGGTTCTTGCCGCCCTGGCGGGCGAGATCCGGGCCCGTGCGCTTGGAGCCCCACTGGAAGGGGTGGTCGTAGCGCGAGTCGGCCATCGTCGAGGCGTCGCCATAGCGCTTCGCCTCGAAGTCCATCGTACGGATCATCTGCGAGTGGCAGGTGTAGCAGCCCTCGCGGATGTACACGTCGCGGCCCTCGATCTCGAGCGCCGAGGCGAGGCGGGTCTCGCCGATCGTCTTCGGGTCGGGCTTCACCAGCACCGAAGGCACGATCTGGACGACGCCACCCACGAGCACCGCGACCACCGTGAGCACCGTGAAGAGCAGCGCGCGCCCCTCGAGGAAGCGGTGCCAGGTCGGCTTGTCGCTCGGCGTCGCGATCGCGGAGACGAGCATCGAGCCGCCGATCAGCACGAAGAAGATGACCATCCAGGCCGTGCCGGTGATCGCGTCGCCGAGGCCCCAGAGCAGGAGCACGCCCAGCGCGACGACCGAGATGACGACCGGGCGTCCGAAGATGATCGAGGTCCAGGCGGGCTGCTCCTCGGCCTCTTCGATCACCACGTCGGCGTGACCGTCGACGGCCTCGCCGCTCTTGGCCGTGAGGTAGAGGTTGTAGGCCATCAGGAACATGCCCGTGAGGTAGAGCAGGCCGCCCACGAGGCGCGTGTAGTACATCGGCTTGAGCGCGATGACGGTCTCGATGAAGCTCTGGTACTTGAGCACCCCTGCCTCGTCGACGGCGCGCCACATCATGCCCTGCGTGATGCCGGCGACCCACATCGAGATCATGTAGAGCAGGATGCCGATCGTCCCGATCCAGAAGTGAAGGTCGGCGAGGCGCGGGCTGTGGAGCTTCGTGCCGAAGAGGCGCGGCACGAGCCAATAGAACATGCCGGCCGCCATGAAGCCGTTCCAGCCGAGCGCACCCGAGTGCACGTGGCCGACGATCCAGTCGGTGTAATGAGCGAGGCCATTGACCGCGCGGATGGAGAGCAGCGGGCCCTCGAAGGTCGCCATGCCGTAGAAGGTCACGCCGGCGGCGAAGAACTTGAGCACCGGGTCGGTACGCACCTTGTCCCAGGCGCCACGCAGGGTGAGCAGACCATTGATCATGCCACCCCAGCTCGGTGCCCAGAGCACCACGCTGAAGATCATGCCGAGCGTCTGCGCCCAGTCGGGCAGCGCGGTGTTGAGCAGGTGGTGGGGGCCCGCCCAGATGTAGAGGAAGATCAGCGCCCAGAAGTGGATGATCGAGAGACGGTACGAATACACCGGCCGCTCGGCCGCCTTCGGCATGTAGTAGTACATGATGCCGAGGATCGGCGTCGTGAGGAAGAAGGCGACGGCGTTGTGGCCGTACCACCATTGCACGAGCGCATCCTGTGCACCGCCGAAGACCGAATAGCTCTTGAGCGCCGCGATCGGGATGGCGAAGCTGTTCACGATGTGGAGCACGGCCACCGTCACGATCGTGGCGATGTAGAACCACAAGGCGACGTAGAGGTGCTTCTCGGTGCGCTTCGCGAGCGTCCAGAAGAAGTTGATCGCGAACACGACCCAGACGAGCGCGATCGCGATGTCGATCGGCCACTCGAGCTCGGCGTACTCCTTTGCCTGGGTGAACCCGAGCGGGAGGGTGAGCGCGGCGGAGACGATGATGCCCTGCCAGCCCCAGAAGTGCACCTTCGCGAGCAGGTCGCTCGGCAGGCGGGCCTTCACGAGACGCTGCGTCGAGTAATAGACGCCCGCGAACAGCATGTTGCCGACGAACGCGAAGATGACGGCGTTCGTGTGCAAGGGCCGCAGGCGACCATAAGAGAGGTACTCGTGGACGTTCGCGCCCTGGAAGGCGAGCTGCGTGGCGATGATGACGCCGACCAGCATGCCCACGATGCCCCAGATGACCGACGCACCGATGAACCAGCGCGTGATCGAGTCGTTGTATTCGATCCGCTTCGTCGTGACCTTGCCCGACGAGGCGGAGGCGGACTTCGTTGTCATTCCTTCTCTCCTGGAGCGCTGGCAGCGTCGGCTGGCCGCGGCTCGGACACTCGGTTCCCACCCCGTTCGGCTGTACGGATGCGCGGCGTCGCCGCGGGCTCGGCCGCGCCGCTCGTCTCCGCTTCGAGCGGGAGCAGGGCGAGGCGCTGGGCGTGCTCGTGATCGCGCTGCTTCGCCGAATGGACGAAGAGCAAGACCGAGCCCACCGCGAGCATGAGGCTCACGAAGACCTGGAGGACTACGACGTCCAAGGTTGGCTCCTTTCGGCGAAGGCGACCGACGGCGCGGTCGCGAGACTGGGGCCCGTCGCGGGCGTGGCGCGGAGCCCCGGCCCGGCGCCCCCGCCCACGGGCGGGCGCTTGCCGAGCCTGAGCGAGCTGGGCGCCCCACTGCGCCAGGGCGCGAGGGAGCGGAGCGCGAGCGCGATCGACGCGATCGACGAGAGCGGCATCAGCACCGCAGCGACGAGCGGCGACATGTGGCCGCTCAGCGCGACGCCCACGGCGAGCACGTTGTAGAAGAGGGCGAAGCCGAGGTTGCGTCGGAGCGCGGCGCGCAGCGCGTGCGCCCCGAGCAGGGCGCGCCGCACGGGCGCGAGGCCCGTCGTGAGCAGGTAGAAGTCGGTGCGCGCGGCGAGGAAGGCGCGCCCGGCCGCGGGTGTGCCCGAGCAGGTCGCGGCGCGCACCGCGGGGCCGTCGTTGATGCCGTCGCCGATCATGAGCGTGTCGCCGCGGTCGAGGCCCTCGAGGAAGGCGGCCTTCTGCTCGGGGCTCTGGTCGGCGACGACGTGGCGTTCGTCGATCCCCGTCGCCTTGGCGACGGCGAGCGCGCGCTCGCGCTGGTCGCCGGTGAGCATCCAGACCTCGAGGCCGTCGGCGAGGAGCGCTTCGACCTCGCGCGCCGCGTCCGGGCGGAGGCGCTCCTCGGTGCCGAGCTCCGCGAGCACCTCCTCGTCGACCGCGAAGGCGATATCGCCGCGCGAGGCGCCGAGCCAGGCGGGTGAGCCCAGGCGGTAGACGCGCCCGGCGATCGTGGCGGAGAGCCCGCGCCCGGCGTGCTCTTCGACCACGAGCTCGCTCGAGAGGCGCTGCGCCGCCGCGGGCAGCGCGGCCTTCACGGCCGCGGCCTTCGGGTGGCTGCTGCGCGCGGCGAGTTCGTAGAGGATGCGCGCGTGGGAGGGATCGAGGGCCTCGAGCGAGGCCGCGTCGGCGACGACGAGCCCTCCGGTCGTGAGCGTGCCCGTCTTGTCGAAGACGACGCGGCGCACGCCGATCGCCTTGTCGAGGAAGCTCGACGAGCGCACGAGCAGGCCGCTCTTGCGCAGACCACCGAGCACGACCTCGTGCGCGATCGGCGTCGCGATGCCGAAGGCGCAGGGGCAGGTCACGACGAGGATGCCCACCGTGACGGCGAGCGCCTCGGAGAGGCTCCCGGTGGCGAGCCACCAGGCCCCGAAGCCGAGCGCGGAGGCCGCGAGCACGGCCAGCACCCAGACGCGCGAGAGCCTCGCCTCGAAGGGCGTGGACACGTCGCCGTAACGATCGACGGCGCGCGGCACACGCAGGAGCTCGACGAGCCCCGAGGCCTCGAAGGCCTGGGTCGCTTCGACGGTGATGGCGCTCGCGCCCGCGTTGGAGGCGCCGGCGGTCACGAGCGCGTCGCGGCTCGCCTCGAGCGGCACGCTCTCGCCGGTGATCCACTCGAGCGAGAGCGAGGCCTCGGCGTCGACGAGTCGCGCGTCGACGGGCGCGACGTCGCCCGGCGCGAGCAAGAGGCGGTCGCCGCGCGCGAGCTGGGTCACGGGCACGACCTCCACGCTCGAGCCGCCCTCGGCGTGATCGACGAAGCGGCGCACGAGCAGCCCCTCGATGCCCGCGTCCTCGAGCAGCTGCGCCCGGTTCTTCTCGAGTACGCGCTCGCGCAGGTAGCGGCCCACGAGCATGAGCGCCGTGAAGATGACCAGCGTGTCGAAGTAGGCGTGCTCGCCGCGCTCGAAGACGAGCGAGGCGATCGAGCCCGCGTAGCCGAGCACGAGGCCGAGCGCGATCGGCAGGTCGAGGTGGAGCATGCCGCGGCGGAGCGCGCGCCACGCGCCACGCACGAAGAGGCTGCCTCCGACCCAGAAGGCGCCGAGCGCGAGCGCGAGGTTCAGGTAGTGGAAGAGCGTGCGCAGCGAGCCGCCCTCGTCGTCGAGCCCCGCGTAGAGCGAGATCGAGAAGATCATCGTGTTCATCGCGAGCGCGATGCACACGCCCATGCGCACCACGAGATCGCTCTCGCGGCGGCTCTCGCGCTTGCGAGGCCCGGCGCGGTAGCCGAAGGACGCGAGGTGGCCGACGTAGTCGCGCAGGGGGAAGTCGCGCTCCACCCAGAGGTCGAGCGTGCCGAGCGCCGGGTTGACCACCGCGCGGCCCGGCTTGCCGGTGCGGCGAAAGAGCTCCTCGCAGAGCCAGACGCAGCCGGTGCAGTGCAGGCCCTCGAGGTCGAGCTGCACGGGCGCGAGGCCGGGTTTGGCGGCGAGCTCGAGCTCCACCAGATCGATCCACTTGTCGTCGACGAGCGCGGTCTTCTCGGTGGGGATCGGCACGCCGGCGCCGCCGCGCAGGTCGTAGTAGCGCGCGAGCCCCTCGTCGCGCAGCAGCGCATGCACGTTCTCGCAGCCCGCACAGCAGAACGCGCTGCCGGCCGGGGTCGGCGAGGCGCAGTGCAGGCAGACCCCGCCCTGGGCGGGGCCGGCCTCGGAGGCAGCGCTTTCGGGGAGGGCGACCATGCGTCGCAGGCTCTAGGGCAAGAGTGATGCCGCGCCGATCTCGCGCCGATCCGGCACCCCTCGCGACACGCTGCGGCAGTCCGCCGCAGCAGTTGTTGCACCCGAACGCATGCTTTGCGCGCACCCGCCGGCGCCGTCTCTCGGCGTCGCGAGGCGCCTACGCGCGCCTCGCCCTCAGCGCAGGTAGGCGCCGCAGCGGGGGTCGCCGTCGGGCACGTCGGGCTTGGATGCGCCGGTCGCCGGGAAGGCCGCGCGGTCGCAGAGCGCAGCGAGCAAGTCGCGGATCTCGCTGGCCATCGCGGCGCCGTCGGCACCGCGCACCTGCCTGCCCATCGCGCTGCCCGGGTGCCCGTTCAGGATCTTTAGCCAGTCCTCGTAGGCCTTCTGACGCGCGTGGCTACCGAGCGTGTACTCGCCCTCGTCGAAGAGGATCGCGGTGCCTGCCGTGCCGTGGCAGCCCACGCAGCGATCGGCGTAGAGCGCCTTGCCACGCGCTGGATCTGCGCCCGCGACGAGCCTGTAGTTCCCGGGGGTGCCCTCGGACAGCTCGAAGATCTGCTCGGGCCTGGGCAGCTTGCCGTCGCGCACGCCGACGACGAAGGCCGCGATCGCGTCGACCGCGGAGCGCTCCAGCACGCTGCAGAGCGCCGGCTGCTCGTCGTCGCCCTCGCAGAGCACCGTCGCGATCTCGGCCTCGCTCTGCTTGCTCGAGAGCCAGTCGCGCACGAGCACGTAGGGTTTGTTCATGTACCTGGGCCCGTAGATCCCCGCTCTTCCGCGCAGATCCCAGCCGTGGAGGTTCTTCAGGCGGTAGTCGTGGCCCGTGTTCAGGAGCGGGCCCTTCTTGGTCGAGAGCGTGCCGTCGTTCGACGGGCCGCCTTCGCCGTCGGCGATGCCCTCGGTCTTCGCGTCGTCCGGACGGAAGGGCTTCGCGGAGCCGTCGGCCCTCCACTGGTCGAAGGCGCGCCCTCCGCGCTCGTCGGCGCCGCCGTCGCTCGTCGGTGCGGGCGTGGCGGGGCCACCGGGCTTCGCGACGACGGGCGCCTCGCTGTGGCCGGGGGCCGAAGAGCAGGCGGCTGCGAGCGCGGCGATCGAACAGGCGACGAGGATGGATCGGTGCGTCATCGGCGCGGGTTCTACCATCGCCCGACGTCGGCGCACCCCCGAGCGAGGCCTCGGAGCAACCCCCGGCCGAGCGCCAGGCCTCGGCTCAGAGGATCTCGCGGATGAGCTTGTCGAGCGAGGCCTCGTCGACGAGGCCGCTCGCCACGCGGTGCACCTGGCCGCGTTTGTCGACGAGCACCAGCGTGGGCAGCTTGCTCACGCCGTACTCCTTCTGCACGGAGCCGTCGGCGTCGAGCACGATGGGGTAGGACAGGTTCTTCTTCGCCGCGTAGCGCATCGCGGCCGCGGGGTCGTCGTCGGCGACGTTGATGCCGACGACCCGGAGACCGCGAGCCTCGTAGCGCCTCGCGAGCCGGTCGAGGATCGGCGTCTGCGCGGCGCAGGGGCCGCACCACGTGGCCCAGAAGTCGAGCAGCACCGGTTGGCCCTCGAGATCGGCGAGCGAGAGCCGCGAGCCCTTCTCTCCGTTGTGCAGCACCGGCAACATGAAGGCAGGCGCAGGCCCGGCCGACTTCGCAGGCGCGAGCGAGACACGCGGCAAGAGCGCCACGCCGGCCAGCACCGCGAGGGCCAGCAGGCCCGCGGCGAAGAGGTGACTGACCCGGCCCTCGCCGCGCTCGGGCTCCGCCGAGCGTGCCGACACGGCCTGCTTGGGCGCGCTGCTCATCGCCGCTGAGGCTAGTCCATTCCAGCGGGCCGCGCCTCTGCACGCGAGGCCCGCGAGGCCCCCGAGGCTCGATTGTGCCTGGCTGCCAAGCTGTGTAGGTTGGGCGCCCCATGGCCAAGTTCCCCCCCGACGACGACGATCTCCCCGCTGGCCCGGCACCTACGGCAGGCGGTGGGATGGTGGCCGAAGACGGCAACTTCAAGCGCGGCCGCATGAGCCCGCTCGTCATCTTGCTCGTGCTCGTGACGCTCATCGGCGGCGGCGCGGCGCTCTACTTCGCGTTCAAGCAAGACCAGGCGCGCCTCTTGCCCGAGCAGATCGCCAAGGAAAAGCAGGACATCTTCCTCCTCCCGGCGACCGACCAGGTGCCGCGGTGGCGTGAGTGGGCGGTCTCCAAGGAGGCCGACATGGTGAACGAGGCGCTCGCGCAGCTCGCCTGGCTCGACGACGCGGAGGGCCCGAAGCTCGCCGCCGCCGCGCTCGGCCGCGAGAACCACCAGATCAACGGCGTGGCCGCGCAGGGTCTCG
>CALKVW010000274.1 GCA_938004785.1 uncultured Polyangiaceae bacterium
CACGGGCGGGGGCGGCGACACCGGCGGCAGCGGAGGGAGCGGTGGCGGCGCCGGCGGTGGTGCGCCGAGCGTCTGCGCAGAGCGCGCGCATGGGCCGACCCGCGGCTCGGCGATCGCGCTGAGCTCGGACGACGCGCTGGTCGTCGTCGCCAACCGAGACACCGGCAGCGTCACGATCTTCGACGCCAGCTACGACGCGGGCTCGCCGACGCTCGAGCGGCGCGTCGAGCTCGCGACGGGCGCGGAGACCTGGGAGGTCGCGATCGATGGCTGTGGCGACCGCGCCTACGCGATCTCGCGGCGCGAGCAGCGCCTCGTGGTCATCGACGACTTGCGGACCACGCCGACGATCACGGCCTCGATCGCGGTGGGATCGGAGCCCACGGGGCTCGCCATCTCCCCCAACAACACCCGCGTCTGGGTGACGAGCTGGATCGACGGCACCGTCCAGGTGGTGGATGCCGCTTCCCTCGCGATCGTCGACACGATCGATCTCAACCCGGTGCTCGCGGGCACCGGCTTCTTGGGCCCGTCGGTGAGCGCATCGAACGCGCGCCCCTCGCTCGCGCATCCACGCTCGATCGCGATCACCAACGACGGCGACGCCGACGACGACGACGAGACCGTGGTCGTGACCGAGTTCTTCGCACAGCGCACCGCACCGGAGGCGAGCGACGGTGCGAACGTCGACGAGAACTGGGTGGGCATCCTCTACCGCGTCGACGCCTCGGATGGCTCGGTCGCCCTCAGCGAGCTCGGCTCGGTGAGCGACGTGGGCTTCACCGGCGCCGCCGGCACGGGCTGCTGGGTGAACCAGCTGCAGAGCGTGTCGATCCGCGACCAGCGCGCCTACGTCACGAGCATCTGCGCCTCGCCGAAGGGCCCGACGAACCCCAAGCAGATGACGCACCCGACGATCAGCATCGTCGACCTCGAGACCGGCCTCGAGCTCCCGGCGAGCCCCGCGGTGCTCGACGGCGCCATGATCGCCCGCTACGAGGCGACGAGCACGCCAGACGACGCCTCACGTCGCGTGCCGCTGTTGGCCAGCGAGATGGCCATCGACCCGACGAGCGGCCAGGTGCTCGTGGTGGCCCAGGGCGTCGACGCGGTCTTCCGCTTCCACTTCGACGAGACCACCGGCGAGCTCGACGGGGTGGGCCACGGGCCGAGCAGGCCCTACGTCGACCTCTCCTCCACGGCGCTGCCCGAGCCGGCGCGCGGCATCGCGCCGGTGGGGATCGCGCTCGCGCGTGCCCAGCCCGTCGCTTTCACGTCCAACGACATCACGCGCAGCGTCTCCGCGCTCTCGATCACCGCCGACGACGCAGGCGTCGCGGGTGGCTCGAGCGATCCGCGCGTCTACGCCTCGACGCCGATGCCGAGCTCCGCCGCAGAGCTGTCGGCGCTCCGCGGCAAGCAGGCCTTCAACACTGGGCTCGGGCGCTACAGCCTCGGCGGCCAGGGCTGGGGCTCCTGCGCCTCCTGCCATTTCGAAGGGCTGAGCGACAACGTCACCTGGTACTTCGCGCGTGGGCCCCGCCAATCGACGAGCCTCGACGGCAGCTTCGCGACGGGCGACCCCAGCGACCAGCGCATCTTCAACTGGACGGCGGTGGCCGACGAGATCGCCGACTTCGAGGCCGTGCTGCGCGGGCTCGACGGCGGCGTGGGCGCGATCGTGCACTCCGAGAGCGACCCGCCGGTCAACGCCGACAGGATCGATCTCGCGACCACCCCGCTCTTCCCGCTCTACGGCGCGGCCGGCCTCAATGGCGCGGCCGCGCTGGTCGTCGAGCAGGCGAGCGTCGTGAAGGCCTGGCAGGACATCGAGACCTACATCCAGGCCGTGCGCTCGCCGCGCGCCCCGACGAACCTCGACACCACCGCGGTGCAGACCGGCGCCGCGCTCTTCGCCGGCGCGGGAGGCTGCGCTGGCTGCCACGGCGGCGCGAAGTGGACCCTCTCGAAGCGCTTCTACGAGCCGAGCGAGGCGACGAACGCGGCGCTCAAGACGACGAGCTACGACGGCGCTGCGCTCGTCGCCGCGGGCTTCCCCGCGGCGCTCTTGCCGGCGCCGGCGGGCAATCAGCTCATGCGCTCCGGATCGGGAGGAGGCGACGTCATGCAGTGCCTGCTACGCCCGGTGGGAACCTACGGCGTGTCGCCCGCCGAGGTGAACGCGATCGAGGTGACGCAGAACATGTCGAGCCCGGCGCTGGGCGACGAGGCGGTGGGCAAGGGCTACAACGTGCCGAGCCTGCTCGGCATGCAGGTGGGCGCGCCCTATCTGCACGCGGGCAACGCGCGCACGCTCGAGGAGCTCTTCGACGCGCTCTTCGTCGGGCACCACGGGGCGCTCGCCGACGCGGGGTTCCTGCAGGGAGCAGGCGCCGTAGCCGCGCGCGACGCGCTCGTGCAGTATCTCTTGTCGATCGACGAGGGCACGGCCACCGTGGCCCTGCCCTCCTCAGCAGGGGCCGATGGTGGGGACTTCTGTCAGTCGCCGTGATCATGCGCGCTCGGCGCTCGTATTCGTGGCGGCGTGGGGCCTCGGGCTCCGCCCCGCCGCGGCCGCGGAGCCTGGCGACGTGGAGCCCCCGCCCGCGGCCGTGGAGCCGCACGCGGGGGTGGCCGCGCCCCAGGCCGCTCAGCCCGAGGCTCCCAGCCCGGCGAGCAAGCGCGCTGCCTACTCGCTGCCTTGGGGCCTGCGCCCCGCGATCGCGCCCAACCTCCTACGCCTCGACACGGTCGTCGCGCCGGCGAACGACGGCACCACCGTCGCGAGCATCCTCACCGGCGGGGGCAAGCCCTTCTCCGGCGCTCCGGATCTGGGCTTCTACGGCCGCGTCGGCTTCGCCCACCACGCGAGCGACACCGACGCCGCGGCGATCGTCTCGAACCCGCTCGTGGGAGCGCTCTACACCCCCGAGCTCGCTCCGGGGCTGCGGCTCGCCGGCTTCGGCGGCGTCGCCCTCCCCATCGGCATGGGCGGCGGCAACACGCCCGACCCCGCCGAGCGCGCGACGCTCGCGGCTGCGAGCCGCTCACGCGGAGGCCTCGACGGCGTTCTTTTTGGCAGCAACTATCTGGCCTTCGCCGGCGGGCTCGACCTCGCCTACCTGGTCGCTGGCTTCAGCTTCCAGCTCGAGGGCACCCTGGTCAATGGCCTGCGCGTCCGCGGCGAGGCGGCCGACGCCGACGAATCCCGCGCAGCCGCCACGACGGGGGTGCACGTGGGATACCTGGTGGCGAAGCTCGTCAACCTCTCCGTCGAGGCGCGTCTGCAGGCCTTCCTGAGCGACGCGGCGCCCGCTGTCGCGAACCCGGACGCACGCGAGCAGCTCACCCTCTCGGGCGGCGCGCGCTTCAACGTCGAGCTCGCGCCCACGATCCTCGCGCGGCCGGGCCTGGCCTACTCCGCGGGCCTCGACGCGCCGATGAGCGACGCCGAGGTGCACGTCGTCCAGGTGGATCTGCCCTTCACGTTCTGAGCCTCGCCCCTCGAGCTCGCCAGGATGCCCGGTGGAGTGGCTCAGGGCAGGGCGACCCGCGCGAAGCCAGGGCCTCGTCCGCCTGCGGCGGGGGCCATCGCGTCGAAGAGAGAGCGCAGGTTCGACTCGATGCGCGAGGCGATCAGGCGCTCGACCCCGCCTGCGAACGTGGGCCCGAGCAGGCGCAGGCCGAGCATCTCGAGGCGCAGGCGCACCCGCCCCGAGATCCTGACGCGGGCCTCGCCTGCGTCGTCCTCCATGATCGAGATCGTGCCGTCGCATTGGAGCGCATCGGCTGGGTGCTCCACCTCGACCTGCCACCGCGCGGACGTCGAGGGCTCGTGCCACGAGCTGTGGAGCAGCCAGCGCGCCTCCGAGAAGCTCCTGCCCGCGACCCTGAGCGGGGCCACCCGAGCACCCAGCCTGTCGACCCTCTCGAAGGCGTCGAGCCCGGAGATGCGGAGCACCGGCTGCACGTAGCTGACGTCGGGCATGAAGCTCCCGATCTCGTGCAGCTCGTCACGGGCATGGCAGAACACTGCGTCCGCACGCAGAGGTAGCTTCGACTCGGCGTAGAGCTTCACCAAGCTGGAGCTAGGGCTGCTCCGCGCCTACTTCAAGGAGCGAACCCTGGCCCACGCCGCGCTCAGCGACACCGCGCGGCCCACGCCGCGCTCAGCGACACCGCGCGGCCCACGCCGCGCTCGGCGACACCGCGCGGCCCACGCCGCGCTCAGCGACGCAGCGCGGCCCACACCAGGTTCGGCGAGCGGCCCTTCGCCCGCACCATGCGCACCCAGAGCAGGGTCATGTGCTCGAGGTGCAGCGCCTGCTCGAGGCCTCCGACGTCGACCGGCTCGAAGCCGAGCTCAGCGATGAGCGCCCCCACGCTCGCCTTCGCGTCGCCGTCGTTGCCGCAGTAGAGCATCGCGGGCTTCACCCCGTAGCCCGGGTAGGCGCTGTCCTCGAAGTTCTCGAAGCCGTAGATGGTGAAGGCCTTCACGACCTTCGCGCGCGGCGCGCTCTCCTGCAGCTTGGCCGAGCCGCTCGTCTCGCTCTTCAGCCCGTGCGAGAGCCCGGGCCCCACGGGGTTGGTGCAGTCGACGAGCAGCTTGCCGTCGAGCGCCTCTCCGAGCTCGGCCACCACGCCGGCGTTCGCGGCGTAGGGCGTCGCGAGGAACACCACCTCGGACGCGGCCACCGCCTCCCTGAGCGGCAGCGCGCGCAGCGAGGCCTCACGCGCGAGCGTCTTCTTCACGCTCTCCGAGCCCTGCGAGCTGCCCGCGAGCACGACCTCGTGCCCCCCGCGCGCGAGCCGCACCGCGAGCGCGCCACCCACCTGCCCTGCACCGATGATCGCGATCTTCATACGTGTTTCCCTCGAAGGCCCATGCTGGGCGAGCCGCGCGGCCTCCACAAGGCCGGCCGCTCGAAGGACACCTTGCACGCGGTGCAACATCGCGCCCCGTCGACCCCGCTCGCGGGGCCCTCGCTCACTTGCCGGGCCCGGGTCGCCAGCCCTGCAGCATGCGCGCGTAGTTGAGGCGCTCCCAGGCGTGCGGATCCGGCGCACCGCGCAGATCGAGCACGCCGCGGGCCTCGGCGCTCGAGACGTAGCCTCGTCCGTCGAGCCAGGCGTCGAGCTCCCGCAGCACCACACCGAGCTCGGCCGGCCCGCGCTGGAGCAGCACCGAAGCGAGCTGCACCACGTGTGCCCCGGAGAGGATCGCCTTCGCCGCGTCTCTTCCCGTGTGCACCCCGCCCGTGCAGCCGAGCGAGAGCTTCGCCGTGCTGGAGAGCACCGCGAGCGCGTGCAGTCGGAGCGGCAGCTCGGCGGGGGTCGACAGGTACAGGTGGCGATCGACGTCGAGCTCGTCGAGGTCGACGTCGGGCTGGTAGTAGCGGTTGAACACCGTCACGCCCTTGGCGCCCGCGAGCTCGAGCCTACGCACGAAGGCGGGCAGCGACGCATAGAAGGGGCTCAGCTTCACGTTCACCGGGATGCCCACCGCACGCACGACGCGCGTGACGACCTCCAGCTGCCGGTCCTCCACGGCCGCGCCCGTCTCGACGGGGCTCGTCGCGACCTCGTAGAGGTTGAGCTCGAGCGCGTCGACGCCCGAGGCCTCGAGCTTCGAGGCGTAGCTCGTCCACCCGCCGGGGGTCGTGCCGTTGAGCGAAGCGACGATCGGCACGTCGACGCGCTTCTTCAGCCGGTCGACCTCGCGCAGGTAGGGCTGCACGTCCATGCTGGCCGCGCTCGCGCTCGGCAGGATGCTGCGCGCCTCGGCGTCCATGTCGAGCATGGAGTCGACGTAGCGATGCGCCGCCATCTGCTCGAAGGCCAGCTGCTCCTCGAAGAGCGAGTACATCACGACGGCCCCCGCCCCGGAGTCGACCGCGGAGGCGATGGCGTCGGGGTCGTGGGACAGCGGGCTCGCCGACACGACGAGCGGGCTACGCAGGCTCAGGCCGAGCCATTGGGTCGATAGATCAGCCATGGTGCTCACCCTTGGGCAGGTGCACGCGCGAGAGCTGCTCGTAGAGCGCGCGCCGCTGTTTCACGCCGTCGCGCGCCGCGTCGAGCAGCATCGCGTAGCGCTCTGGATCCCGTAGCTCGACCATCCGGAAGCGCGCCTCGCTCTCCATGTAGGCCTTCACGTCGAGCTTGAGCGGCCCCGAATCGAGCACGAGCGGCGCCTCGTCGTGCTCCACGCGGCTCGGGTCGTAGCGGTAGAGTGGCCACATGCCGCTCTCGATCGCGCGCTTCTGCTGCTTGGGCGACTGCACCATGTCGTAGCCGTGCGCGATGCAGGGGCTGTGTGCGATGACGAGCGAGGGCCCTGGGTGCCGCTCGGCCTCGAGGAAGGCCTGCACCGTCTGCGCGCTCCTCGCCTGCATCGCGACCTGCGCCACGTAGACGTGCCCATAACCCATCGCGAGCAGTCCGAGGTCCTTCTTCCGGGTCTCCTTGCCGGCGGTGGCGAACTTCGCCGCCGCGCCGAGCGGCGTCGCCTTCGAGGCCTGCCCCCCGGTGTTCGAATAGACCTCCGTGTCGAGCACGAGCACGTTGACCTTCTTGTTCGAAGCGAGCACGTGATCGAGCCCGCCATAGCCGATGTCGTAGGCCCAGCCGTCGCCGCCCACGATCCACACGCTCCTCGGCACGAGCGCGGGCGCGAGCTCGCGGAGCAGCCTCGCCTCCGGGCCCTCGAGCTGGAAGAGCACCGCGTCGAGCTCGAGCAGCCTCGCGCGCTGCGCCTCGACGTAGGCCTCGCCTTCGCCGCGCGCGAGCAGCGCGTCCACGAGCTGAGACGGAATGCCCCTCAGCTCGCGCAACAGGCGCTTCGCGAGCGCCTCGCGGGCGTCGAGCGCGAGGCGCATGCCCAGGCCGAACTCGGCGTTGTCCTCGAAGAGCGAATTCGACCAGGCCGGGCCGCGGCCCTCGGCGTTCTTCGTGTACGGCGTCGTCGGCAGGTTGCCGCCGTAGATCGAGGAGCAGCCCGTCGCGTTGGCGATGAGCATGCGGTCGCCGAAGAGCTGGGTGAGCAGGCGGATGTAGGGCGCTTCGCCGCAGCCCGAGCAGGCGCCCGAGAACTCGAAGAGCGGCAGGCGGAAGACGGCGCTGCGTTTGTCGATCGGCAGCGCCCCGAGGCTCGCCGAGGGGAGGCCTTCGAAGAACTCGAAGGCCGCGCGCTCGACCTCGCGATGCGCCGCCAGCGGCTCGTTGACGAGCGCCTTTCGTTTTGGCTGCAAGCGATCCTTGGCGGGACAGACCTCGATGCAGAGCCCGCAGCCGGTGCAGTCCTCGGGGGCCACCTGCACCGCGAAGCGCGCCTCGCCGAGCGCGGGCTCGAAATCCTGCTGGAGCGAGCGGAAGCCCGCCGGCGCGCCCTCGAGAGCCCCGGGCTCGAAGAGCTTGGTCTGGATCGCCGAGTGCGGGCAGATCATCGAGCAGAAGTTGCACTGCACGCAGAGGTCGGGTTGCCAGATCGGGATCGACAGCGCGAGCGCTCGCTTCTCGAAGCGGCTCGTGCCCGTCGGCCAGGTGCCGTCGGGTGGAAAGGCGCTCACGGGCAGCTCGTCGCCGTGGCCCTCGAGCATCAGGCGCGTGACCCTCTGCACGAATTCGGGGGCGTGGCTCGGCACCGCGGGCAGGCGCCGCCTCGCGCTGGTGATCTCCCACGGCACGGGGATCTCCGAGAGCTCGGAGAGCGCCGCGTCGAGCGCGGCGAGGTTGCGCCGCACGACCTCGGGCCCTCGCCTGCCCCAGGTCTCCTCCAGGCTCTCGCGCAGGAGGGCGAGCGCCTGCTCCTCGGGGATCACCTTCGCGAGGTGGAAGAAGCACACCTGCATGACGGTGTTGATGCGGCGACCGAGGCCGGCCTTCTCGGCGACGCGATAGGCGTCGATGGCGTAGAGGCGGCAGCGCTTCTCGACGAGCTCGGCCTGGGCCTCGCGCGGCAGCGAGCCCCACACCTCGGAGGGCGCCACCGTGGTGTTCAGCAGCACCGTGGCGCCCGGCATGGCGGCCGAGAGCACGTCGCGCCGGTCGAGGAACTCGGGGTCGTGCACCGCGAGGAGCTGCGCTCGGGTGACGCGGTAGGTGGAGCGGATGGGCCTGGGCCCGAAGCGCAGGTGCGAGATCGTCGTCGAGCCCGACTTGCGCGAGTCGTATTCGAAGTGGCCCTGCACGTAGAGCGGCGTGTGCTCTCCGATGAGCTTGATGCTCGCCTTGTTGGCCGACACCGTGCCGTCGGAGCCGAGCCCGAAGAAGAGCGCGCGCGACACGTCTTCGTGCTCGATGTGCCAGGACGCGTCGTATTCGAGCGAGGAGCCCGACACGTCGTCGCGTATGCCGAGCGTGAAGCGACGCCTGGGCGACGCGGCCGCGAGGTTCTCGAACACGGCGCGCAGCATCGCGGGCGTGAGCTCCTTGGAGGCCAGGCCATAACGACCGCCGACGACGCGCGGCAGGGCCTCGCGCTCTCCACGCGCGACCGCCTCGGCGAGCGCCGTGAGCACCTCCTGGAAGAGCGGCTCGCCGGCCGCGCCCGGCTCCTTGGTGCGGTCGAGCACCGCGAGCTGACGCGCGCTGCGGGGGAGTGCCGCCAACAGATGCTCGACGGAGAAGGGCCGGAAGAGGCGCACCATGACCACGCCGACGCGTTCGCCTCCCGCGAGCAGGTGCTCCACGGTCTCCTGCGCGCACTGCGCGCCGGAGCCCATCATGACGATCACGCGCTCGGCCTCGGGGTGGCCCACGTAGTCGAAGAGGCGGTAGCGCCTGCCGGTGAGCTCGGCGAAGCGCTGCATCGTGGCGTCGAGCTCGCTGGGGAACGCCGCGTAGAAGGGCTCACCCGCCTCGCGCGCCTGGAAGAAGGTGTCCGGGTTCTGCGAGGTCCCGCGCAACACCGGGCGGTCGGGGTCGAGCCCCCGCGCGCGGTGCGCGGCGATGGCGTCGGGGTCGAGCAGGCTGCGCAAGGCGTCGTCGTCGAGCCACTCGACCTTGGTGATCTCGTGCGAGGTGCGGAAGCCGTCGAAGAAGTGCAAGACCGGCACGCGCGCGCGCAACGTGACGGCGTGCCCGATGGCGGCGAGGTCTTGCGCTTCCTGAGCCGAGCCCGAGCAGAGCAGCGCCATGCCGGTGCTACGCGCCGCCATCACGTCGGAGTGGTCGCCGAAGATCGAGAGCGCGTGCGTCGCGAGCGCGCGCGCGGCGACGTGCATGCAGAAGCTCGTGAGCTCGCCCGCGATCTTGAAGAGGTCAGGGAGCATGAGCAGCAGGCCCTGCGAGGCGGTGAAGGTCGTCGTGAGCGCGCCGGCGGTGAGCGCGCCGTGCATCGCGCCCGCCGCGCCGCCCTCGGACTGCATCTCCACCACCTCGGGCACGCTGCCCCAGAGGTTCTTGCGCCCGTCGGCCGCCCAGGCGTCGGCGTGCTCGCCCATCACCGAGGCGGGCGTGATCGGGTAGATCGTGATGACCTCGCTCGCGCGGTAGGCCACGTCGGCGACCACGTCGCTCGCGTCGGCGGTGCGGTGCCTCGTCGTGTTCTTCATCGTGGGTCTCCGAGACGGTCGTGGCGTGCGCGTGCGGCCGCGCGTGGTGCAGGCAGGGTGGCGAGGCGCTGCAAGCCTCGCACGGTCGGGCGCAAGGCTTGCGTCGTCGAGCAGGCCTCGGACAGGTGTTCGTGCATCCGCGTTCGATGCATCGAAACGGCCCGAGCTGCGCAGACTCGGGAGTGGGACGGAGCACGACCGCGCTTGCACACGTGCTCCCCTTCGCAGCAAGCGTGCCAGGGCTGCCCAGCACGGCCGAGGAGCGCTAGCGTGCTCGCGATGCTGACCCACCAGGCCGTGCTCTCTCGCCTCGCCGGGCTCCTGCTCGTATCGAGCTCGCTCGTCGCCGCCGGCTGCGACGATCGCGCCGAGAGCGCCGCCTCCTGCGGCGACGGTCGCGTCGACCCCTCGGAGGAGTGCGACGAGGGCGAGCTCAACGGGAGCCCCGGCCGCTGCGAGAGCGACTGCAGCGCGCCGCGCTTCGCGAGCGTCGAGGGCGACGTGCTCGCCTTCATGACCGAGGTCCGCGGTCCACGCATCGAAGGCGCCAAGGTGAGCGTGTTCGAGCGCCCCGAGCTCAGCGTCGTGACGGGCGCCGACGCGCACTTCCGCTTCGACGGCCTGCAGGTCGGCAGAGACGTCACGCTCGTCGTCGAGCACCCCGACTTCAAGACGACGCAGACCGCCACGCTCAGGCTCGGCCCGAACGGCATCCGGCCCTTCAGCGTGCAGCTGGTGCCGAAGGGCATCTTCACCGCGCTCTCGACGCTCGTGCCGCTGCCGCTCGACGAAGCCGAGCACTGCGTGATCGCCACCACCGCCGCGCGCATGGGCGGCTCGCTCTACGTCTACCTGCGGCAGGGTGCGCCGGGGACCAGCGTGGTGCTCGAGCCCGCGGCGCCCGCCGAGAGCGGGCCCATCTACTTCGACGAGAGCGTGCTACCGAACGCCGATCAGCCAGCGACGAGCACCGACGGTGGCGTGCTGTTCTACCGTGTGCCGCCGGGCTACTACACCATGAGGGCCTCGCGTGAGCGCACGCTGTTCGACGAGGTGCGCTTCGCGTGCCGCGCGGGCATGATCGTCAACGCCGGTCCGCCGCTCGGACTGCTCGCCAACGTGCCGAACCCCGACCACGGGCTCGGCGCGCTGCGCGCGCCCGACGCCTACTCGGCGTCGACCGACGCGCTCTGCGAGGCGACGCAGGCCTGCGTGAACGAGGAGGCGGGCGCCACCTACTACCCCGAGGCCACGCTCGCCTCCTGCAAGGCCATGTTCGCGAACACCTGGGCCTGGCTCGAGGAGGGCTGCGCCCGGAGCTCGGGGCTCGACGAGGCTGCGAAGGGCTTCTACGACTGTCGCGCGGCGGGCCCTTGCAGCGTCACGCTCGGCGGCGACGAGGTCTGCGTAGCCGAGGAGCGCGCCTTCGGCGAGGCGGAGCTCGTCTACGGCGACTGTCTGCTCGCGAGCCTCCCGGACTGAAGCGGCCCGGGCACGGCCGACGGCTCACCCCTGGAGCAGCACGCGCAGGCGGGGCAAGATGAAGCCCACCGCGCCCTCCCCTTTGATGGCGCCCTCGACGCGCTCGGCGCCGCAACGCCCCTCGGCGGTGGGCCTCGCGAAGAGCGGGATCATGCGCGAGGCGCAGCCGAGATCGGCCTCGCCGCGGATCCGCTCGTGCACGTCGGCGTCGAGCTCGAGAAAGCGCACGCCCGCGAGCTCCGCGTCGAGCTCGCCGGACAGCACCGCGTCGTGGAAGCGCACGCAGGGCTCGCACCAGCTCGCGCCGACGTAGATCACGAGCTTGCGTCCGTCGGACTCGGCGCGCGAGAGCTCGGCCCTCACCCAGGCGCGCCCCTCCGCGAGCCCCGGCTCCGCCTTCAGGATCTCGGGCTTCGGACGGGCCCCGAGCCTGTTGCCCGCGGTCGACGGCGAGGGCTTTCCGACCGGCTCGCTCGGGGCCTCGCAGCCCACGACGCACGGCCACAGCCCGAGGAGAACGGCGGCGACTCGCATCGGGCGCGCACTCTAGCGCAGTCGCGCGCCGAGCAGCAGCGCAGCGTCGAGCGACGCCGAGTCCGCCCACGTCACCAATAGGGCGGCCGCTCCGGCAGCTCCGCGCCGCACTTCGAGCAGGCGCGGTGATCGTCCGTGGCGTCCTCGAGCGCGGCGCAGGCGACGCAGCGCACCCACAGGCGGTTGCTGCGTACCGGCCTCCACACGCTGGTCCAGACGCTCGCGACGAAGTCCTCGCCGAAGAGCTCCTTCATCGCCTGGGCGTGGTGCTGGTCGAGCGCGCGCCGCATGGCCGCCTCGTCTTCCCACGCGGTGACGGTGAAGCCGCGCAGGCCCACGAAGCCGGTGACGATCGAGATGAAGCCCGGCTCCTTCAGGAAGTCCTGCACGTTCTGTTTCGCGTGGGCGCGGATGCGCTCGCGGTCGGCCGCGTCTTTGCCGGTGATCCACGTGAGCGCGATGATCCCGGGAGGACGCGGGTTGCCCGAGGCCACACGCAGGGAGTAGCCGTACTTGGCGGGGCCGCTCTCGATCGGCCCCGCCAGCGCGAGCGCGACGAACTCGTCCGGGCCGAGCGTCGGCGCCACCTCCGGAGCCTCGCTCATCGCCCGAGCGCCTCGATCACCAGGCGCGCCGCGGCCGCCCCCGAGTACTGCTGCTGGCCGGTCACGAGCAGGCCGTCGCGCACGGCGAACTCGCGGAAGCGCTGGTCGACGACGAAGTTCGTGCCCTCGATCTTGCGCGCCTCGTCCTCGATCCAGAAGGGCTGCAGGCGCTGACCGACGAACTCGTCGGCGAACTTCTCCTCGCTGGTGGCGAAGCCCGTCCAGGTCTTGCCGCGCACGAGCAGCTCGCCGTTCGAGAGCTTGGTGTCGAGCAGGAGGCAGGTCGCGTGGCAGACGAGCGCGGTGAGCTTCTTGGCCTCGTAGAAGCCCGCGACGAGCTTCTGTAGCTGGGCGTCGCCGCGGAAGGTGAACATCGGCGACTGCCCGCCGGCGACGAAGAGCGCGTCGTAGGCGGCAGGCCGCACGTCGGCGAGGCTCTTGGTGTCGGCGAGCAGAGCCGCGTGCTTCGCGGACTTCTTGAAGCCGAGCGAGAGGATGTCGTCGGCGGAGTATCCGCTCGCGTCCTCCGGGTCGGAGTAGCCGTCGGCCACGAGCGCGCCGCCCTTGGGGCTGCGGATCTCGACCTCGTAGCCGGCCTCCACGAAGGCCCAATAGGGGTGCGAGAGCTCGGCCCACCAGAACCCGACCGGCCAGCCGGTGACGGTGGAGGTCGAGGGGTTGGCCGCGATCAGGAGAACGCGCTTCTTCTTGGCCTGGTCGGTGACGTTCAGGTTGCCGCTCATGGTGGTCTCTCCTCGGTGGGGGGCGCAGCTCGCGCCTCCGAGCAGGGACTATCGGGTCGGCAGGACATTCATTCAATGCAAGAGAATGCACAGATACCTTGCATGACGCGCAAGTCTCAGGAGGGAGGCTTCGGGCGCCTGCGCCGCTGGCCGGAGGTCGGGTCGGAGGGATCGAGGCGCCTGCGCGCGGCCGGGTGCTGGTCCCCCGCGGCGCGCTGGGCCGCGCGCACGAAGACCTCGCGCAGGAAACGGTGCCCGGGGTCGGCGTCGTGGCGGGGGTGCCAGACGAGGCTCAGCGCGTAGGGCCGGAGCGGGAGCGGGACCTCGTGGATCTCGAGGCCGAGCGCGGGCGCGAGGCGCCTGGCGATGCGCTCGGAAATGGTGAGCAGATCGTCGGTCTGGGCGACGAGCTCGAGGGCCGCGCGGAAGTAGGGCACGGCGCGCAGCACGCGGCGCGTATGGCCCTTCTGCCGGAGCACGTCGTCGACGTAGCCGCCCGGGCTGCCGCGCGGAGCGATCTGCACGTGCGAGAGGGACAAGAAGCGCTCGAGCGTGAGGCGTTTGCCCACGCCGGGGTGAGCTCGCCTGTGCACGCAGACGAAGCGGTCGGTGAGCAGCTGGCGGCTGCGCATCTCGGGCGGCAGCTCACCATAGATGCCGACGGCGAGATCGGAGCCACCCGCGCGAAGCTGCGCGGCGTCGTCGAGCGCGTTGGGCACGTAGCGCAGCGCGAGCCGGGGGGACTCGCTGCGCAGCGCGCGATCGACCTCCGGCCCGAGCACCGTGAGCACGTAGTCGGAGGCGTGCACGACGAAGCCCCTGTCGAGCTCGGCCGGGCTGAAGGGGCGCTCGGGCTCGAGCGCACGCCGAGCCTGCTCGACGACCGCGTTCACGCTCGGCTTGAGGGCCTCGGCGCGGGGGGTGAGCACCATGCCGCGCCCGGCGCGCACGAGGACCGGGTCGCCGAGGCGCTCGCGGATGCGCGCGAGCGCGTGGCTCATCGCGGGCGTCGAGAGGCCCACGCGTTTGGCCGCGCCGGTGACGCTGCCCTCCTGCAGGAGCGCGTCGAGGCTGAGCAGCATCGCGAGATCGGAGGATTCCACGGCGTGCAAGTCTCGGGCGCGGGTGATGCACGCGTCAATGCTCGAGAGCCGCAGCTCGGTTCAAAGGAGCTCGACCTCGTCGCCGACCGAGAGCGAGCCCGTGCCGTCGGGGATGAGGTTCTGGCCGAAGTACACGCGCCGCCCCTCTCCGCGGTAGCTCGCGAGCGTGCGCAGGGGCTCGGGGCCGGAGAGCTCGCCGGTGGACTGGTCGACCGTGGTGACCTGACAGCGCGAGCAAGGCTTCGGCATGCGGAAGTGCAGCGCGCCGACGCGCACACGCTCGTGCGTGTCTTCCGCGTAGGCCTGCCCACCCTCGACGACGAGGTTCGGCCGGAAGCGATCCATCGGCACGGGCTCCTCGAGCCGAGCGTTGAGATCGGCGAGCGACTCGAGCGACGCGAGCAAGATGGGGAAGCCGTCGGCGAAGCTCAGGTGGTCTCCTTCGCGCGCGTAGGCGGGGTCGACCGGTCGGCGCACGTCTTCCGGCATGCACACGAGCTCGAGCTCGTCGCCGAGGAAGCCCGAGAGCAGCGCCGAGGCCTCGCCCTCGACCCGCACGGCCGTGACGCCGTCACCCCACACCTCGACCTCGCGGCGCGGCCCCTCGGGCGCGAGCGGCACCTCCACATGGTCGCCACAGGGCAGCGCGAGCCGGAGCGAGGCGTCGACGAGCGCGGTCTCGACGAGCGCGAGCCGAGGGTGGCTGCGCTGGGAGACGAAGCCGCCGCGTGCGTCGACGAGCATGAAGCGCCGATCGTGGCGTAGACCGCGCGGCTCGACCGTGGCGCTCGCGACCTGGATCCCTCGCGCGCCCTTCAACGGATGGATGTGCAGCGACACGAGGCGCATCGGCGCAGGCTGCCACCGAGGGCCCGCGAGGGCCAGCGCGCCCCGGTCCCGCGCAGGGTCCACGGCTGACCCGCGGCGCAGCCCGGGCGCGCGCAGCGATGGCGCGTGGAGCGCCGACCAAGTGCAAGGCTTGCGCGCGGCGCACGCCTCGCGCGGGCCGGCGCCGGGGTGCGCGCGCAGCGGCCGAGCCGCGCGAGTGTGGCAGGGCCCTTGCAATGGGGCGTCGGCATGAGCCCCCCTGCGCTGACCGCAGCCACGCTGATGACCTCCCCCGTGCTCAGCGTCGGCCCCGACGCCCTCCTCGACGAGGTGCACGCCGAGCTCGTCGCGCGTCGCATCTCCTCGCTGCCCGTGCTCGACGCGAGCGGCAAGGCGCTCGGGCTCGTCTCGTACACCGATCTGCTGCGCGTGGGGCGCATGCAGCCCGCCTCCCTCGCCGGCGTGCAGACGATCGATCTGCCGAGCGAGCCGGTGAAGCAGCACATGCACGCCGGGCTCATCACGGTGCGCGCGGACACGCCGATCCACCGGGTCGCAGCCACGCTCGTCGAGCACCGGATCCACCGCGTCTACGTGGACGACGACGGCCGGATCGTGGGCGTGCTGAGCCTCGAGGATCTCTTGCCCGCCGTGCGGAGCCTCCGCCTCGGGCAGGCGATCGCCGAGTACATGTCGCGCTCGCTGCGCACGGTGTCGCTCGCGACGACGATCGCAGAGGCGACCGCGGAGCTCGATCACGCGGCCCTGCAAGGGCTCGTGGTGCTCGATGCGCACGGCCAGCCGGTGGGGAGCTTCACGCAGACCGAGGCGCTCGCTTGCCGCGATCTCTTGCCCGAGACCGAGGTCGAGGTCGCCATGTCGCACGGCCTCTTGTGCCTGCACTCCACGACCCCGCTCCACCGCGCGGCGGCGGCCGCCTACGAGGCGCGCGCGCGGCGCCTGCTCGCGGTCGACGAGGGCAAGCTCGTCGGCATCCTCACCGGTCTCGACTTCGCGCGCGCCCTGGCGCTGCACGGCGCCGAGGCGCTGCGCTGAGCCGAGGCGGCGCTGCGCTGAGCCGAGGCGGCGCTGCGCTGAGCCGAGGCGGCGCTGCGCTGAGCCGAGGTGGCGCTGCGCTGGGCAGCCGCCTCGCCCGGCTTGGCAGAGCTCAGCCCTCGCCGCGTTCGCCCTCGGCCGCGCCGCGCATCTTCGCGACGAGCTCCTCGATCGTCGGCACCACCGGGCGAGGCTCGTCGTCCGGCCAGGGCTCCTCCTCGATCGCGAAGAGGCCGTGGTCGTACATCTTGTTGGGCGCGGCACGGAGGTGCACGAGCTTCTCGCGCAGACCTCGCTTCTCGAGCTCGGCCGCGCGGTGGAAGCAGAAGGGGTTGTTGCCCCGCCGCCCGAGCGTGGTGTGGACCATCCACGAGCAGCCGGCCCTGCACACCTCGGCGTAATAGCAGCCCTTGCAGTAGCCCCAGAGCTCGTCGGTCGTGCGGTCACGCGCGAAGCGGATCTCGGGTGAGCTCTCCCAGAGCACCTCGAGCGGCGTCTCGCGCAGGTTGCCGCCGCCATAGGCCTCGGTGGGCAAGGTCGGGCAGCCCTTCACCGTGCCGTCGGACTCGATGCCCATTCCATAGATGCCCGCGAGGCAGCCCTGGAAGTGCGCCTCCGGGCTGCCCGGACGCGAGCGCAGGATCTGCTCGTAGGGCCCGAAATAGCCGATGTTGTTGTTGGGCAAGACGTTGAAGTAGCGCCCGCGCCCCGCGCGCAGCTCGAGCATGGCCTCGGCCTGGATCTCGGCGAGGATGCGCATCACGTCGATCACGCGGTAGGGCTCGAGGATCCACTCGGGGTGATCGGCCGCGCGCCCCATGGGCCCCGTGAGCTGCACCTGCCAGGTCTCCACGCCGCGCTCGCGCAGCACCCGCGCGACCTCGGGCAGCGTCGACCAGTTGAGCCGGTTCACCTGGGTGTTCGCCGAGAGCTGCAGCCCCACCTCGCCGCCGGCTTCGAGCGCGCGCACGGCGGCTCGATAGCTGCCGAGGTTGCCTCGCAGCTTGTCGTGCGCGGCGGCGAGGCCGTCGATCGACACACCGAGCGCCGAGAGCCCCGCGTCCTTGAACTCGCGCGCGCGCTCCTTCGTGAAGGCGCGTCCGCCGGTCTGCATCGAGACGCGCACACCCAGCTCGGCGAGCTTCGCCACGATCTGGAGCACGTCGCGCCGCAGGTAGGCCTCACCACCGATGAGCGTGACCTCACGCGCCTCGAGCGCGGCGAGGCGCTCGCAGGTGTCCATCGCCTCTTCGGTCGAGAGCTCCGAGGGCCTCGTGGGGCCCGCGCGAGAGCCGCAGTGCTGGCAGGGCTGATCGCATTTCGTGGTGATCTCCCACACCACGTAGATGGGCCGGGCCCGGCCAGCATCCGAAGAGCGAATCTCGCGTACCGGCTTGGCGGGGAGCTCGGGGGCCATCGAGCGAGAGGCTATCAGCCGAGCCGAGGCGCCGTCCCTTGTGGCGCAGCGAGCTTCGCTGTTAGCGTGACCCACATGGCCCACTTCGTCGCTTGCCCCGCCTGCCACGTCCACAGCTTCGCCAGCGAAGGCAGCTGCCGCGCTTGTGGCGCCTCGCTCCGAGCGAGCGACGGCCGCGCGCGGCCCGCGACGGCCACGGCGGTGCTGCTCGGGCTGAGCCTCGCGGCGGCTGCGCCGGGCTGTGGCGACGATACGAGCGGCGCTGGTGGCAAGGGTGGCGCCGGCCAGGGAGGCGACGGCTCCCAGATGATGTCGGCCTACGGCGTCGGGCCGGGCGGCGGCGAGTTCAGCGGGCCCAGCGGTGGTGGCGCGGGCGGCGACGCGGTGGGCGGTAACGACGCCGCAGGCGGCAACGGGCAAGGCGGCAACTGAGCGAAGCTCGCGAAGAGGCCGGCGCGCTCGGGCGAGCGCCGGCCCAGGGCTGCACGGCATGCTCCTCCAGATCGGTCGCAGCGCGGAGCAGGAGACCTTGGTGGCGCTGCTGCTCGCCTGCCACGAGCGCATCCGCCGGTTCTCTCGCCTCGCGCTGACGCTCGCCGAGCGCGACGATCTCGCGAGCTCGGAGCTCGTCTCTGCCGTCGAAGGCTGCGCGCGCTACTTCGCCGAGGCGCTGCCGCTGCACGTGCGCGACGAAGAGGACAGCGTGATGCCGAGGCTCCTGGGCCTGCGCCCGGAGCTCGACGAGGCGCTCGACGCGATGCGCGCCGAGCACCGCGGCCACGAGCCGGGGATCTCGGCCCTGCTCGGCGCGCTCGACGCGCTGAGGGCGAGCCCGAGCGAGGGCGCACGCCAGCGCTTGCGCGAGGTGGCCGAGCCGCTCGTGCGCGAGCTCGAAGAACACTTGCGGGCCGAGGAGGCGCGCATCTTCCCCGCGCTGCGCGAGCTGCTCTCGGCAGACGAGGAGCGCGCCGCCATCGCCGAGCTGCGCGCACGCAGGTCGACGATCGGCTGACGGAGCGACGGGGGCCCGACGAGCAGCCGCGTGGCCGGTCGACGCTCGATCAGGGCATGGCGTGCTCGCAGGGCCTCGGCCGGTGCGCGCGCGCGTGCGGCGCGCTATCGTCGGGCGCCATGAGCCGAGACTCCACAGGGGCGAGCGAAGGGCGTGCGCGCCTGCAGCTCCCGAGCGACTTCGTGCCTCCCACGGTCGACGAGGTCGTGCAGGACGCGCGGGCGATCCTGCTGCACACCTTGTCGCTGCGCAAAGAGCTCGACGCGACCGGCATCGTGCTCTCGCCGATCTGGGAGGGCCACGTGGGCGAGGCCGCGGTGCGCGCGGCCGTGGTGCCCAAGGAGCTCGTCACGCGCTACTACGAAGGGCCGGGGCTGGCTTCGCTGCGCGACGCGGGTGTGCTCGAGATGCTCGCCGAGATCGCGGTCATGCTGCTCGAGCAACCCGACGAAGCGGCGCGCGTGCTCGCCACCACCGAAGAGCTCTGGTTCCACGAGGGCTCACCGGTGCGCAGCCTCGAGCTCCCCTACAAACCCCACTTCAAGCTGCTCACGCTCGTCATCGCCGATCTCGCCCGCAAGGCTGGGGCCGGCTTCGGAGAGCTCGAGTGGATCGCCTCGCTCGGCCTGCTCGACGCTTTCCACGACCCTGCCTCCGACGGCCCTCGTGAGGCCATCCTCGCGTCGACCCGCGAGAAGACGCGTGCGATGTGCGCCGAGGAGGAGTCCTGGATGCGCGCCTTGCAGTCCGAGATCGAGGCCTGAGCAGAGAGGCGCCGGAGGGCGGCGAAGGCCGGCCTGCGTGGCGCGGCGACGAACCCCCGCCGCGGGGCCGCTTCGAGTACGCTCGGGAGCACCTTCGGAGGCTTCATGAAGTCCTGCTCTCGTCTCGCGTTCCTGCTTCTCCCCGCGTCGCTCGCCTTCGGGCCCGCGTGCTCCTGCGCAGGCGACTCCGCCGACGGCAGCGGCGCCGGCTCGACCCAGAGCGGCCCCAGCTCCTCGGGCACGGGCGGCGGCACGAGCACGGGCTTCGTCGACGGCGACTTCGTGTCGATCGAGATCGAGCCCGCTTCGGCGCAGATCGTCGTGGTGAACGGCGCCGTCCCGGCGGCGACGAGCTTCACGGCCTTCGGTGTGCGCGCCGACGGCACGAGGACGAACATCTCACCGCAGTGGAGCTACACGCGCCCCGACGTCGCGCAGACCTCGAACGCGGGCGCGGTCTCGGCCACGGGCCTGCTCGGCGGTTCGGGCACGCTGCGCGCCACGCTCGACGCTCTGCAGGGCCAGGCCGAGGTGTCGGTCAAGTTGGTCTACGACTCCAACCCGTCGAACGTCCCGCAAGACGTCCAAGACCTCTTCGACAACGCGAGCGTGGCCGATCCCTCGATGGCCCTGCTCTACCCCTACGACCAGACGGTGTTCCCGCGCGGCCTGATGGGGCCCGTCATCCAGTGGAACGGTGGCGGCGCGAGCGACGTCTACCGCGTGCACGTCGAGTCGCCCTACTTCGAGCTCGAGGCCTGGGGCGCCGTGCCGCCTCCCTCGCGCTTCGCCTTCCCCACGCTGCCCGACGACCTCTGGCGCAAGCTCACCGACTCCACCGTCGGTGATCTGGCCGTGCGCGTGCAGCGCTACGACGGCGCCACCGCCTACCAGCCCCTCGCCCAGACCTGGAAGATCGCGCCCGGCAACCTCGCGGGCACCATCTATTACTGGGAGGTCAACCAAGGGAACGTCGTGCGCCTGCGCCCAGGCGCGCCCGGGCCGGAGCAGTTCCTGCAGAAGCCTGCCGGTGTGACCTGCGTCGCATGCCACAGCGTCTCCGCCGACGGCAGCACGATCGTCGCCTCCTTCCAGGGTGGCTACAGCCCCTGGGGCACCTTCGACGCCGAGACGGGCTCGAGCATCTACGCCACGGACATCTCCTCGGGCTTCCAGGCGATCTCGCCGAGCGGCTCCCACGTGCTCTGGGGTCACTGGAACAGCGGCAGCTTCGGCGGCGACGGCCTGCTCAAGCTCAGCACGCGCGACGACTCGACGGTGCTCGCCCAGCTCGCGAGCCCCGGCGCGCAGCCCTCGCACCCCGCTTGGTCGAAGGACGGCAACAAGATCGCCTTCGCGGGGCGCACCGACGGCAACGGCCTCGACTTCACGCAATCGACGCTGTGGATCGCCGACGTCTCGACGAACCCGCCGAGCTTCAGCAATTCGATGCAGATCGTCGCGAACGACGCCGCGCGGCCGACGGTGACCTTCCCCACCTTCAGCCCCGACTCGAAGTGGGTCGCCTTCATGCGCAGCACGCAGGCGCGCACGCGCGGCGCGGCAGCGGAGATCTGGCTCACCGATCCGACGGGCGCGACGCAGATCCGGCTCGACCGCGCCAATGGTCAGGGCGTGCTGAGCGGCGGCCAGGAGAGCATCACCTACGAGCCCACGTTCAACCCCGTGGCCGCGGGCGGCTACTTCTGGCTCGTCGTCGTGAGCGAGCGCCAGTACGGCAATACGCTGACCGACACCAACCCCGATACGCGGCGCAAGCAGCTCTGGGTCACGGCGATCGATCAGAACCCGCAGCCCGGCGTCGACCCGAGCCACCCTGCCTTCTGGCTCCCGGGCCAGGAGCTCGACAACCAGAACATGCGCGGCGAGTGGGCGCTCAGCCCCTGCAAGGCGCTCGGCAGCGACTGCAGCGCGGGCTACGAATGCTGCGACGGCTACTGCGTGCAAGACGCCCAGAGCGGCAGCTTCGTCTGCGCCGAGACCCCTGGCGGCTGCTCGAACATCGGCGACCTCTGCGAGACGGCCGACGACTGCTGCGATCCGGGCGCGGAGTGCATCAACAACGTCTGCGCGCTCGACGTGCCGCAGTGAGGCGCGGGCCGGCCGGCCTCCGGGCCGGCACGGCGACGCAGCGACACTGGAAGGCGCGCGGTCGACTGGGGGGCGCGCCTTCTCCCTTCGCTCAGCCCGCGACCCTGGCGCGGTCGAGCATCGCGTGCAGAAGCACGTTGCAGCCTGCCTCGAGGTGCTCGGGCTTCGCGTCCTCGATCTCGTTGTGGCTGATGCCGTCCTTGCAGGGCACGAACACCATGCCCGCGGGCGCGAGGCGCGCCATGTAGACCGCGTCGTGGCCCGCGCCGCTCACCGCCTCCATCGCGGAGTAGCCGAGCGTCTCGGCGCCGTGGCGCACGGCGTCGACGCAGCCCTTCTCGAAGGGGCAAGGCGGGAAGTACGAGACCTGCTCGATCGTGATGGGCAGGCCCGTCTCCTTCGAGGTCTGCTCCACGAAGGCGCGGATCTCCGCGTCCATCTTGTCGAGGCGCTCGCTGTCGACGTTGCGCAGGTCGATCGAGAACTTCACCTGACCGGGGATCACGTTGCGGCTGTTGGGGTGGACCTGCACGAAGCCCACGGTGCCGCGCCCGTAGGGCGGGTAGCGGTGCGCGATGGCCACGGTCTCCTGCATGATGCGCGTCGCGACCTGCAGCGCGTCCTTGCGCAGGGCCATGGGCGTGGGGCCCGCGTGGGCCTCCATGCCGGAGACGACGCAGTCGTACCAGCGCAGCCCGAGCACGCCGGTGACGATGCCGATGGTCTTGTCGGCATCCTCGAGCACGGGCCCCTGCTCGATGTGCGCCTCGAAGTAGGCGCCGATGGGGTGCTTGCCGGGCTCCTCGTCGCCGACGTAGCCGATGCGCTCGAGCTCGTCCTTCACGGACTTGCCGGCCGTGTCCTTGGCGGCGTAGGCCGTCTCGAGGCTGAAGGCCCCGGCGAACACCCCCGAGCCCATCATGACGGGCACGAAGCGGGACCCTTCCTCGTTGGTCCAGAAGGCGACCTCGATCGGGGCCTCGGTCTCGATGCCGCGATCGTTGAGGGTGCGCACGACCTCGATGCCCGCGAGCACGCCGTAGTTGCCGTCGAACTTGCCGCCCGTGGGCTGGGTGTCGATGTGGCTGCCGCACATGATCGGCGGCAAGGCGTCGTTCTTGCCCTTGCGACGCATGAACACGTTGCCGATCTTGTCGGTGGTGATCGTCATGCCCGCCGCCTTGGCCCAGCCCACGACCAGATCGCGGCCCTGCTTGTCGAGGTCGGTGAGCGCGAGGCGGCAGACCCCACCCTTCGCCGTGCCACCGATGCGAGCGAGCTCCATGAGGGAGTCCCAGAGGCGCTTGCCGTCGATCCGAACCGAGCTGACGTCGTTCATGTGAGAGGGCTCCTTGCGAGGGCGTTCTTCGAGGGGACGCAGGTTAGCGATGCGACGAGGTGGGCGGAAGCCACAGCGAGCCGGCGGAGCCCACCTGCGGTAGAGTGCGCGCCCGATGAGCGACACGCTTCCGGTGGTCGACTTCCGCGAGCTCGCAGGCGACGAGCGCGCGCGCGACTCCTTCGCGCGAGCCTTCGGCCACGCCCTCTCCACCTACGGCTTCGGCGTGGTCGCCGAGCACCCCATCACACCCGAGCGCATCCGCCGCGCCTTCGAGCTCTCGGCGGCCTTCTTCGCGCTGCCGGAGTCCGTCAAGCGCCGCTACGTGGTGCCCGAGAGCCAGGGCAACCGCGGCTACGTTCCCTTCGGGGGCGAGCGCGCCGTGGGCGCGCGCGTGGCCGACCTCAAGGAGTTCTTCCACGTCGGGCAAGACGCGCCCGCCGAGGGCAGCGCGCTCTTGCCCAACCTGTGGCCCGCCGAGGTGGCCTCCTTCCGCGAGGAGCTCGGCGCGCTCTACCGAGACTTCGAGTCCACGGCGCGCGCGCTGCTCGGCGCCGTGGCGCGCTACCTCGATCTGCCGAGCGAGCACTTCGCCTCGATGATCGACGGCGGTGACAGCGTGCTGCGCCTCATCCACTACCCGCCGGTGCCCAGCGACGCCGATCCGCGCGCAGTGCGAGCGGGCGCCCACGAGGACATCAACCTCATCACGCTGCTCGCCGAAGGCACGACCGGCGGGCTCGAGCTCAGGCGCGCCGACGGCAGCTGGATGCCGGTGCGCTCCTTGCGGGGTCAGCTCGTGATCAACGCCGGCGACATGCTGCAACACGCGACGCACGGCCGGATCCGCTCCACGCCGCACCGCGTGTCGAACCCCTCGGGGCCGAACGTGTCGCGTTACTCGATCCCCTTCTTCACCCACCCCAGGCCCGAGGTCGTGCTCGCGCCGATGCGCGCGCACGAGGCCTGGCAGGGCCCGCCGCTCCAGCCGGTCACCGCGGCCCAGCTGCTCGCAGAGCGCCTGCGCGCGATCAAGTCGGGCTGAGCGCTTCGAGGGCTGGAGCCTCGCCTGCGACGTAGAGCTCGTACCGGCGCTCGTGCGACAGCACGTTCCAGTCCTCGCCCGCGCGGTGCGCCACGCGGCGGCGACTGAGCTGCTTGCCGGGCACGCAGCAGGCGAGCGTGAAGGCCGCGTCCCAGCGGAGGCGATCGAGCACGGCGTCGACGTCCACGTGGGCGTGCACGAAGGTGACGAAGACCGGCAGGCGCGGCAGCGCGTCGAGCTCGTCGACGACGTCCTCGATGCGCGCCTTCTTCCACGCCATACGCTCGACCCCGAAGCGAGCGCGCCAGTCCTCGACGAGCTCGGCGTTGAGCGTGGGGTCGACGGCGATGTTCTCGGCGCGGGTCTTCAGGGCGAAGAGCGCCGCCGTGCGCGCGTGCGCCCCGTCGCCGACGTGGATGACGCGGCAGGCCTCGTGGCGCTCGAGCCAGGGGCGCAGGTGCTCGAGCGCCGAGAAGCTCTCCGTGAGCTCCTTCGCCGGCTTGGTCGCGAGCGCGAACAGAGGCCAGATCGCCTCGAAGGATTGCCGTCGCATCAGCCTGTCGAGGTAGCCGGGCTCAACGCTCGGCATCGCGCAGCCCCTCGAGGTAGAGCTCTTCGACCTTCTTCCTCGCCCACTCGGTGCGGCGCAGGAACTTGAGGCTCGAGGAGAGGCTGGGGTCGATGCTGAAGCAGCGCACGTCGATGCGCGCCGCGAGCCCCTCCCAGCCGTGGCGAGCGAGGAGCTCGGTCAGCATCGCCTCGAGGGTGATGCCGTGGAGCGGATTCTTCGGTTGTTCTCGGCTCAAGCTGGGACCCTCGCTGCTCGGCGTGCCTCGAGGCGCCGCGAGACGAGCTTCGTCGCCTCCTTCGCCCAGAGCACCGTGCTCGCCACGGCGACGCAACGCAACCACTCCGTCGCCCCGAGCGCGGTGGTGCCGAAGGCCACCTGCAAGAACGGCAAGTGCACGACCGCCACCTGGAGCGCGACCGAGGCGCCGATCGCGGCCCAGAGCCAGCCGTTGGTGCGCCAGCCCGAGAAGGCGCTCGCTTCGTCGGAGCGCGCGTTGAGCACGTTGAACATCTGGAAGAGCACGAGCGTGGTGAAGGCCATCGTCTGCGCGCGGCGGAGCTCGCCGTGCCCGTCGACGAAGCCGCCGGGCAGGGTCGCGTCGAGCACGTAGAGCGTGCCCACGGCGATGAACGCGCCGCTCCAGAGGACCGACCACCACATGCCCCGCGTGATCACCCGCTCCTTCGCGTGCCGCGGCGGCGCCCGCATCGAGGCCTCGTCGGGAGGGTCGAGCCCGAGCGCGAGCGCGGGAGCTCCGTCGCTCACGAGGTTGGTCCAGAGGATCTGCGTCGCGAGCAGCGGCAAGACCACCGCCTCGCCCTCGTGCGCGGCGATCCCGAGCTGCCCCGCGCAGACCACGCCGAGGAACATGGTGAGCACCTCGCCGACGTTGGAGCTCAACAGATACCGAAGGAACTTGCGGATGTTCGCGTAGATCGCCCGCCCCTCCTCCACCGCAGCCACGATCGAGGCGAAGTTGTCGTCGACGAGCACGATGTCGGAGGCCTCCTTGGCGACCTCGGTGCCGGTGATGCCCATCGAGACGCCGATATCCGCCGCTTTGAGCGCGGGCGCGTCGTTCACGCCGTCACCGGTCATCGCCACCACCGCGCCGCCCCTCTTCAGGGCGTGCACGATGCGTAGCTTGTGCGAAGGGCTCACGCGCGCGTAGACGTCGACGCGCTCCGCGCGCGCCGCCAACGCCTCGTCGTCGAGCGCATCGATCTCGGCGCCCGTGAGCACGCCGGGCTCGCTCGCGATGCCGAGCTCGCGCGCGATCACCGCGGCGGTGCGCGGGTGATCGCCCGTGATCATGACGGGCCGTATGCCGGCGCGCTTCGCGCGGGCGACCGACTCGATCGCCTCGGGGCGAGGAGGGTCGAGCATGCCGATGAGGCCCACGAAGACGAGCTCCTGCTCGAGCCCTCGGCGGTGGGCGCCGCGTTCGAGGACCTGCTCGCGCGGCAGCCTGCGCACAGCGACCGCCAGCGTGCGCAGCGCGCGATCGGCGAGCTCGTCGGTGGCCGCGAGGATCGCCTCGCGCCGCGCCTGGTCGAGCGGGCGAACGCGCTCACCGACCAGCTCCTCGGAGCAGCGCGGCAGCAGGGCGTCGGGTGCGCCCTTGGTGAACATGACGAGCTCCCCCTCCGCCTCGGTGTCGCGGTGCACCGTGCTCATGAGCTTGCGCTCCGACGAGAAGGGCAGCTCGTCGATGCGCGGCAGGCGCGCGTCGAGCCCCGCCACAGCGAGGCCGGCCTTGCGCGCGGCGACGAGCAGCGCGCCCTCGGTCGGATCGCCGAGCACGACCCAGCGCCCCTCTCGCTCGACGACCTCGGCGTTGTTGGCGCGATCGCCTGCGGAGAGGGCGCGCTCGAGCTCGTGGCGCAGCGGGCCGTCCACCTCGCCCCCCTGCCCGCGGTGCAGCGTGCCCTCGGGCGCGTAGCCCGTCCCGCCGACGCTCACCGTGCCGCTCGCGGTCACGACCTCGCGCACGGTCATCTCGTTCTTCGTGAGCGTGCCGGTCTTGTCCGAGGCGATGATGCTCGCCGAGCCGAGGCTCTCGACCGCGGCGAGCTTGCGCACCACGGCGTGGCGACGCGCCATGCGCTGCACGCCGATCGCGAGCACCGCCGTGACCACGGCCGGCAGGCCCTCCGGCACGGCCGCGACGGCGAGCGCGACGCCGAGGATGAGCACGTCGAAGAGCGCCGTGGCGCCGCTCACGTCCTGCACGAGCAGCAGCGTCGTCATCATCACGAGGGCGATGAGCGCGACGCCCACACCGAGGCGCTTGCCGGTGCGGTCGAGCTCTCGCTGCAGCGGGGTGAGCTCCTCGTGCGTGCGCTCGAGCAGCGTCGCGATGCGGCCGAGCTCGGTGCCGCGCGCCGTCGCGGTGACGAGCGCCTTGCCGCGCCCGTAGCTCACCACCGTGCCGCCGTAGACCATGTCGTCGCGAGCGCCGACCTCGACCTCGGCGTCGAGCGCCGCCGTCCCCTTCTCCACCGGCAGGCTCTCGCCCGTGAGCGCAGCCTCGCCGGTCGTGAGCGCGATCGACTCGACGACGCGCGCGTCCGCCGCGACGGCGTCTCCCTCCTCGAGCTGGAGCAAGTCGCCCGGTACGAGCTCCGAGGCAAGCACGCGCCTGCGCTCGCCGGCGCGGATCACCGTCGCCTCGGCGGCGCTGAGCGCTCGCAGCGCGCCGAGCGCGCGCTCGGCCCTCGCCTCCTGCAGGTAGCCCATCGCGGCGTTGAGGCAGACGACGACGAGGATCGCCAGGGCCTCGTAGGGCAGCGCGGTGTCGCGCTCGTAGGCCCAGAGCCCAGCGGAGATCGCGGTCGCCACGAGCAAGAGGAGCACGAGCGCGCTCTCGAACTGCGCGAGCAGCTTGCGCCACCACGGCGCGGGGCGCTCCGCGGGCAGCTCGTTGAGACCGTGACGCTCGAGCCGGGCGCGCGCCTCGCGCTCGTCGAGGCCGCGCGCGAGATCGGTACCGAGCGCGGCCGCCACGCGGTCGACGTCGTGGAGGTAGGCGCGCTCGACGACCGCGCTCGCAGGCGGGGCGGCCGACATCAGCTCATCCTTCACCCGGCAGCGGGATGCGCTCGCTCTCGTCGCCGGGCACGAGCGGGAAGCGCCCCTCGCGCCAATCGCGCTTGGCCCGCTCGATGCGCTCCTTGGAGCTCGAGACGAAGTTCCACTCGATGAAGCGCGGGCCGTCGAGCGGAGCGCCTCCGATCACCACCAGGCGCGAGTCCTCCGTGGCCT
>CALKVW010000275.1 GCA_938004785.1 uncultured Polyangiaceae bacterium
TTTTCGACTCGTCGTTCGTCAGAAATCGAGAAACGCGGAGAATTCGGCGAAGAACTCTCCGTCGTCGGCTGCCGCGCGCGGAGCTCGGGGTCCCAGCCCCAAGCGCTGTTCGGCATTTCTGGTCACGTCTTCAGGCGGAGGCGGCGTCGTGTTCGGCCGAGCGCGGCTGGTTCGATGCCCTGGAGTCCTGGAGCTCCTCGCCCTCCGAGCCTTCTGCTGCGCCCACCCGTCCGCCGATCGACGCGAGCAGCTCGGCCACCGAGGCGTGGGTCCGTGTGCGGAGCTCCGCGACGCGCTGCGCCTCCTTGCCGGAGCTGGGCGGGGCGATCGGCGCGCCCACCTTCACCCGCACGATGCGCGGCTGGCGGATCTCGCCCGTGTCCAGGGCACCCTTGTGCATGAGGTCGTGCGTGCCGTCGAGCGCGACGGGTACCACGGGCACCCCAGCCCGCACGGCGGCGTAGAAGCCCCCGTTCTTGAACGGCTTGAGCACTCCGTCTTCGCTGCGGGTGCCTTCCGGAAAGACGAGCAGCGGCTTGCCCTCGCGCAGCACACGCTCGAAGCGACCGATGACCTCCGCGGCCGCACGCGAGCCGGCGTTGCGATCGACCGGCACGTGGCCCGCGAGGCGGAGGTGCCAGCCGAGGAAGGGGATCTTCATGAGTGAGCGCTTCGCGGCCCACTTGTAGTCGTGGGGAAGCACGCTCCCGAGCACCAGGATGTCGGTCAGGCTCTGGTGGTTGGCTGCGTAGACGAAAGCCCCCGAGGAGGGCACGTTCTCGAGCCCCTCGGGCCGCACGTCGATGTAGAGCGCACGGGCGCTCGAGCGACACCAGCGCTGCATCGCCCAGAGGCTGGCGCGGCGATCGGCCGTCAGCGGACCGAGCGACAACGACACCGAACCGTAGAAGGCCGTGCGTGCCGCGAACGGACCCCATTGAGCAGCGGCCCGGTAGGCGTCACCAATCCTCACCCTCCGAGCGTTAGCAGAGCTCTTCCGCGGTCACAATTGCCACGAAATCAAGTCATCTTTGCGACCGCACGGTCAGCTTTCGGTCAGGGCACGTATCCGCGCGTCGCTTCGAGCCCGTGTCGGCCATCGGAGTAGCGCTCGTACCTGCTCAGCGTGTCGGCCGGGGCGGAGGAGGAGCATCGGCGAGTGGCGCCATGATCGAGCCCCAGCCGACCTGCACGGGCCTGCCGACGCGCTCGAAGCGCACCGTCGCCCACCCGGGAGGGTCGACCTCCTTCACGACGCCTGGCCTCATGCGTCCGAGGTGCTCGACCCAGACGAGCGCACCCACCTTCGGCGAGTACACGACCGGCACCGCCCTGAGCTCGGCCTCTGGCACGAGGCGCGCGGCGCCGCCGTAGCCGGTGCACAACCATCGACGGGGCTCCTCCTCGAGCGGCGAGATCAACAGCACGTGCTCCCACTCCTCGCTGCCCCGGGCGATGGCGTAGTTGCCCGGCCGGAAGCCGTCGGTCTGCAGCACGAGCTGCGCGGGCGCGACGAGACGCTCGCCGCGATCGACGGTGTCGGTGAAGCGCACGGCGATCCGATCCTTGACGTAGCGACGAACGACCCCGTGCCGGAGCGCACCGGCCCACTCCGCGATCACCGGCGCCTGCAGGCGAGGCCGCGGCGCGCCCGTGATCGGGATGACGTAGGCGGCGTGCACCTCGTAGGGTGGCCCGTCCCGGCCGTCGAGGATGAGCGCGTCTCCGCTGCGCCCTTGGATCGTCGTGGCGCGGAGCGCGAGCGTCGAGCCGAGCTTCGCGCCGCGCAGCGTGGTGGCCGTGGGGGCGAACACCCTCGAGCCGACGGCGAGCTCGAGCGAGCGAGGTGGCAGCTCGAGTGGGTTGGGGTCGTTCGTGCTCCCGGGCGCGAGCTGCGGCGAGATCTGGATCGGCGGCGCGGAGCTCGGCGGAGCGGCGCTCTTCACGGTCTCCTGGGGCGGGGTCGTCGGATCGCCGCACCCAGCGAGCGCCACACCGAGCGTCACCGCCAAGAGAGCCCCACGAGAGCGGGCGCGCGCACCTTGGGCGTCTCGTGCCATCGGCGGCACACCCTACCACGCCCTCGAGCTCTGCTATGCTGCCGAGCCGTGCCTCGACTCGTCACCCTCCCGAGCGAAGGCCGATTGATCGTCGCGACCGATCTACAGGGACACGTCGAGGACTTCCTCGCGCTCGAGGCGATCTTCGAGGCCGAAGCGGCTCGTCCGGAAGGTGCAGTGCTCGTCGTCACCGGAGATCTGGTCCACGGGCCGGAGCTCTCGCAGAGCGACTGGCCGGGTCACCTGGGCAGCTACTACCGAGGTGACTCCGTCACGCTCCTCGAGCGCGCCGAGGCGCTTTCGAAGCGCCACCCAGGTCGGGTCCATTACCTGCTGGGAAACCACGAGCACGCCCACATCGGTGGACCGGTCGTCTCGAAGTTCTTCCCCGACGAGGCCGCACGACTCGAGCACCTGCTCGGGCCCGAGCGGAGCGTGTGGCTACGCGATTGGCTGCTCGACTGGCCGATCGTCGCCGTGGCCAAACGCGCCGGCATCGCGATGACCCACGGCGCTCCACACGCGGTGCTCGAGAGCGCAGACGACATCGAGGCCCTGCCTCTCGGGCCGGTCCAGGGTGCCGTCGATCTCGACGGGCGCTCCTTGCTCGCGCTCCTCTGGGCACGCACGACCTCGACGGAGCGCGCCCACGCGTTCCTGCGGCACCTCGATCCGAAGCTTCGGGTGGCGGTGTACGGGCACGACGTCGCGCCGGCTGGCTACGCCGTCGACCGCGAGCCGCTCTTGTGCATCTCGACGAGCTTCGGCTGCCACGACGGCGACAAGCTCTACCTGTCGTGGGACCTCTCGACCCCGGCGACCAGCGCGGCGCACGTCGCGCGCGAAGGTCTGCGACCACTCCATCCCCACGCCCCTCCGGTCGTGCGCCGACGAGCAGGCTGAGCCGCGCCAGGGAGCACCTGCCGCTGGACGGAGCTGACGGGTCTACGGCCGCGCCTCAGCGGGGCCGGAGCTCTTCGATCACCGCGTCGAGCCCGCGCTCGAGCTCCGCGTCGCTCAGGTAGGGTGCCGGCCCGAGTCGCAGCGCCTCCCCTCGAGCGTCGACCCAGACGCCTCGCGAACGCAGGCGGCGGACGCGCTCTTGGGCCTCGCTCGCCCGCACGGCCACGAAGCCCGCGCGCCGCTCGCGATCCTTCGCAGAGATCAGCTCGAGGCCCGCCGCCTCGAGCCTGTCGAAGATGCGCGCGCCGAGCGCTCGGTACGTCGCCGCGAGCGTCGCCACCGACAGGCCGTGCTGCTCGAAGCACGCGAGCGCCGCCTCCGCGCGGTAGAGTGGCGCCGCATCGAAGGTCGCCCCAGCGAAACGATCGCCTCCCGGTCCGTAGCCGATGCGCTCTCTGCGCGGGCGCTCGATCGCGCCGAAGTCGGCGAACCAACCCGTGTACGCGGGCCGCAGCTCGCACGAAGGAGGGGAGCGGAGCCAGCAGATCCCCTCGCCGAAGCCCGCGTACTTGTAGCCGCCGCCCGTGAGGAAGAGCGAGTCACGCGCGGGGCCCCAGTCGAGCTCTACCGTGTGGAACGCGTGGTAGGCGTCGACCAGCACCTCGGCGCCGATCGCTCGCGCGCGCTCGGCGAGCGCGCCGATCTCCCGCAGCACCCAGCCGTCCTCGAAGAAGACCGCGCTCAGCGCGAGCAGATCGACGCCAGGCTCGAGTGCATCCGCGATGCGATCGGCCAGCGTCGCGCGTGGGTAGGCGTCGACCCAGCTGACGCGCAGTCCCTCCTCCTCGAGCCTGCGCAGCTGTCGGTCGAGCGAGTGGAATTCCCCGCGTGTCGACACGACCCGCGCATCGCGCGGGAAGCAGCTGAGCAGCCGGAAGACGAGCTCGTGGGTGCTGCGACCGAAGCTCAGCGGGTCGGACTCGGCGAAGCCGCTGCGCGCGAGGATCGCGCGCCCGACGCTCGCGGCCTTCGGGAAGATGACCTCGGACCACTTGTCGTCGACGAAGCGCGCGGAGTCGTCGAAGAGCCGCCCCATCGCGTCGCGCGCGGCGTCGGGCCAAGCCTGGTGCGAGTGCCCGGTGAGCAGCACGCGGCCGGGCGAGGAGGCGAGGAAGGCGGAGTACGCGCGCCTCAGCGCCTCGAGATTGTAGGCCCTCGGCGCGCTCACTTCTTCGGACCGAAGGCGATGCGCACCTCGGTGTCGATGCTCATCTTCTGCCCGCCGCCCGAGACGGTGATCGACGAACGCACGTCGCCGGTGCCCTTGGAGGGCGCGAGCTGCGACAGCTCGACCGAGGAGGAGCCGGTGCCGTTCGAGCGGAAGGCGAGCACCTCCGCCGTCACCCCCGGAGGGAGCTGCCCACCGGAGAGCACGCCGCTCGCGGCGAGCTGCTTGACGACCGCGGAGAGCTCGATGTTCTTTCCGTTGCGCGAGACGAGCTTGTAGTTCGTCCACTGGAGGATGTCCGCGCCGGTCGAGACCCGCGTCACCACCTGCCACTCGGCGCCCACGCCGATGGCCTCGTCGGGCAGCGGGGCGACCATCGACTCGAAGGACTGCTTCATCTGCTCCATCATCTGCTGCGCGTTCGCCGGGGCGTTCGCGGGCATGCTCACCTTGACGTCGCGCGCCCTGCCCTTCGGCGAGACCTTGTAGTTGATCGAGAGGCCCTTGATGCCCGCGAGCGCGGGCTCGAGCATGCCCTTGAGCTGTTCTTGCGGCCCGGGCTTGGCGACGATGCCGATCCCTCCGACCACGCCGGTGATCGCGATGTCGCCGCTGGGATCTTTCGCCCCCGAGCTCAGATCCAGCGCCATCTCGATGGTCGGCAGCTCGGCCTTCTGGGGCACGGCGGCCCCCTCGGGCGCCATCGACATCGTCATGTCCATCGACATCACGGTCGTCTGCTTCACGCCCGGCTCGAGCAGGTAGCTCAGGGTCTCGCGCGGCTCGGCGCCGGCGGAGAGCAGGACCACCTTGGGCGGCTCACCGGCCTTGAGCACCTTGTCTGCGACGCCAGCGGGGAGCACTCCTTGCACCGCCAAGGACTCGTCGACGGGCGCGGCCGTCGGCGCGCCGCCCGCGACGGGCGCCGCTCCGGCTCCCCCCGCGGTGGGCGCGAGCGCCGCGCTCGCCGACGGCGCTCCGCCGACGAGAGGGGCCTCCCGGGCCTCTGCGCTGCCGGAGCCCGCAGCGGCGATCTCGGGCGCCGCGCTCGCGACGAGCTGAGGCGCAGCCGACGTCGCCGTCGTCGAGGTCGAAGTGGCGGGCGCGTCGCAGGCGACGATGCCGAGGGAGAGGAGGCCGAGCAAGACACCGGAGAGCTTCATCGGGCGCGCACGCTAGCGCATGCCCTCAGCCGTGGCGACGGCGATCCGGACCTCCCCCACGCAAGGCCGCGGTCGCGATCCCGTATGCCGCGAGCCCCGCGTCCCACGTGCGGCGAACGCTCAGCGACTCCGCTGGTAGGGGGTCTTGCTCCGTACCGCGGGGCTGGACTTGCCGGACGGCGGACGCACGCTGGAGCGCTGCGGGGCATCGACACCTGGCGGCTTCGGCGTCGCGACGCGAAGCACCTCGTCGCCGAGCTCCACCTCGACACCCAGCCCACGACACCGCCGCACGAGGCGCTCGAGGTCGACCCCCGGTGCCACGAGCAAGCCCGCCGGCGGCGAGGGATCGACGAAGAGGTCGGCGGTGCCTCGACGTGTCCGGAGCAGCTCCCGCACGTCTGCGTCGTCGATCCAGAGGAAGCCGGAGGCGCGCGCCAGTGAGGCCTTGCCGACGACCACGCTCACCTGCGCCAGCACCGTAGAGAGCGACTCGGGCAAGGGAGCGACCGCCTCGATGCGGTCACGCACCTCGTCCCCGAGCGCGCCGCCAGAGATCGCGCGCGCAATCGCCTGTGGCGACAGCACGAGGTCGAGGTTGTCCTCGACCCGCCCCACTTCGGCCACCTGCGCGAGCGCGAGCACGTGCCCCACCTTGCTGGGGCCGCCCACCCGCAAGACCTGGGTGTCGATGAAGCGACTCGCTCCCAGCGGCATGCCTCGCGTATGCACGCCCGAGCTCACACCGTCGCTCTCCGCCGGAAGCTCGGAAGAGCTCGCGCGAACGTTCGCCTCGCAGACCTCGGCGTCGAGCCTGGGGCCGAGTTCGATCCGCGCGTAGGCGCGGCCGCGCGGCCCGAGACGGAGAGGGACCTCGAGGTCGTCGGCCTCCGGTGCGTCCCGAAGGCCGGCCCCCTCGCGCACCGCTCGGAACGCTCGTGAGTCGTCGCCGACGTCGACCAGACCGAGGAACGGCAGCGAGTCGAGGGCGATCCTCCTGACCACGAGCTCGATCGAGGGAGCCGCCGCACCGGGCGTGCAGCGCTCGGCCCATCGCCGGAGCAAGCGCTCGATTCCGGGCACACGCGGGTCCTCGCGCACGTAGCGCGCGAGGGCCCCGAAGGGCAGCCAGCCGTCTTCGCCGAGCTCGAGCAGGGCCTCGAGCACGATCTCGCGCAGCGGCACGATCGGGCTCGGCTCACGTTGATCCTGGGGGGCGCGCAGCAGCTCCTGCTCCGCGCGGCCTTCGTCCCAAGCACCGCCGCGCAGCCACGCGCGAAAGAGGAGCGGGCCGATGTCGCTCACGAGCGACGCGCCGGGCGGCGTGGAGGTGCCGAGCGCGGCTGGCTCCCAGAGACCGGTCGCGCGCGAGAGCGCTCCCACGAGCGCGACCGCGTCGAGCGAGCGGCCGAAGCGCTGCGCGAGCTTGGCGAGCATCGAGCGCGGCGTGCCGACGTTGGGTCGCACGTCGGCCGCCGACTCTCGGACGCCAATCGCGAGCGCGAGCGCGAGCGCGGAGACGTCACGGCCGAAGAGCGCCCTGCGCGGTGCGTGGTCGTCGGCGAGCACCTCGGAGCGGATCGCCGCGCGGCGACGCACCTGCGCTCGCCTGCGCTCGGCGCCCACGATGGCGGCGACCTCACGGGGGACGACGTGCCTGTTCGGGTGCACGGGCACCAGCAAGGCACGCCGCTCGAGCGAGAAGCCCGCGCCACGGCGCGTGGTCGCGACGCCTTTGGCCGAGCGCAGCCGCATGGGCTCGCGCTCCAGATCGAGCAGCTCCGCGGTCTCGACCTCGCCCCCCTCGGCCTCGATCGACTCCAGCAAGCGCAGCTCGTTCGGCGGGAGCGCCTCGATCTCGGCGGCGAGCCGCGCAGGATCGCTGACGGACTCCCACGCCGCCTCGAGCGCGAGCGCGAGCGGAGGTGTGGCCGGGCGACCGAGGTAGTGCGACGCGATCGCGTTGGCGGTGTCGAAGTGCGCCTGCGCGATCAGCGCGCGGAGCGAGCGAGGGTCTTCCCCTGGCCAGCTCGGGAGCTGGACGAGGAACGCGCTCGGCAGCACGATCTCGATGCCGTCGGGGACGCGCCGCGCGTAGAGGATGCCACGCGCCATGAGCGGCTCGAAGCCGGCCGGGATCGACTGCACGACGAGCCTGCCGTGGCACTCGGCGACTCGGTGCAAGAGCTCGCGGCTCGCGTTCGGGAGGCGTGAGGTGTCGCGCGCGTCGGGGAGGGTGACCAGGGCGCGCGCGAGCTGTGACGCGACGTCGATCCGCTTCTGCTCGTCGACGCGCACCTTGAGCCGCGCGAGCATCGCGTCGAGCTCACGGGCCGGCAGCATGCGCAGGATCTCCTCGAGGCGCACGGGCGCCGCATCGGCCTCGGCGCTACTCGGCTCACCACGTCGCTTAGGGCTCGGGTCGGTCATCGTCGCGCACCCCGGAGCGCACGTCCCGCCGTGCGAAGCGGGAAGTCTAACACGGCTCCGGACATGGGTAGCGGACACCTCGTCCGCTTTCACGGAATCGCACGTCGGCTGGCTCCGCGCACGTGGGAAGTGCACTCACCCACGGCCGCCGGCCGGAGTAGGCGGCTTGCACGCGACGGCGGAGGCGGATAGCAACGAGGCCTACATGATCCTTCGAGATCCGGTGCACGGGCTCGTGGAGTTCGAGAGCGAGGAGGTCGACATCGTCGTCCGTCTGCTCGCGACCCGAGAGGTCCAGCGCCTGCGTCGCATCCGCCAGCTCGGGCTCACCTCCCTCGCCTTCCCAGGTGCGGAGCACACGCGCTTCTCCCACGCGCTCGGCGCGGCGCACGTCATGGTGCGCTTCCTCGCGAGGCTCAGGCAGATCGACGGCGACCTCCCCTTCTGGCAGCGGGTCACCAGCGAGCGGGGGCGAGACGCCGTCGCCGCTGCGCTCTTGCACGATCTCGGACACGGGCCGCTCTCGCACCTCTTCGAAGAGGCGATGCCCGGCTCGGTCGAGCACGAGAGCTGGACGACGCGCATCCTGCTCGACCCGAGCAGCGAGGTGCACCAGGTGCTCGCGGCCGACGACCCGGCCTTGCCGACGCGCGTCTCGGAGCTCGTCGAAGGGCGCCACGAGCTTCCCTACCTCGCGCACGCGGTGAGCGGCATCTTCGACGTCGATCGCTGCGACTACCTCCTGCGCGACGCGCACTTCACCGGCGTCACCTACGGGAGCTACGACCTCTCGTGGCT
>CALKVW010000276.1 GCA_938004785.1 uncultured Polyangiaceae bacterium
GGCGCGAGCCCGCCTCGCCGGTGGCGGTCGCCGCGCCGGTGGTGGTCGCCGCCCCGGTGGTGGTCGCCGCGCCGGTGGTGGTCGCCGCGCCAGCCGCTCTCAGCCCGGCGGAGGCGCCGCGCCCGCGCCCAGGCGACGAGCGCGTCGAGGTCCAGGTGGGCGTGGACACGGGCGGAGTCGCCGAGCGCCCTCGCAGCGAAGACCCGCGCCTCGCCGGCGACGAGCGCGCGCGACCCGCGCGCCGATCGCTCGAGTCGCGGGGCACCGAGCAGACGCGCCGACCCCGCGAGCGTTCGCGCGCCGACGACCCCGCGCGCGAGGAGCGTCGGGCTCGCGCCAAGCAGGCGATCGACGAGATCTCGCGCTGGTCCCCCCCCGAAGAGGAGGGCGACGACGAGCCGCTCCTGCCTCGCAAGCCGCGCGCGCCGGGCGAGCCCGAGCGAGCAGCCGTGGCGCCCGCGAACGTCGCAGCCCCGAACCTCGCGAGCGCCACGAGCGCGGGCGCCGACGTCCTCGACGTCGACACCGTCGAGCTCTTCTTGAGCGTGGGCCGCCGTGACGGCGTCAAGGCGCCCGAGCTCGCGCGCTGGATCGCGGAAGCCGCGGGCATCGCACCCGAGCAGGTGCGGCGGGTGCGAGTGCGCGACCGGAACAGCTTCGTGGCGCTCCCGCCCGAGGTGGCGCGCGCCGCGGTCGAGAAGCTGCACGGCACGACGATGGCCGGGCGCACCGCGACCGTGGAGCTCGCGCGCGAGCGCCCGGCCGCTCCCTCGCCCGAAGCCGACGTCGTTTGACCCAGAGCTGGCTCGACCACGAGCCGGGCTGACGAGCAGCTGGGCTGACGAGGAGATCTGCCGTGCCACGGGCTCGGCAGGCCTCCTCGCCGATCGACGAAAGCTCGGGTTGTCGAAGGCCACTTCTTTCGTTATCGAAGTGGTGGTGCTCACGGACGAAGCGCTCGACGAGCTGGCCCGCGAGGTCGCCCGCGCCCTCTGGGCGGGCGAGTCCTCCGAGCGCGTCCTGCCGTCGCTGCTCAGCCTCGCGCACGAGGCTGCGGAGGGTAGCGAGACCTGGTGCTTCGCGAACCGCCAGCTCGCGGCGCTCCTGGCCCCGTCCGATCCGTGGAGGGCCTCGCTGCTCTGCCGCAAGCTGCTCTACGAAGACAGCCACGACGCCGGCGCTTGGGCGGCGCTCGGTCTCGCCCAGTCGCTGCTCGGCAACCTGCGCTACGCGGTGCACTGCTACGAGCGCGCGCTGCGCTTCTCGCCCAAAGACGCCCGCGTCTGCCACAACCTCGGCCACCTCTACGACGTCGCGCTCGACGATCCGGCGCGCGCGCGCCCGCTGCTCGAGCGAGCGCACGCAGCCTTCCCGAAGGACGCCGACGTCGCCGCGAGCCTCGCGCACGCGCTCGGACGCCTCGGCGAGGCCGAGGCGGGCCTGCGCATGCTGAGGCCGCGGCTCGAGGGCGGCGCCACGCGCGAGCAACACCGCCTCGTCGCCTGGCTCGAGGCCGCGGCGGTGCGCGCCACGCCCCGCTCCTGAGCGCCCCCGAGCGAAGGGGCTCCGGTGCGTGACATGTGCGCTCACACGCTCCGCAGCTTGTACTAGGCTCCGCCCCCATGGTGCAGGTGCTCGAGAGCTTCGTGCGTGGTTCGTGGACCAAGGGTCAGGGTCGGGGGCAGCTGCTCGTCAACCCCGCGACCGAGGAGCCGATGGCCGAGGCGAGCACCGAGGGGCTCGACTTCGCCGCGACGCTCGACTTCGCGCGCCGCGTCGGCGGCTCCAGGCTGCGCGCGATGAGCTACGCCGAACGAGGCGAGCTGCTGACCGCGATGAGTCGCGTCGTGCACCAGCACCGCGACGGCCTGCTCGAGCTCGCGATGGCCAACGGCGGCAATACGCGCTCGGACGCGAAGTTCGACCTCGACGGCTGCTCGGGCACGCTCGCGTACTACGGCGCGCTCGGCAAGGAGCTCGGCGATCGCAAGGTCTTGCTCGACGAGCCCGCGATCCAGCTCGGCCGTTCGCCTCGCTTCGTCGGTCAGCACGCCTTCGTGCCGCGCCGAGGCGTGGCGGTGCACGTGAACGCGTTCAACTTCCCGGCCTGGGGCCTCGGCGAGAAGGCCGCCTGCGCCCTGCTCGCCGGCATGCCCGTGGTCGCCAAGCCCGCGACCAGCACCGCGCTCGTCGCCTACCGCATCGTGCAGCTCTGGGTCGACGCGGCACTGCTGCCCGAGGGCGCGCTGCAGCTCGTCGTCGGCGCGCCCGGCGACCTCCTGCACCACCTCGGCGGCGAGGACGTGCTCTCCTTCACCGGCGGCGGGAGCACGGCGGCGGAGCTGCGCGCGCTCGCTCCCATCGTGCGCGACTCGGTGCGCGTGAACGTCGAGGCGGACAGCCTCAACGCCGCCGTGCTCGGCGCCGACGTCGAGCTCGGCTCGGACACCTTCCTCGCCTTCGTGCGCGACGTCACGCGCGACATCACGCAGAAGACCGGGCAGAAGTGCACGGCGATCCGCCGCGTGCTCGTGCCGCGCGAGAAGCTCGACGAGCTCCGCGACGCGCTCGTCGAGCGCTTGACGGACGTGGTCGTCGGCGACCCGGCGAGCGAGGGCGTGACGATGGGCCCGGTGGCGACGGCGAAGCAGCTCCGCGACGTGCGCGCCGGCATCGAGCGGCTGCGGGCCGAGAGCCGCTGCGCCTTCGGCGACGCCGCGCTCACGCCTCGCGGTGTGCCCGAGGGCAAGGGTTTCTTCGTCTCGCCGACCTTGCTCGTCCAGGAGGGTGACGACGGTGGGCGCGCAGTGCACGAGCACGAGGTCTTCGGCCCCGTCGCGACGCTCATCGGCTACGACGGCACCGAGCAGGCGATCGAGCTCGTCCGCCGAGGCGGAGGTGGGCTCGTGACGAGCCTCTACACCGACGACCGCAGCGTGGGCGGCGAGCTCGTGCTCGGCCTCGCGTCGGCCCACGGCCGCCTGGTGCTCGGCAGCGCGAAGGTCGTCGAGCAGATCCCGGGGCCGGGCACCGTGCTCCCTCAGACGATCCACGGCGGGCCCGGTCGAGCCGGCGGCGGTGAGGAGCTCGGCGGCCGGCGTGGGCTCGCGTTCTACGCGCAGCGGGTCGCCGTGCAGGGCGATCGGCCGATGCTCGAGGCGATTCTGGGCACCTGAGCCCGAGCCGCTCGAGCGGTCGCTCCGGGCTGCGCGGGCGCGTGGGGGCCTCGGCGGGGGGCGCCGACTGCGTCAAATGGGCGTCGGCGGAGGGTTTCCGATAAGGTAGCTCAGCGATGCGTGGGCAGCAGCCGCTCCTCGGCAAGACGCTGGCTGGGCGGTACCAGATCACGGGCCACATCGGCGAAGGCGCCATGGCCTCGGTGTTCCGTGCCGCCGATCGAAGCGCGCCCGGCTCCGCAGAGGTCGCGGTGAAGGTGATGCACCCTCACCTCGCCGACGACCGCACCTTCGCTGCGCGCTTCCGGCAAGAGGCCCGCGCCGCGTCGATGGTCCGCCACGCCAACAGCGTGGCGATCCTCGACGTCGGCAGCGAGGACGGCGTGCACTTCATCGTCATGGAGCTCGTGGGTGGCCGCGATCTCAAGGAGACGCTCAAGGCCGAGGGTCCACTCGCGCCCGCGCGCGCGGTCAAGATCGTCGCGGAGATCTGCGCGGCGCTGCACGCAGCGCACCAGCTCGGCGTGGTCCACCGCGATCTCAAGCCGGAGAACGTCATGCTCGAGAGCTCGCCCTCGGGTGATCGCGTCAAGGTGCTCGACTTCGGCATCGCCAAGCTCGTCGAGCAGAAGCCTCGCCCGCGCGAGCCTGGTGACAGCGAGCCGCCGGTCACGCAGTTCGGGGTCGTCGTCGGCACGCCCGCGTACATGTCGCCGGAGCAGTGCCGCGGGCAGCCGCTCGACGGGCGCAGTGACATCTACACCTGCGGGATCCTGCTCTATCAGCTGGTCACCGGGCGGGTCCCGTTCCACTCCGACAGCCCCTTCGAGATCGCCGGCAAACAAGCCTTCGAACCGCCACCGCCTCCCCGCACGCACCGACCCGAGCTCAGCCAGGAGCTCGAGGATCTCATCCTGCGCACGCTCGCGAAGAGCCCGGACGAGCGCCCCCAGTCGGCCGCGGAGCTGCGCGAGCTGCTGCTCGCGATGGCGCCCAGGCTGGGCGGCGCGACGAAGCCGACGAGCTCGCTCGCCGGCATGAGCAAGACCGTCCCGCTGCACGCGATCGCGGCGAGCCTCGACGAGGCGCTCCGATCCTCCTCGGCAGCCACGCAGGTCGCGTCGACGCAGCTCTCGCCGGGCTCGGCCTCCGCGCCCTTCGCGCCCATGAGCGCTGCGCCGAGCCCGCTCGCCATGCAGCCCGCACCCGCGCGGGGGCCGCTCGGCACCGCCGTCGACCCGAACGGCTGGGGCGGCGCGCTCGCGCCCGCTGCGCCGCCGCCGCCCGAGAGCCCTCCCCAGACCGCCGGGCCCGCCTACGCTTACCCGACGGGCCAGGGCGTCGAGCCCTCTCCGGCCACGCCCTCCAAAGGCCCCAGCGCGCCGCTCGCGGCGCTCTGCGTGGTGCTCGCCGTGCTCGCGGGCGTCGGGCTCGGCGCGGGTCTCTACCGCTTCGTCGGCTGAGGCGCGCCCGTTGGCGCGTCGTCGCCCTGCGCAGCTCCAGACGAGCCCTGCGCAGCTCCAGACGAGCCCTGCGCAGCTCCAGACGAGCCCTGCGCAGCTCCAGACGAGCCCTGCGCCTCCGCGAGGGCCTGCGCCAGCGCCTCCAGGCGCTCGAGCCCTGCCGCACGACCGAGCCCGCGCTGTGCGGCCTCCGCTTCGAGCGCCAGCATGCGGCTCGCCGCGCGCACGCCGATCCCCACCAGGCGCTCGTGGCTGCGAGCGGCGTAGAGCACCTGCGCATCCAGGGTCCAGGCCGCGGCCTCGAGCGCGGCGCCCACGCCGGTCCGCAGCGCGGGCGAGGCCTCGATGCCGAGGGCACGCCCGAGCTCGAGCGCGATCGCGGGGGCCATGCGCGTGACCAGCCGCGCGACGGCGTAGGCACGCAGCTCGTCGTCGGTGCGCGCGCCGTCGGCGAGAGCGAGCACCGGGCGCCAGTCGGCCTCGATCGCCCTCTGCAGCTCGCCGAGCCGGGAGAGCAGATCGGTCGTGAGCTCGACCTCGCGACGAGCGAGCTCCACCGACGCGCGCTGCAGCGCCTCGGCGTGTCGCGCGCTCTGACGCAGCTCGGCCTCGCGTCGCTCGAGCGAGGCACGCCCGGCCTCGAGCAGCTGCTCGGCGAGACGCGCGGCCTTGCGCAGCAGCGCTCGATCACGCAGCGACTCGCTGCGATCGACGACCTCGGTCGCGAGCAGCGACTCGACGGCATCCCAGCGGCTCGAGGCGAGGGCCTCTGCGTCGCCGAGCAAGCCCGCGAGCGCTCGACGCGCGCTGAAGGCGAGCGGACCGGCGTGGATGGGGATGCCGAGCTCGGCGAGGCCTGAGCGCGCATGCTCGAGCGCCGCCTCGACCTCCGGGGCCGTGAGCCGGTCGAGCTTGTTGAGCAGCGCCACGATGGGCAGGCCCATCGCGGCCACCTCGCTCAGGATGCGCGCCTCGCTCGCCTTGAGCGGCGAGGTGGCGTCGAGCAGCCAAACCACGGCATGCGCCTCCTCGAAGGCGCTCCTGGCCGACGCCACGTGCCTCGGATCCGGAGCGTTGAAGCCAGGTGTGTCGAGGATCTCGACCTTGCGCAGGCGCTCGAAGGGCGCGTAGATGAGCACGCGATCGACGAAGCTCCGCTCCTCTGCGAGCGTCGCGAGGGTGCGCTTGAGGTCGGCGTGCTGCACGACACGATCGGGGCCGCCAGGCACGAGGATGCGCGCGAAGGCGTCGGGCGCCCAGGCCACGCGGTGGAGCGTCGCGGTCGTCGGCAAGACGCCGGTGGGCGCGACGTCTCCACCCAGGAGCACGTTGATGAAGCTGCTCTTGCCGGCGTTGAACTCGCCGACCACCGCGAGCAAGAGCGGCCGCTCCAGCTCCACGGCCAGGCCCTCGGCGCGCACGGCGAGCTCGAGACGACCGAGCTTGCGCGCCTCGGCGTGCAGGCCTCCGAAGACGCGCGGCCACGCGACCCGGCCGGGCTCGACCCAGCTCCGGGTGGCCTCGAGGCGCAGCTCGCGGGCCCAGCCCGCAGTCGAAGGATCGGCGACCTCGAGCAGCTCGAGCGCCCTCTCGGCGTCGCCGCCAGCCAGCGCGCGATGGGCGTCGAGCACGCGCCGCAAGGCCTCGCCGACGCGCTCCGGGGCGCGCTCGACCACCGCGGCCAGGGCGAGCGCATCCCGCGCCTCGACCGCCAGCGCGACGAGCGCCTCGGCCGCGCGGGCGTCGCCCTGGGCGAGCGCGCGCACGAGCGCCTCCCGCGCGTCGCTGCGCCTGCCCTCGGCGAGCGCGAAGGCAGCCTCGAACCCGGCCTCTTCGGCGCCTCCTTCACTGGCGACGACCTCGCGGAGCAGGGCCAGGATCGCCGCGTCGCGCGTCGCCGCGACCACCGCCGTGAGCAGCCTCGACGCTCCAGGTGCGTCGAGCAGAAAGGCGCGCACGGCGAGCTCGGTCGCTTCGGCGAGCGCGATCGGGTCGGCCGCTTCGTCGCGGGCACGTGCGTGCGCCAGGCGAGCGTGCACGAGCACCCAGCGCGCGGCTTCCCTGCCCTGTGATCGGAGCGATGCGAGGCCCTCACCCGTCGGGTCGGGGACCTGGCTGGCGATCTGCGATGCGGTCGCGTGGTCGCCGAGCTCGAGCGCGCACTCGGCCCGACGAAGCTCGTGCGCCGTGTCGAGCTCTGCGCCGAGCACCGGGTTCGCGCGCGACAGCCAGCGGGCGGCCCGGGCCGGGTCGCCCTCGTCGAGATCGAGGTCCGCGAGCGCATGCAGCGCCGCGCGCCGCGCCGAACGAGCGACGGCGTCGCTCGCGCTCGAGCTCGCGGCGCGCTCGAAGGCCTCGCGCGCAGGGCCGAGCAGGCCCAGGCGCCGACGCACGAGCCCGAGCCTCAGCCAGACGTCCAGCCGCCAGGGCAAGGCCTCCACGAGGCGCTCGAGCGCGCTGAGGGCCTCGTCGTCGAGCCACGCGCCCTCGGCGGCGTCTGCCCACAGCGCCAGCCCGACGATGGAGTCGGGCACGCGCAGCAGGATCGCGCGGGCGGACTCACGCGCCTCGAGCGGACGATCACGCTGGAGCGCGAGCTCGGCGGCGCGGCGCTCGCTCTCCACGCCGCGGGCGACGATCTCCACCCGCTCCACCCAGCGCGAGAGGTTCTCCACGAGGGTCGACACGCGTGGATGAGACGCCATGCGCGCGCTCGTTTCAACCACGCTCACTCGCCTGCGAGGGCGAAGCGCTCCTCCCGGCGCAGGAGCACGGCGTAGCGCAGCTTCCCCGAGCTCGCGGCGCGCAGCTCGAAGCGCTCATCCATCGACGGGGCGAGGGCGACCCAGCGCTCGACGCCCCGATCGAAGCGCGTCTTGGTCCACGGTTCGGCGAGCGCCGCGTCGCGCGCCACGAGCAGCACCAGCGCGTCGACGCGGCGCTCGGTGAGGAAGGTGTCGGGGATGCGCTTCTGCGTATGGCCGCCGGGCATCGCCGCGACGACCGGATCGGTGACGCCTGCGAGATCCACCACGACGGCCTCGGGCAGCACGAGGCCCAGCCAACCGACGTCGAGCGCAGCCACGGTCGAGGCCCCCCGCAGCGCGGGCTCGAGCTCTCGAGCGACGGCCAGGCGATCGGCCAGCACCTCGCGCGCGCGAGGTCCCACCGTCGCCGCCACCCAGAGCTGCGCCGCGACGGCGACGCTGATCCGCCCGAGGTGCACCACCCGCGCTTTGCACTCGAGCCCGATCGCGAGCTGGCTCGCGGCGAGCGCCACCACGGGCAACACCGGCACGATCAGCCGGGAGAGCGGCATCCAGTCGCCACCGGCGAGCGCGACGGCGACGAGGTGCACGAGCACCGCGAAGGCCCACCAGCGCCCCTCGCGGAGCGAGCGCGGCGGTGGGAGCGCGGCGCCGTGCTCCGACGAGCGAGCCCTCCCCACCCCGGCGAGCGCGAGCGGCGCCGCGAGCGCCAGCGGGCCGGCGAGCAGGGCACAGGCGACGGCGTAGTAGGCCCCGTGCAGCGCGTCGGGCGCCTTCGCGAGCGCAGAGAGCGGCATCGGGCGCCCGAAGTACGAGAGGCGCAGCGCGGCGACGAGCGCGAAGAGCGCGAGCGCGAGCGCGAGGCGCAGCGCAGCCGCGCCGATGCGCTTCGCCTCGAGCGTGCGCGCGTCGTCGAGCGGCGCGAGCGCGGCGACCGCGGCGAAGGGCAGCAGCTCCGGCCTGAGGCCCGCCGCGAGCCCCACGAGCGACGCGGCGACGCGTGGCGACGCCAAGCCGTGTGCGGCCGCGGCGGCGGCCACGAGCGCCGTCACGAGGCCCGTCTCGAGGCCGGCGCTCGCCCAGGCCCCGAGCGGCGCCGAGCTCAGGACGAGCGCGAGCCCCACGAAGCGCCTCGGGCCGACCTGCGCGCCACCGCTCGAAGCCGACACACCCGCGCGATGCATCGCCACGCCGAGCAGAGAGGCCGCGGCGAGCCAGAGCACGGCGCCGATCCAGCGCGCGGCCACGAAGGCTGCGAGCGCTCCCTCAGCAGCGAAGGGCGACAACAGGTGCGCGTAGCCGAGCGGCGTCACGCCGTCGCTGGACGCCTGTCCCGCGTTGAAGGTGTAGCCCACGCCCCGAGCGAGGTGGTGTGCGTAGCGCGCGGGGATGAAGGCGTCGTCGACCGTGAACCCCCAGAGCGACACGACCGGTACGAGAGCGACGAGCAGCGCGAGCCCAGCAGCGCGCAGATCTCCGAGTACGAACGCAGATCTGGGGCTACCCACGGGCGAACCCGCGTGTCCACTCTGTCGCGAAGCGATCCGAAAACTCAGAAACCATCGCGCTTCTGCCTAGCATCTGCCCACGGATGATCGGAACGTCGAACGCCGCTCGCTCCCTCAAGGTGTCGCTCCCGGCCGCGGAGCGCCTGCAGCAGCTGCTCGTGCTGCTCAGCCCCCACAAGCCCGCGAACGTCGCGCCCGACGCGCAGCCAGGGGCGCTCCCGCTCGGCGCGCTCAGCGAGCTCGCCAGCGCTCTGCTCGAGCTCGGCCATGCCGAACGGCCGAGGAGCTCCGTGCGTATCCGCCAGGCCGAGGAGCACTGGGAGGTCGCGCTCGAGCGCCGCGGTGGCCTCGTCTCGGCGAGCGTGTTCACCGGTGGCGCGCTGCCCGTGGTGCACGCGCACGAGCTGCGGGTCGACGCGAGGCTGCTCGCGGACCGCCTCGAGCAGGCCCTCGCCGAGCTCGCCCGAGACGGCCGCGACAGCGAGCGCGCCCACGAGCTGCGCGATCGGCTCGCGTTCTTCCAGCTACCCGCCTCTCCGCCCGAGGAGCCCGAGCTCGTCGTCGTCGAGCCACTCAGCGACACCGCGCTCGCGCTGAGCGCCGAGCTCAGCCTGCGCTCGAGCGCTGGCGGCGTGCCGAGCGCTTCGGGTGTGCTGCGCTCCGATCTCGCCTCCCTGCTCTTCCGCGGGAAGCTCTGCATCCGGGCCTTCGATCACGAGCGGCAGATCCCCGACGTGCACGTCTTCCTCGTCGCCGAGCAGCTCGCGGCGCTCACCCTCGAGGCGCTCGAGGCGCAGGCCGCGATGCGACCGCTCTGGCGCAAGGTCCAGGTCGGCGGCGCGGCCTGCGGCATCCGCCTCGCTCACCGTCAGGGCGAGCGCGCCGAGGGCGCGGCGCTCACGCTCGGCCCCGCCCGCGCCGGCGTGGGCCGCGGCGAGACCTGGACCTTCCCGCTCGTCGACCTCGAGGCCTTCGCGTCCAGCATCGTCGACTTCGGTCGGGCGCTCTGTCGCAGCCTCGTGCGTCGCGATCGCACCCAGACCCAGAACCTCAGGCTCGTCGAGTTCCGCGGCAAGCTGCGCGAGATCGCCTCGCTCTGCCGCGAGGCCACGCGCGACGACGCCATCGTCAACAGCTCGCCCGAGAGCTACCGCGCCTACGCCGCGCGCCAGAGCCCCGCACGGGACAGCGCTCCCCTGCGCTCGAGGCTCCGCTACGCCCCCCGCTGGACGGCAGCCGTGCCGAGCATCGATCTGCGCGGCACCTTCCTCTGCGGCGACTCCTTCGTCGTCGGCTCGGCGAGGGAGCTCTGCGCGCTCGACCGACAGACCGGCGAGCTGCGCTGGCGCCGCTCGGTCTCTCGCGCCACGAGCGTGGCCACGCCGCTCGGCGTCGCGCGCTTCGACGGCGAGGGGCAGCTCGGCCTCGTGGACCTCGCCTCCGGAGAGACCCGCTTCTCGCTGCGTCTCGCGCCCCGCGTGGGCGCCCCGGTGACCGGCGCGCTCGTGACGACGCCGGGCCTGCCGCGCATGCTCTTGCTCAGCGAGGGCAAGCGCCACATCGCAGCGGTCGACCTCGACGCCGGCGAGATCGCGTGGCGCTACGCCGCGCGTCGTGGCGGCCCCGTCTGGCTCCGTCGCGCCGGTCGCCTGGTGGTCGTCTCGAACGGAGAGCAGGCGCTCACCGCGCTCGACGTGGTCTCGGGCGAGGTCGTCTGGCGCTACTGCGACCGCCTGCGCTTCGCCGGCCCGGTCGCGGTCTCGCACGACTCGCTCTTCGCGATCGCAGGCGACGGCGCGCTCTCCGGCCGAGGCGGCGCCCGCCTCGTGCACCTCGATCCCTGGACGGGCGAGTCGCGCTGGAGTGTGCCCCTGCCCGCCCACACCCGCGCGGTCGGTGCGCCGATGCTCGCCCCGAGCACGGTGCTCGTCGGCTCGCGACACGCGCGTGGCTCGGGCGTCGCAGCCTTCGACGCGCGCACCGGGGAGCTGCGCTTCGATCGCGACGTGTGCCGAGGCGCCGCGGCCTCGCTGGTCGTCGACGACCTGCTCGTGCAGAACAGCGAGAGCGGCGAGCTCTGCGCGCTCGACACGAGCGACGGCACGACGCGCTATCGCCACGTCTTCGCCGACGGCAACGACGGAGACCGGCCGCGCAGGCTCGACCCCGTGCTCCGCTCCGGCGCGCTCTTCGTGCCCCAGAGCGCCGTGCACGTCGTACGCCCCCAGGACGGCACGCTGCTCGGGAGCGTGCCCACGGACCTCGTGCCCGACCTCTTGCGCGTCGACGAACACTGCGACGTCTACGTCGGCGAGGAGAGCGGGCACCTCGCGGCCTTCGGTACGGTCCGGCTGACGCTCGTGCACGGCTGAGCCCACGACGCGATCGCGCAGGCGAGCACCCGAGCCCCAAGCGTAGTACCTTGGGGCTCGACCTCGTCATGCAGACCGCCGACGCCCAGACGCTGCTCCAAGCGGCGCCGAGCTCCACGCGCACCCACCTGGAGATCACGCTCGAGGGCGACGCGAGCCCCGCGCGGGTGCGCCCGCTCGGTGAGCAGCGCGTGGTGGTCGGTCGCGCCGCCGGCCTCGAGGTCGTGCTGGATCACCACACCGTCTCGAGGCGACACGCCGAGCTGTTGCGTGATCCCTTCGGTCGGCACTGGATCCGTGATCTGGGCAGCACGAACGGCACCACCGTGAACGGCGAGCTCGTGCGCGAGCGCGTGCTCCGCCCGGGCGACCGCATCCGCGTGGGCGACTTCCGCCTCGTATTCCAGGTCAGCCAGACGCAGCCGGTCCGCCCGAGCGTGGTGTCGATCCACGAGGGGCCGGAGGCCTCGGAGGCGCCGAGCTGGACGCGCTCGCTCAAGGATCTCGAGCCGCCGCGGATCTCGACCGATCAGCTGGGCACCATCATGCAGCTGAGTCGTCGCCTGCTCGAGCTCGAGTCCGCTCAGGACAGGCTGGGCGCGCTGCTCGACGTCTGCGTCTCCGACGCCTTCCACGCCTCGCTCGCGTCGGTCCTCCGGCTGACTCCAGCGCACTCCGCGCGGGTGCTCGCCGGCCCGCGCCGCCCCGCGCACCTCTCCGGGCAGGGAGCGACCCCCTACTACTCCAGCGGCGTGCTCAGGCGCGTGCTCGAGGCGCGCGAGCCCACGCTCGGCTCCAACCTCGGCCGCCCCGGCTCGCAGAACCTCGAGCTCACGCTGAGCGCCTCGGTGTCACCGCTCGCCTCGCTGGCCTGCCCGCTCGGCTCGCATGCCGGTGGCTCGCCCGAGGCCGGCTGCGACGTCTTGTACTGCAACTTCCCGCCTCACTTCGGCAGCTCGGAGTGGCTCGCGCTCCTCTCCCTGGCCGCCGAGGCCTACCAGCAAGCAGACTCGGTCTGGAGCGCGCGCCGCGAGGCTCAGCAGCACGCGGTCATCGAGCGCGAGCTCGAGACCGCGCGGCGAATCCAGCAGGGCCTCTTGCCTCGAGCCCTGCAGCTCGCGGAGCTCGACGTGCACTTCGGCTTCTCGCCGTGCCGCTGGGTCGGCGGCGACTACGTCGACGCGATCACCATCGGCGACGGCAGGCTGCTCTGCATCGTCGCCGACGTCTGCGGCAAGGGCCTGCAGGCCGCCCTGGTCACCTCGAGCATCCACACCCTGCTCCACGCGCTCGCGACCGACGGGCTCCCGATCGGCACCATGCTCGAGCGGCTCGACGCTCACCTCGGCGCCTACCTGCCCGAAGACAGCTTCGTCACCCTGGTGGCCACCGCCTTCGACCCGCGGAGCGGCGAGGTCGAGTGCGTGAACGCCGGGCATCTGCCGCCCATCGTGCTCGACCCACGAGGCAGGGTGCGCCGGCTGCAGGCGGCCGAGAACCCCGCGCTCGGGCTCGGGCTCGGGCGCGTCGCGCTCACGAGCGAGCGCTCCGAGCTGCGACCGGGCGAGACACTCGCGCTCTACACCGATGGCCTCACCGAGCTCGGCGATCCCACCGGCGAGATGTTCGGCGAGGAGCGGCTGGCGGACGAGCTCTCCCGCCTCGTCGTGCGTACGCCGCGCGGCACCTCCGCCGAGCTCGCGCAGGGCCTCGAGTCGGCGCTCGATGCCTTCCGCGGCGACTCGATGCCCGCCGACGACCGCACCTTCCTGCTCGCGCGCCGCAAGCTGCGCTGATGCCTCGCGGGCCGGCATCGGCCGGCGCCGCGCGCGCCCTCCGGTGCCCGCCACGCACGCGCCCCCGCGCCGTCGCGACCGCCGCGCCGATGTGGTAGGTGCCCCCGCATGCATCTTGCCATCATCGGTACGGGCTACGTCGGACTCGTCGCTGGCGCGGGGTTCGCCGACTTCGGCAACGACGTCGTTTGTGCGGACGTCGACGCCGCGAAGGTCGAGCGGCTCAACCGCGGCGAGATCCCGATCTACGAGCCGGGCCTCGAAGACCTGATCGTCCGCAACGAGAAGGCCGGTCGCATCCGCTTCACGACCGACATCGCCGGCGCGATCCGCGGCGCCGACATGGTCTTCGTCGCCGTCGGCACGCCGATGGCCGCCGATGGCTCCGCCGACCTCTCCGCGGTCTACGCCGTCGCAGAGACCTTCGGCAAGACGATCGAGAAGTACACCGTCATCGTCGACAAGAGCACCGTGCCCGTGGGCACCGCCGACAAGGTCCGCGAGATCATCGCGAGCCACACCAAGGTCCCCTTCGCGGTCGCGTCGAACCCCGAGTTCTTGAAGGAGGGCGCCGCCATCGCCGACTTCATGAAGCCCGATCGCGTCGTCATCGGCAGCGACGACGAGCGCGCCAAGGAGATGCTGAGGCAGCTCTACGCCCCCTTCGTGCGCACGCTCGACCGCATGCACGTGATGGACGCGCGCTCCGCCGAGCTCACCAAGTACGCCGCCAACGCGATGCTCGCGACGCGCATCTCCTTCATGAACGACCTCGCGCAGCTCGCCGAGAAGGTCGGCGCCGACATCGAGTTCGTGCGCAAGGGCATCGGCAGCGACACGCGCATCGGCCCACGCTTCCTCTTCCCCGGGCCGGGCTACGGCGGCTCTTGCTTCCCCAAGGATCTGTCGGCTCTCGCCTTCCTCGCCGACACCGTGCACCACGACCTCGAGGTCGTGCGCGCGGTGGAGCGCGTCAACGCGCGCCAGAAGCGCGTGCTCGGCGACAAGATCAGCGCCGCACTCGGGCCCGACCTCAGCGGCAAGGTCGTCGCGATCTGGGGGCTCGCGTTCAAGCCCGAGACCGACGACATCCGCGAGTCTCCCGCGCTCGTGCTGATCGAGCAGATGCTGGAGCGCGGCGCCACCGTGCGCGCCTTCGACCCCGAGGCCATGCCGAACGTGCGCGCGATCCACGGCGATCGCATCCAGCTCACGGACGACATGTACTCGGCCGTCGAGGGCGCAGACGCGCTCGTGCTCGTGACCGAGTGGCACACCTTCCGCGCCCCCGACTTCAAGCGGCTCAAGCGCGTGATGCGCACGCCCGCGCTGTTCGACGGGCGCAACATGTGGCCACGCGACGAGCTCGCGCGCATGGGCTTCGGCTACCAGGCGATGGGTCGCATCCCCGTCCCGCTCCCGAGCGCCGGCTGAGATGAACGGGCAGGCGTCTCGCCGAGGCCCGAGGACCGTCGTCGCCCGCATGAGCACGCGGCTCACTCCGAGGAGCTGAGATGTCCCTCGGGCTGAGAGCCGTGCGCGGCGCGCTGTGGTCGACGCTCGCGAGCATCGGCTCGCGCCTCGTCGGCATCGTGGGCACCTTCGTGCTCACGCGCTTTCTCGCACCCGAGGTGCAGGGCGAGGTGAACGTCGCCTACATCGTCGTGGCCACGGCGCACTTCTTCTCCTCGCTCGGCATGGGCCAGTGGGTGGTCGCCAACCCCAAGGCCGACCGCAGCGCCACCTTCCACGCCTCCGCCATCTACATGAGCGCCGGCGCCGTCGCCTTCGCCCTCACCTGGCTCTTCGCGAAGCCGCTCGCCTCGCTGCTCAACGCGGAGGCGATGGCCCAGTACGTGCCGGGCTTCGTGCTCGCGCACGCGCTCGAGCGCGTCGCGCAGCTCCCTCGCAACATCCTCGCGAGGGAGCTGCACTTCCGGCTCCTGGGGCTGCGCATGGCGCTCGGCGAGGTCGCGTACGCGGGCGCGAGCGTGCTCTTCGCGTGGTGGGGCTGGGGCGGGCACGCGATCATCGCGGGCAACGTCGTGCGCGCGCTGCTCGGCGTCATCATCCTGTGCTCGGTCGTCGACTGGCGAGACTACGCCCTGCCCTGCCGGCTCGACCGCGCCATCCTCCGGCGCCTGCTCGCCTACGGTTCACCGATGAGCGTCGCCGTGCTCTTCCACATGGGCGCGCAGACCTGGGACAACCTCTTCATCGCCTACCGCTTCGGCGAGGCGCAGACGGGCCTCTACAACCAGGCCTACAAGCTCGCGGATCTGCCCGCGACCCACATCGGCGAGCAGTTCGGCGACGTGCTCGTACCGACCTTCGCGCATCTCGAAGACGACGCCGCCCGCAAAGCCGCGCTCACGCGTGCCGCGGGTCTGCTCGGGTTGGTCGTCTTCCCCCTGGCGATCGGGCTCGGCGCGGTGGCCTACACGCTCGTCGAAGCGTTCTACCCGCCGAGCTACCAGGAGGTGGCGCCCTTCCTCGCGGTGCTCGCGGTGTTGAGCGTCTTCCGCCCCGTCGGCGTGCTCGTGATGGGCTGGCTGCAGGTCGTCGGACGCACGCGCGACTACATGAACCTCGACATCTTCAAGGTCGTCATGATCCTGGGCTCGATGGCGCTGCTCGCGCCTCTCGGGCCGGTCTGGTCTTGCGCTGGCGTCGGCATCGGCTTCGCGCTCAACAGCCTCCAGATGGTCTGGACGCTGAGGAAGGACGGCATCGCGCCCCTCAGCGTGCTGCGCCCGCTCGCGCCTCCGCTGCTCGCCTGCCTGCCGATGGCGGCCGCGGTGCTCGCGACCCGCGCAGGGCTGCTCGACAGCGGCGTGCCGGTCATGCTCCGGCTGCTGCTCGAGCTGGTCGTGGGCGCCGTGTCCTACGTGCCGAGCGCGCTCTTGATCGCGCGGGCCTCGTCGAGCGACTTCCTCAACCTCGTGAAGAACGCGCTCTCACGACGGCGTGGCTGAGCTCGGCGCTCGGCTCGCCGCCGCCTCGGGGGCGACGAGCGCGGCCTTGCTCCGCACGAACCTCGCCAAGGCCACGATCGGGACCTCGGTCGGGCAGTGGCGCTCCTTCTCCGCGAGCACGGCCTCGGGGACCCACGCGAGCGCTCGTACGGCGGCGTCGTGGTCCGGCATGCTCCGCGACGACGCCAGCACGAAGGACATCACACCCGGGTAGGCCCCGCCCGATGCGCGCATGCGCTCGGCTTCCCCGACGTCGCAGCGACCACAGGCGATGCAGCGGGAGAAGGCCGCCATCGCGCGGCGCTCGTCGGGTGTGACGGGCGGCAGGCGATCCGGACCGTAGTTCCGGAGGAAGAGCGGCAGCCCCGTGAAGGCGCTGAACGCCCGCAAGAAGAGCACCGTCACGAGCGAAAGCCCGAGCACCAGCGCGGCGAGCGCCCGACCGGAGGCCACGGTCATCTTCTTCACGGACGCCCTCCCGTGCCCGTGGGCGAGCGTCGGGCGCGGGCGGCGCCGAAGAGGTCGGCCTCGCAGCTCTCGGTCGTCGCCACGCCGGCAGTGTGGCTGGCGGGCGGTCGAGACACAAGCGCGCGTCGCGCCCAGGACGAGCGAAGGGCGCGAAGTGGCGCCATCGGGGAAGAAGACGCGCGCCCACGCCGTAACAGCCGACCTCGGCAAGCCGGCCGGTGTGACGCACGGGTGAGCGTAACACCCGAGCGTCACAGCCCCCGCGCACGGCGAAAAACCGAAGCGTTCTGGCGGGCGGATCCTGGCACGCGGGCTGCAATGCCGGCCACCATGTCGACCGCGCGCCTCGAGTCCGTCTCCCTCGCCTCCGCCCACGACGACCGCAGCGAAATGGAGCTGATCGCGGGCCTGTTGCGCAGCGAGCCGCGCGCCTGGCGGAGCTTCCACACGCGCTACGATCGCCTCATCTATCGCTGCATCACCAAGGTGACGGCGCGCTTCTCGTCGGTGCTCTCCACGGACGACCTGCGCGAGATCTACGCGAGCCTGCTGGTCCAGCTCCTGTCGAACGACATGCACAAGCTTCGCAGCTTCGATCCGGAGCGAGGCAACCGCTTCAGCTCGTGGCTCGGCCTCCTGGCGATCAACGCCGCCTACGACCACCTGCGCGCCGTACGCCGCGAGCCCAACCGTGCGCCGCTGGCCGAGGCGGAGAGCGTCTCCTGCGACCTGCCCTCGCCCGACGAGCTCGTGGAGCGCCGCGAGCGAGCGACCCGGGTGGGCCGCGTGCTCGCGGGGTTCAGCGCCAAGGACCAGCAGTTCGTGCAGCTCTACTTCACCGAGGGGCTCGAGCCCGAGCAGGTGGCCGAGCGCATGAACATCAGCGTGAAGACGGTCTACTCGAAGAAGCACAAGATCCAGAGCCGCCTCGAGACGATGCTGTCCCACGCCGCCTGAGAGGCGATCGCGCCTCCGGTGCGCCGCCAGCGAAGCGGCTCTCGACGCGAAGTTGGCGCCCCGGCGTCACCCGGCTCGTGGTAGGAACTTCGCATGGGTTTCCGGCTGAAGCGCGAGGCGATCGCCCTCGCGAGCGCGGCGCTGGCCGCAGGCTCGCTGGGCTGCAGCGGTACGGGTGACGGAGGCACGGGCGACCCGCGCTCGGAGCCGCGCGCCGACCTCTACGGCGACGGCGCGCGCATCTCGGAGATCAACGGCGAAGCCACCTGGTACGACGAGAACGACGTCGACAGCCAGAGCTGCGACAAACCCGCCGATCGTCGCGTGAACCTCACCGGCCAGGTGATCGTCGCGCTCGACCGCTACGACGAGACCGGTGAAGGTGCGACGGGCAACATCTACGTGCAGGACGCGCGTGCTCCAGGTGAGGTCGCGCTGCCCTACTCGGGCATGACGGTCTTCGGCCCCGCCTTCACCCCGCCGAACCTGCGGCTCTTCGAGGGCGACGTCGTCGACACCTTCGGCACCTTCCTCGAGTTCCTCGGCCCCACGAGCGGGCCCTTCGGCAACTGCAAGACCTTGCCCGAGGTCACGGGCACGATGAGCTTCCGCTTCGAGGGCGCGCTCGCGGAGCCGCACCTCTTGGTGCCCTCCGCCGGCGACAACACCCGCTGGGATCCGCTCAAGAGCTACCAGGCGGCGCGCCCCTGGCTCGGCATGCTGGTGAAGATCGAGAACGTGACCGCCGCACGGGCGCCCTTCGAGGGTAATGGCCGCTACTCGGTCGACATCGACGTCGGCGGCGGCATCCTGCAGAGCGACATCCCTCGCATCTCCAACGAGCTCTACGACATCAAGACGCGGGGCCCGGAGATCGTGCAGGGCACGCAGTTCCGCTCGGTGACCGGCGTGCTCACGTACTTCTACGGGTTCAAGATCGCACCGCGCTCACCCGACGACTTCGAGCTGTGAGCTGGGGCGCTTTCGCGCCTCCCGCGTGGGCGACGCGTCGCCCCGGCCCGACGCGGGCGCGCAAGGGCCCTAGAGGCCCCGGCTGGCTGGCGGCGCTCGCCATGCTCTCGGCGAGCGCTTGTGGCGCCTGGGCCCCGCCGCACGACCCCCCGCTCGTGGTGGGCGGCGAGGCCGCCGCCGACGCGCGCCTGCGAGTGATCCGCGCCGAGGGCCAGCCCTCGGTCGCGGTGCTCGATCGCGAGGGCGACGCGGTACCCGGCGTGGCGATGGTGGTCTACCTCGACGGCGAGCCGCTCGAGCTGCTCGGTCTGGCGGCGTGGCTGGAGCTCGAGCTCGAGCGCTCCGGCATCGACGCGAGCTCGACCGCGCTCGCGAGCGCCGTGCTGGTGCGCGCGACGCACCCCGAGCCAGGCCGTGCGCTGCGCGCCTTCGCCACCGCGCTGCGCGCGCAAGCGGTCGCCTCTCCGGAGCTCTCGGCCCGCGTCGTGGCGCGCGCGCGGCGCGCGAAGCAGCAGAGCTCCGATCACGACGCGGCGATCGCCGGGTGCACCGGCGAGCTGGTGCTGCCGCGGGGCAGCGAGCTCGAGCGGGCCGACGCCTCGCTGTTCGCGCGCGTCGAGGCGCGCCGAAAGCTCGGGGCGTCGAAGGAGCGTGTGGCCTTCGCGGTGGTCGCCCCGCGCGAGACCGCGCTGGCCGCCGCCGAAGCGCTGCACGCTGGGCCGGCGTGGGCCTCGTCGAGCACGGAGCTCGACCGACCGCCGGAGCGCGACACCGCCGCGGCCGGCCCCACGCTCGCGACGGGCACGGCGCCGCTTCGGCTCCGCGTGGCCGTGCGCAGCGGTGACCCATCGGCAGCGGTGGCCGCGGCCTCGCGGTTGGGGACGAGCTTCACGCCGCTGGCCGCGAAGCTCTCGGTGCTCATGCCTCCCTTCGAGGTGCGCGAGGTCATCGGTGTGGCGCGGCCAGGCGGCGGATGCGCCGCGGTCACGCTGGAGCCGGCCCCAGCTGCCGCGAGCTCCCTCGCCGGGCAGGAGGCCTCGGAGCTCGGCGGCGCGGTGCTCACGGCGGCACGCACGGCGGCCCTGGAGCTGGGGCGCGAGCTCGCCGAGCCTGCTCCGAACGTCGCGGCGCGCAGGATCACCGAGACCTTCGACGCCGGTGAGGCCGCGGAGCTCGCGGCCTGGTGGGCCCTGGCGCGCAAGGTCGACGTGAGCGCGCGCACCGCCTACGCGCTCGACCTTCCGCCCGGGGCCGACGCGGCGACGGTGGCCTCCATGAACGAACGCATGAAGGCGCTGCTCTCGCCGGCGCCCCTCCCAGGCGCGAGACCGCTCGAGCTCAGCGGTCGCGTCGAGCGCGGCCAAGGCGAAAGCTGGGTGCTCGTCGCCAGCCCCTGCGCGCTGGCGGACGAGCCTCCCCACCAGTGGGGCGACGCGGCCGTCGCTGCGCTCAGCGTGGCGCATGCGCTCGACGGCGAAGACGGCGTGTCGGTCGAGGCCTTCGTCGGCGCCTCGGGCGTCGGCTTCGCGGCGCACGCACCGCGAAGCGCGGGCGAGACACCAGCTGCGCACGCACGCCGTGTGGCGCGCGCGGCGATGCGAGGCTTCTTTGCACCTTCACCGGATCAGGGGGCGCTCCTGCGAGGTCAGCTCGAGGCCCGTCGGGCGCTCGAGCTTCGGTGGGGTCAGGAGCCTGCGGCGCTCGACGCGCTCGCGGCGCACCTCAGCCCAGGGCATCCGGCCTTGCTGGAGCCGCACGGCCCGTCGAGCGCGCTCGCTCGCCGGAGCGCAGAGGTGCTCGCTCGCAGGCTCGGTAGCCTGGCGCGTGGGCCTCTGCGCGCCGCCGCTCTGGTCGATGGCGACGAGGCCCAGCTCGGAGAGCTCCGCGACGAGCTCGGGCGCTTCGTGCTCGACGGCGCGACGTCGAGCTGCGCGCCCTCCGGAAGAGTCGAGCTCGAGCGCGGACTCTTCGAGGCGCGGGCGGCGCTCCCCGGTAGGGCGAGGCAGCACTGGGCGGTCGAGCTCGCGGCCACGGCCGAGGACGCCGCTCGGGCAGCAGCCATCGCCGCGCTGCTCGAGGGGCCCGACGGGCTCGTCGCCCGGGGCCTCGCCGAGCCGGCGCTCGACGCGCGGGCCTTCGTGACTGGCGCGGGTCGCGCGCCGCGGCTCGTGCTGAGCCTCAGCGTGCCCGCGGAGCGCCTCGAGGCGCTCGCGACCGCGACGCGTGAGCTGCTCGCGAGGCTTTCGCGCGGAGAGATCCCCGATGTGGAGCTGACGCGCGCGTCCAAGCGTGCGAACGCCAGCGCACGCGAGCGCCTCGCGCACCCGCGGGAGCGCCTCGCTCAGCTCTACGCAGGCGCCTCGCCGAACGTCGACGCCTCTCCGAGCGTCGCCGAGCTCCGAGCCTTCGCGGCGCGACGGCTCGCTCCGAGCGCGTGGTCGGTGTTGACCGTGCGACCGGAGTGAGCCCGCCCTGAGCTCGAGGCCCTTGCTCCGGGCGCTCGCGACGCGGAGGCCTCAGTCGATGCGGAAACCCGTCGCCAAGCGGAACGCGAAGCTCTGGCTGAAGGGCGGGCCGAGCGCTTCGTCGACCGGCAGCAGGAGGCCGACACGCGCGAAGAGCAGCTCGCCCTCGTAGGCGAAGTACGGCTCGATCGCGAGCTGGTAGAGATCGCCCTCGAAGCTCGAGCGCACGCCCGTGCTCTCGAAGGTGGGCAGCGCGACGCCCTGCACACGCAGACCGCCACCGAAAGTGTGTCCGAGCTGGATCTCGCCGGCGTGCTGGAAGGCCACCTCGGGCTCGTCGTTGTCGCCGTAGTTGAACATCGCGGTGAGGTCTCCGTTCAGACGGAGGATCAACAGCTCGCCGACGTGAGCCTCGACACCAGCCCCGAAGCGGAGCGGCACGCTGAACGGGTAGAACTCGTGGAAGTCGTAGAGGCCCCTCGCGACGTTGGGCACCTCGAAGAAGCGGCGGTCCTGCGTGTCGTCGTCGAGCAGGGGCAGGCCGAGCCCACCACCGAGCGTCACGAAGACCGAGCGGTTCGCGCGCACGACGTGACGCAGGTTCACCGAAGGGTTTCCGAGCACGAAGCCGGTGGCGAAGCCGAGCGGCAGGCGCACGTCGAGGAAGGTGCGCTCGGCGAGCGGGATGCTCGGAGCGATGAGCATCGAGCCGCCGGAGACGTCGTCGTCGCCGTCTCCCACCGCCGAGAGCTCCAGACGCAGCCCTCCGCGCTGGCTCGTCGGGATGCCGGCCTTGCCGATGCCGGGGCGCTGCGCCTCGGCAGGCGGCGCAGCGGGCGCCGGCGCGTAGGTCGGCTGCCAGAACATCGGAGGCGGCGCCATCGGAGGCGGCGGAGGCGCAGGCTGCTGGGCCGGCGCGAAGGGCGCGGGCGGCGGAGGGGCCGGAGGTTGCTCGGGCGGAGCCGGCGGCACGGCGGCGGGCTCGACCGGGGCGCCGACCGGCCCCGGAGCGGGCGGCGCGCCAGCGGGCTGGGCGGCGGCGAAGCCAGCCGACGACGTCACGACGGCGATCAGCGCCGCGGCGGATGAGAGGCGACCGAGTTGGAGCATGGGCGCGAATGAAGCACGCGCTGTGCCGCCCTCGTCAACAATCGCGCGGGCGCCTGCGACGGCGCGTGAGAGGGCTGCGCCGAGTCCGCCGTCCACGTCGCAGGTGGCGCGGGTGGCACAGCACGGCGCAGGGGCGTGCTTCGCTCAGCGCGGGTCTTCGCGGGTTCCGGCCATACCAGCGAGCCGCCGCTGCCTTCCCGGTGCGGCGCGTGCTACTTGCCGACGTCGGTGAAGAGCGCGTCTCTCTCGATCTGCCACGTCCTCTCCAGCACGCACACGGGTGGCGCCGAACGCGTCGCGCTTTCGCTCGTCGAGCAGCTCGTGAGGCGCGGTCACCGCCTCAGCCTCGTGTCCCTCGAGGAGCCCGCCGATGGGCCGCTCGCGCCACGCTTCGTCCAGGCCGGGGCGCGCGTCCTGCGCATACCGAAGGATCGGGGCGGCTTCGACCGCAGCCTCTCGGCCCGACTGTGGTGGCGCTTCGTGCGCGAGCGCTTCGACGTCGTGCATACGCACAACCCGATCCCGCTCATCTACGCCGCCATCCCCGCGCGCCTCTCCGGAGCGCGTGTGGTGCACAGCAAACACGGGCCCCACCCGGACGCGCCGCACCGCCTGTGGCTGCGCCGCGCCGGCGCCGCCGCAGCGCACGTCTTCTGCCCGGTGAGCGAAGCGACGGCGGACTTCGCGCGAAGCATCCACGAGGTCGACGGCCGCAAGATCCGGGTCGTCGAGAACGGGACGGATCTGGACCGCTACCGTCCGGACGCGGAGGCTCGCCGGAGCGCGCGCGCCGCGCTCGGCATGCCCGAAGACGCGAAGCTCATCGGCACCGTCGGGCGCATGGAGGCGGTGAAGAACCACGCCCTGCTGCTCCGCGCCGCTGCGCCCCTGCTCGGCGAGGGCGTGCGACTCGCGATCGTCGGCGGAGGCAGCCTCGCCGCGCCGACGCGCGCGCTCGCCGAACAGCTCGGCGTCGCGCGCCACTGCGTCTTCACCGGCGAGCGCCACGACACCGCAGGGCTCTATCGGGCCTTCGACGTGTTCGCGCTCTCGAGCGACTCCGAGGGTCTACCCCTGGTGCTCACCGAGGCGATGGGCGCAGCGCTGCCGATCGTGGCGACGAGCGTGGGCGGCGTGCCCAAGGTCGTGCACGACGGGGAGACCGGTCTGCTCGTGCCTGCAGGCGACGAAGCCGCCCTCCGAGGTGCGCTCGCGCGCCTGCTCGGCGACGACGCGCTCGCAACACGCCTCGGCACGCGGGGTCGCGAGCTCGCCCTCGAGCGCTACGCCGTGGCGCGCATGGTCGACACCTACGAGGCGATCTACCGGGGCTGAGCGGCTCGGCCCATCGCGTGGGCCCCCGGCGAGGTTCCACCAAGCCGCCGTGGCTCCTTCGCCGGGCTCCGGCCCGATCGCGGCGCGATCATTTCCGGCCGAGGCCGCCGAGGCGCTGCTGCGCGCCGACGACGAGGTCGCAGTCCACGCAGCGGGTCTCACCGTCGTCCTGCTCTTCGAGGCTGCCGAGCGCTCCGCACTCTGGACATCGGTTGTCGAGCCCGCGGGCCCCCTCGAGCGCGAGCTGCCGCTTGGCCTCTTCGGCCTCGGCCTCGGCTCGGAACAGCGCCTCGGTGCGCACGGGGGGGCGGGCGACTCGCTCGGACATGCGAAGCCACCTAGCAGCGCGCAGACGTCGCGTCACCTGCGCCGGGTCTTCGCGCAGAGCCCCACGAAGGGCTAGGCTCGGGAGGTGCCTGCCGCCTCCCTCGCGAACGCGCAGCGCTGCGCGACGAGCGCGATGAGCGCGTTCGGGCTCTCGGCCACGCTCCTCGGCTGCGCCGCGGCCGCACCGCCGCCAGCGCGCGAGGCGGCCGAGATCGCTGCTGCGGGCTCGAGCACAGCCACCGCGCCGGCGCACGGCGTGGCGCCGTCCCTCGCGACGCCGCCCAGCTCGGAGGCCGATCCGTCGCGCGAGGCGCCACCCGAGGCGAGCGCACCCCTGCCCTCGCCGGCGGCCCCGCTCCCGCTCCTGCGCGTCGCCGTACCGGGAGACCGCCCCGTGCTCGTCGTGGAGGGCGCCGCGTCGACCTCCCGCCCGCTGCTCTACTTCCACGGCAAGTGCGGCGACCCCGAGGGCTTTCGAGCCTGGGCCCCTGCCGCCTACCGCGTCGGCACGCTCATCTCGGTGCTCGGCGACGTTTCGTGCAAAGGCGGAGGGCGAACGCGCTGGAGCACCAACCCGTGGAGCCTCGACGCCCGCGTACGAGCCGCGGTCGCCGCCGTGGAGGCGGCCACCGGCCGACGGCTCGACGCGGAGCCCATCGTCTTCGGCTACTCGCAGGGCGCGCTCGTCGCCGAGGCGCTCGCAGCCCGGTGGCCCGAGCGGTATCCGCGTGTGGTGCTGGCCGCCGGGCCTCGCGCGCCACGCTCCCCCCGGCTCGCTGAGCTCGCCGCGGTGCTGCTCGTCGCGGGCGAGCTCGACACGCGCCACCACCTCATCGACGCGGCGAGCAAGCTCGACCAGCGCGGCGTGCGCGCGCGTTACCTGGAGCTGCCCGGCGCGAAGCACGGCCAGTACGGCCCCGAAGCCGAGGCGCGGATCGCCGCGGGGCTCGACTGGCTGCTCGGTTTGGAGAAGCTTTGATCCTCCCGAGCACTGTGCGCGGGCGCGGCGCGGCCCCACAATGCGCGGCTCGCGGCGCCGACTGCGCTCCCGACGGGCCCGCGGGCCCGCCGCTCACTCGAGGACCGATGCACCTGCGACCTCTGCTCTCCGCCGCTCTGCTCTGCTCGGCGGCCGTCGTCACCCCCAGCGCCCATGCGCTCGCCCCACGGCGCACCCCGGTGCCGGGGACCAGCGCGGAAGGTCTCGAGCTGTCGCCCGGCGCCGTCGGGCTGCGGCAGGCCGACGCCCTGCGCATCGACGAAGCGCCGCTCTTGAGCTGGTCGGCTCCCGGACCTCGACAGGCGAAGGCGCTCGCGAAGCTGCGCGAGCGGCTCGGGCCTGGGTGGCGCGTGGGCTTCGATCCCAGCACGGGCGTCGCGCGCCGCGCCTACGGGCCTGGTCTCCGCGTACCCGGCTCGGTCGCGAGCCCGGAGCTCGCCGAGAAGGCCGCGCTCGACCTGCTCGCCGAGCACCTCGAGCTCCTCGCACCTGGCGCCGCGCTCTCCGACTTCGAGCTCGTCGCCAACGATCTCGACCGAGGCCAGCGCACGCTCGGCTTCGTGCAGCGGCACGGCGGGCTGCGCGTGCGCGGCGGTCAGCTCAGCGTGCGCTTCAAGAACGACCGGCTCTATGCCTTCGGCGGCGAGGCCGTCCCCCACGTGCGCGCGCCGAGCCCCTCTCGCTGGGCGAGCGAAGCGGAGCTGCTCGCGGGCGCGCGCAGCTTCGTCGACGGCGCGCTCGGAGTGAGCTCGACCCTGCTCGAGCCGCCCGGAGCCGCGGAGATCCTCAGCTTTCACGTCGGCGCGCGGCGGATCCACCGCGTCGTGGTGCCGATCGTGCTCGAGGTCGCGTCGCCGCGCCTGCGCTACCGCGTCCACGTCGACGCCGAGACCGGCGAGCCGGTCGCCCGCGAGCAGCTCCTGCGCTTCGCCGAGGCCAGCGTGTCCTTGCTCGTGCCGGAGCGTGCCCCCAGCCACGGACCTCGCTTCGCGGCGCCTGCGGCGCTGGCGCAGGCAACGCTCGACGGCTCCGCGGTGGCCGCGAGCGCGCTCGGCGTGCTCGGCTGGGTGGGCGCCGCCACGGCCAGCGTGGAGCTCGTGCTCGAGGGCAGCCTGGTGCGCGTGCGCAACTCCGCAGGCGATCCCGCGAGCCTGAGCGTGGAGCTCGAAGACGGCGAGGCCTACGTGTGGGACGCCTCGGGACAGGCCGAGCTCGACGCCGAGCTCAGCACCTACGCGCACGCCGGGATCGTGAAGAGCTACGCGAAGCGCTTCGCGCCCTCGCTCGCCTATCTCGACAAGCAGCTGCGCGCGACCGTGAACATCGACGACGCGTGCAACGCCTACAGCGACGGCACGACGATCAACTTCTACCGCGCGGGCCAGGGCTGCGAGAACACCGGTCGCATCGCCGACGTCGTCTACCACGAGTTCGGCCATTCATTGCACTACCAATCGATCGTCTTCGGTGTGGGCGACTTCGACGGAGCGCTCAGCGAAGGCATCAGCGACTACCTCGCGGCCACGATCACCGGCGACCCGGCGATGGGGCGCGGCTTCTTCGGCACCTCGCAGGAGCTCAGGCACATCGACCCAGCGAACGAGGAGCGCCGCTGGCCCGACGACGTGGTCGGGACGAACCAGACCGTGCACAGCGACGGCCTCGTCATCGGACAGACGCTCTGGGACATGCGCAAGGCGCTCGTGCTCGAGCTCGGCGAAGCCGAGGGCGTCGCGAAGAGCGACGAGCTCTTCTACCAAGGCATCCGCCGCGCCTCCGACATCCCGACGATGCACTTCGAGGTGCTCGCGGCCGACGACGACGACGGCGACATCAGCAACGGCACGCCCCACGGCTGCGCCATCAACCGCGCCTTCAACCTGCACGGCATGTCGCTGCGCGCGGCCACCTCGACCGGGCTCGGCGTCGTGCCACGCGAGGCCGGTGGGTTGAGGGTCGAGGCCGAGGTCACGGGCCTCTTCGACGCCTGCCCGGAGGACACGATCGCCTCCGCGCGCCTGAGCTACCGCGAGGCAGGCTCGAGCGCGACGGCGGTGACGCTCGAGATGGAGCGCGACGGCGCGAAGCTCGGCGCGACCCTGCCCACGCCGAGCGAAGGCACCGTGCTCGAGTACTCCATCGAGGTCGACTTCGCCTCGGGCAGCGCGCCCGTTCGCCTGCCCGACAACCCCGCCGACCCTCGCTACCAGGTCTACGTCGGCGAGGTGGTCCCGCTCTACTGCACGGGCTTCGAGACCGATCCCGAGCTCGAGGGCTGGACGCACGGCTTGTCGAACGGCACCCAGACCGAGGGCGCCGACGACTGGCAGTGGGGTCCGGCACGCGGCAACGCCCGGAACGGCGACGCGAGCTCGGCCTTCGAGGGCGAGCGTGTCTTCGGCAACGATCTGGCGATCGAGCCGAACTTCAACGGCCTCTACCAAGCCGACAAGGTCACCTGGGCGAAGACGCCGGTGATCGACACCTCCGGCTACGCCGAGGTGCGCCTGCAGTACAGGCGTTGGCTCAACGTCGAAGACGCCTTCTTCGATCGCGCGTCGATCTACGCCGGCGACAAACGCCTCTGGCGCAACTTCGACTCCGACCAGGGCGATCAGAGCACGGTGCACCACCGCGACCGCGAGTGGCGCTTCCACGACGTCGACCTGAGCGACGCGGTGGCTGAGGACGGCACGGTGCAGGTGACCTACGAGCTCTCCAGCGACGCGGGCTTCGAGCTGGGCGGCTGGACGCTCGACGCCTTCTGCATCGTCGGCGTCTCGCCCAAGCAGGGCAGCTGCACCGAGTGCACGCCCCAGCCCGATCCCGGCGGCGTCGACGCGAGCGACGACCCGCTCGCCGCCTCGGGGGGCTGCGGATGCAGCACGCCTCCCCAGCCTGCGGGTCATGGCGTGGCGCTGTCTGCGGCGGCCATCGCGCTCTCGGTCCTTCGCCGGAGGCGGCGCCAGCGCGCCTGAGCTTCGGGCCGTTCAGCCCGGGGGCGGGCTGGGCGTGAGGCTGGGCGGGGCTGGCGCGCTCGGCGCAGGGGCCGCGCCGCTCGAGCTCGGCGAGGGAGCTGCCGCGGGGCAGAGCCCGTCGAGCGAACGCGTGGCGGAGGCGTGGTGTGGGCTCGAGGCCGGGCAGCGCGCATAGGCGCGGCGCGCCATGTCGCAGTGGCCTGCGACGGCGGCGAAGATCGCGCTGTCGCATGGAGACTGCGTACCGAGCGGACCGCGCACGGACGCGGAGGCGCTCGGTCCGAGCGCCGGGCCCGGGGCGAGCGGGGTCTCGTCGACCGGTGTGGGTGGCGCGTCGGGCGCCGTCTTCGGTCCCGTGGCGACGGGCTCGTCGTCGACGGCGCGCTTCTTCTTGGATGAGGCGGCCGGGCCCTGCGAGTACACCCACACGAGGCCAGCGACGACGGCCAGCGTGGCCACCAGCCCACCGGCCGCCCAGCCCAGCCAGCCGCGGCGCCGAGCGCCCGCCGCGATCGCCTGCAGCGCCTCGGCGTCGCGCACCGTGGGGGGCGTCGCCTCCGAGACGCGTGGCTTCCCGGGTGCGAGGCTCGCCGCGGCCGGCGGCGAGCTGGGGCCCACCGCGGGAGGTCCTGAGCTCTGCGTGCCACGCGCCATGACGATCGTCCCGCGTGCAGCGCGCTCCGCCGTCGTCGAGGGGCTCGAGCGCTCCGCACCCGAGACCACGAGCTCGGGTGAGCTCGCGGAAGGATCCCTGACGGTCGGTGGCACGGCGCCGTCATCGTGCAGCGCGCGCGGCATCGACGAGACGGCCGCCGGGATGCTCGGGCCTGGCGCGACGGAGGCCGCGACCGGCGCGCCGGAGCTCGGGCGCGCGAGCGCGGTCGGCGGCTCGGAGACCCAGCGGCCCGGCGCCTGCGAGTGGCCGGGGGGCGCGACCGAGACCGGCCTGCCCGGAGGCAGCGTGCCGCCGCCGAGCGAGAACTCACCGTAGAAGGCGCGCATGGTCGCGGGCCTGTCGCTCGGCTGCTTCGACAGCGCATGCAGGATCGCCGTGCGCATGGGCGGCGGCACGTAGAGCCCCGACGACTCCATCGGGTGGGGCTCGCCCGTCAGATGGAGCGTGGCCCACTCGAGCGGATCGGCGGCTCGGAACGGCAGCGTGCCCGTGAGCATCTCGTAGGCGACGACCGCGAGCGAGTAGATGTCGCTGCGAGGATCGACGTCCTGCAGGGTGAACTGCTCCGGGCTCATGTACGGCGGGCTGCCGAGCACCACGCCGAGCGGCGTGAGGCGTGGGTCGCGCCCGCCGGTGCGCTTGGCGATGCCGAAGTCGAGCACCTTCACGAAGTCACTCTGGCCGCCCGGCGAGGTGAGCACGACGTTGTCGGGCTTCAGGTCGCGGTGGACGATGCCTCGACCATGCGCTTCGTCGAGCGAGCCGCAGATCTGGCCGACGATGCGATCGACGCGATCGGGGGACATCGGCCCCTCGTCGCGCAGCACCTTCGCGAGCGAGCGCCCGGCGAGGAACTCCATCGCGATGTAGAGGTCGCCGTCGTCGGTCTCGCCGTAGTCGTAGAACCGGATCGTGTTCGGGTGCTCGAGCTCGGCGACCGTGCTGCACTCGCGCGCGAAGCGCCGCATGTCGTGCTCACGCCCGGAGTACTCGCTCACGAGCAGCTTCACCGCGACCTTGCGCACGGTGCTGCCCATGAGCTGCTCGGCGGCGTAGACCCGCCCCATGCCGCCTTCGGCGATCAGCTCGGTGATGCGGTAGCGACCCCCGACGAGCTTGCCGAGCATCGGATCGGCGTCGGGCGGCTCGACGACCGCGCCGCAGTGCGGGCAGAACCTCGCCGAGCCGAGGACGATGAACTCCCTGCACGACGAGCAGCGCATGAACGGTCCGAGCAGGCCCGCGCGGGCGCCGCGGAGCGCAGCTTACACCGTCGTCGCGACGGAGAGCGCTGCGACGGCGGGATCTTGCGTAGACGCGCCGCGCTGGCCCGCGCGTACGGCGCCTCAGCGCGACAGCTTCGCCGCGCCGGGTGCGCTGCTCGACGCGCTGCCGATGAGCACGGGGCGCTTGCGCGCCGACGACTTCGGCGCAGCGACCGAGCGCGGCCCCTCGTCCTCGGACAGGGGACGGATCGACTGGCCGTTGTCGCTCCAGGCGACCTCGACCTCTTCGTTCGCGGCGCCGGCCGGACCGACGTAGGCCGAAGCCGAGGCGGGCTGCGTGCCCTCGATGAGCAGCGGCTCGTCGGAGCTCGAGACGTCGTCGACGCTCGTGCGCGGCAGCGTCGCGCAACCGAAGACGAAGGGAGCAGCGAGGAGGAGCAGGCTCAGTCCGAGGTTGCGATCCAGCATGTGAGGCTTCTAGTCCAGTTTATGGCGCCTGTGTAGGATAAAAAGCCACCATGTGTTGCTTTGTCCCCTCACGGCAGACCTACAGTGTCGCTGGAGCGAGCCCTCCGCCGCGCTCGGTTCACTGGTCCATGGGCTCACTTGTCGACCGGGGCGTAGAGCGAGACCCCGCGCACGTTCTCGTCGATGCGCAGCGGATGCAGCAGCGGCGGGAAGGCGCGCTGCGCGCAGTCGAGCTGCACGCAGAGGCGGCAGGTCGTGCCCACCGGCACGGCGGCGTCGAGGTTCTCGAGATCGACGCCGTCGGAGTAGACCAGCTCGCGCGCGCGCCGCACGTCGCAGCCCATGCCGATCGCCTGCACGATGTGCGCGACGTGGTAGCCGCCGCGATCGCTGCGCAGCGTACGCGCGATGCAGAAGTACACGCCTCCGTCGGGCATGCGTGAGAGCTGCACGCGGATGAGCCCGGGCGTCTGGAAGGCGGCGTGCACGTTCCAGCGCGGGCACGCGCCGCTGAAGCGCGCGATGCGGATGCCCGAGGCGCTGAAGCGCTTCGAGATGTTGCCCGCCATGTCGATGCGCAAGAGGTGGAAGGGCACCGCCTCGCGGCCTGGCCGCGAGAGGCTGGTGAGGCGGTGGCAGACCTGCTCGAAGCTCGCGCCGAAGCGGTGCGCGAGCAGCTCGATGTCGTAGCGCTCGGCGCGGGCCGCCTCGAGCAAGGGCTCGTAGGGCATGATCACCGCCGCAGCGAAGTAGCTCGCGAGCGCGACGCGGGCGAGCGCGTGCGCCTCGGGCGTCGTGAGCTCGCGCGCGTCCTCGAGGATGCGATCGAGCTCGGCCGAGTGCGCGATGAGCCCGAGCTGGTGGGCGAGCTGGAAGCGCCTGGAGCGAGGCGGCAGCACCTCGCTGATGCCGAGCGTCTTCTTCGCGGCGTCGTAGCGCCGCATCGCGAGCCGCTCCTCGCCCACACGCACCGTCTGGACCTGCACGCCGAAGCGCCGCTGTGCGTAGCGCGCGAGGCCCGCGTAGAGATCGTCGGCGTCGAGCTCGGCGTCGCGCCACAGCTCCTCGGCCGCGAGCTCGAGCGAGGGGAAGTGGTTGAGGTGTCGCTGGACGAAGTCGCTCACCTCTTCGCTGGGCAGTCCCCCGTTGTCGACGCCGGCCGCGCCGCCCTCCCCTGCGAGCCTGCCCGCGAGCATCTGCGCGTTGTCCCGCGCCGACACGTAGGCCCGGTAGAGCGCCAGCATCGCACGCGCCACCGGAGGGCTCTCGGTCGCGAGCTCTCGCGCCGCCGAGGGTGCGATGCCGTGGGGCGCGAGCACCGGATCACCGAAGACCTCCGCGAGGTCGGCGCCGAGCGAGGCCTCCTCTGCGTCGTCGAAGGCGGAGAGCTCGACGGCGAAGGTCTTGGCGATCTCGAGCAGCAAGGTCGCCGTGAGCGGGCGCTTCCCCGCCTCGAGCAGGTTCATGTACGAGGCCGAGATCCCGAGTCGTTCCGCGAGCTCGGCCTGCGACATGCCGTGGCGCTTGCGCAGCGTCCTCACCTTCGCACCCAGCCCCGCGCTGTTCATGCTCGAGGTTTACACGCCTGACCGATTGACTGCCAGTCAACCAAATCGTGTCAATCCACCAACTACATGAAAATACGATTGTTTGTTGACGGATGTGGAGTTCGGACGCATCCCTTGACGCATGACAGCGCAAAGCGTCATCGTGGGCCCTGGCATCGAGCTGCGCGCTCCTGCACCCGTCGGCGCCGAGGCGATCCTCTCGCCTGAGGCGCTCGGTTTCGTGGCCGAGCTGGTGCGCGGCTTTCGCCCCCGCATCCGAGCCTTGCTCGCCGCGCGCGCCGAACGACAGGCGCGCATCGACGCGGGTGAAGCGCTCGATTTCCTCGAGGGCACACGAGCGGTGCGCGAGGGCGACTGGAAGGTCGCGCCCCTGCCCGAGGACTTGCTCGACCGGCGCGTCGAGATCACGGGGCCGGTCGATCGCAAGATGGTCATCAACGCGCTCAACTCGGGCGCGAGCTGCTTCATGGCCGACTTCGAGGACGCGACGAGCCCGACCTGGGACAACGTCGTCTCCGGCCAGCAGAACCTCGTCGACGCCGTGCGCAGGAGCATCGCCTACGACGATCCTTCGAGCGGCAAGCACTACGAGCTCGTCGAGAAGCCGGCCGTGCTGCTCGTGCGTCCGCGTGGGCTGCACCTCGTCGAGCGACACCTCGTCGTCGACGGCGAGCCCGCGCCGGGCTGCCTCGTCGACTTCGGTCTCTACTTCTTCCACAACGCGAAGGAGCTCCGCGCGCGAGGCACCGGCCCGTACTTCTACCTGCCGAAGCTCCAGAGCCACCTCGAGGCCCGCCTCTGGAACGAGGTCTTCGTGCACGCGCAGCGCGCGCTCGACGTGCCGGTCGGCACGATCAAGGCGACCGTGCTCATCGAGACCCTGCCCGCGGCCTTCGAGATGGACGAGATCCTCTACGAGCTGCGCGAGCACTCCTCGGGCCTCAACTGCGGCAGATGGGACTACATCTTCAGCTTCATCAAGACGCTGCGCGCGCGGCCGACGCACATCGTGCCGGATCGCTCGGCCGTCACGATGACGCAGCACAACATGCGCTCGTACACCCAGCTCGTGGTGAAGACCTGCCACCGGCGAGGCGTGCACGCGATGGGCGGCATGGCCGCGCAGATCCCCATCAAGAACGACCCCGCCGCCAACGAGCGCGCGCTGGCCAAGGTGCGTGACGACAAACTGCGTGAGGTCCGCGACGGACACGACGGGACCTGGGTCGCGCACCCCGCGCTCGTGCCGATCGCGCGCGCGATCTTCGACGCCGAGATGCCCGGCAAGAACCAGATCGACGAGCTGCGCGACGACGTCGTCGTGACGGCCGAGGATCTCCTGCGCTGCCCGACCGGGCCGCACACCGAGGAGAGCCTGCGCCACAACCTGCGCGTGGGCGTGCAGTACCTCGAGGCCTGGCTGCGCGGCCAGGGCTGCGTGCCGCTCTACGACCTGATGGAAGACGCCGCCACCGCGGAGATCAGCCGCAGCCAGGTGTGGCAGTGGCTGCGCTGGGGCGTCGAGCTCGACGGCAAGGGCCCGCTGACGGTCGCGCGCTTCCGCGAGGTGCTGGCCGAGGAAATGACGAAGCTCGAAGCGGAGCTCGGCCCCGAGCGCGTGCGCACGGGCCGCTTCGACGAGGCGCGCCAGCTCTTCGACGAGCTGTCCACCGCGAGCGAGCTCGCGGACTTCCTCACCCTCGGCGCCTACGAGCGCCTCTGACTCGCGCTCGGCGCCGAGGGGCGCCTTCGAGCCCCTGCCCCCGACCGACCTTCCCCCACGCGAACCGACCGAGGAGACTCCCATGAGCCACAGCGACCAGAGCACACAGTCCATCCCCGAGCGTTTCGCGGGGATCACCCGTCCCTACAGCCCGGCCGACGTCGAGCGTCTGCGCGGCACCGTGAAGGTCGAGCACTCGATCGCCCAGCAGGGCGCCCGCAGGCTCTGGGAGCTGCTCCATACGCGGCCCTACGTCACCTCGCTCGGCGCGCTCACGGGCAACCAGGCGATGCAGCAGGTGCGCGCGGGCCTCGAGGCCATCTACCTGTCCGGCTGGCAGGTGGCCGCCGACGCGAACCTCTCCGGCGCGATGTACCCGGACCAGAGCCTCTACCCCGCCAACAGCGTGCCGGCCGTGGTCAAGCGCATCAACCAGGCCCTGCAGCGCGCCGATCAGATCGAGCACGCCGAGGGCAAGGTCACGCGGAACTGGATGGCGCCCATCATGGCCGACGCCGAGGCCGGCTTCGGCGGGCCGCTCAACGCCTTCGAGCTCATGAAGGCGATGATCGAGGCCGGCGCCTCGGGCGTGCACTTCGAGGACCAGCTCGCGAGCGAGAAGAAGTGCGGCCACATGGGCGGCAAGGTGCTCCTGCCGACCAGCCAGTTCATCCGCACGCTCGTCGCCGCGCGCCTCGCCGCCGACGTCATGGGCGTACCGACCCTGCTCGTCGCGCGCACCGACGCCGAGAGCGCGAAGCTCATCACGAGCGACGTGGATCCGCGCGACAAACCCTTCCTCACCGGCGAGCGCACGCCCGAGGGCTTCTACCAGTTCAAGGGCGGCCTCGAGGCGGCCATCGCCCGCGGCGTCGCCTACGCGCCCTACGCCGATCTCGTGTGGTGCGAGACGCAGACCCCGGACCTCGAGGACGCGAAGAAGTTCGCCGAGGGCATCCACAAGCACCACCCGGGCAAGATGCTCGCCTACAACTGCTCGCCTTCGTTCAACTGGAAGAAGCACCTCGACGACGCGACCATCGCCAAGTTCCAGCGTGAGCTCGGCGCGATGGGCTACAAGTTCCAGTTCGTCACGCTCGCGGGCTTCCACTCGCTGAACCACGGCATGTACGAGCTCGCGAGCGAGTACGCGAAGGAAGGCATGACGGCCTACTCGCGCTTGCAGCAGGCCGAGTTCGCCGCCGAAGCGAAGGGCTACACGGCGACGCGTCACCAGCGCGAGGTCGGAACGGGCTACTTCGACGAGGTCACGCAGGTCATCACCGGCGGCCTCGCCTCGACGCTCGCGCTCGAGGGCTCCACCGAGAAGGCGCAGTTCTGATCGACGGCTGGCCCCGCCTGGGGCCCCGACACGTCGAAGCCCGCGGCACCCTCGAGGTGCGGCGGGCTTCGTCGTCGTGGGCGGCACCGCGAGCCTGCGCGCCGCACGGCGCGAGGCCCGAGCTCACTCGCCGCCGGACTTCACCGCTTCGCGGAAGAAGGCGTTCACGCTCGGATCGTTGAAGCGCTCGTAGTCGATCTCGAAGGGCACGATCTCGTTCACGCCGGCGTGGTGCTTCACCGTGAGCGCCATGGGTTTGACCTCGCGGTAGCTCGAGTCGGCGGGCAGATCGTCGTTCGTCTGGCCGCCGGCCGAGAAGAGGTTGAGCAGGCGCGCCTCCGGCTCGGGGTAGACCTCGCGGAAGCCGGCGATCACCTTCTCGTGGCCGCGGATCATGGTGGTGCAGCCGATCTCGCGCATGAAGTGCCGGAACTGTCGCCTGCCGAAGGCGAAGCGCGCCGACTGCTTCTGGAGCTCGAGCGGCACGAACTCGGCTTCACTCGGATCGCTCCACATCATCTGGAAGCGGAGATCGTAGTCGTTGAGCGACTCGAGGCCCTTCCACTTCTCGGCGAAGCTGTCGTCGCGCGGGATGCCGGCGTGCACCATGAAGAGCTGGTCGAAGACGAAGGAGCTCGGAAGGGCCTCGAAGAGGCGCATGTACTCGGCGAAGAGCTGGTCGTCGGCGCGGTCCTTGAGCGACTGCATCGCCTCGGAGGGCTTCACGGCGCCGTACACGCGCCCGTTGAGCTCGACGTAGTACTCGTGGTTGCCGCGCAGCGGCACGACGTGCTCGGGCACGGCGAGGAAGAGCTGCAGCACCGTGCGCAGCACGCCGTTGTAGCTGAAGAGCCCGCGGTCGATGTAGTCGCCGAGGAAGACCAGCAGCATGTTCGGCTGGTTCTCCGGGTCGTCGTGGTAGCGCTGCACCTTCTCGAAGAAGTCGACCTGCAAGAGCGCGGCCTTGAGGCAGGAGTAGCAGCCGTGCAGATCGCCCAGCACGAGCAGCTCGTAGTCCTTGCCCCTCGGCGGATGCACGACGACGTGGCCGTCCATGAAGGGCGCGTCGCTCGCGAAGTCGGCGAAGGTGCTGCCGAGACCGAGCTTGCCGCGCCCCTTGCCGCGCAGCTCGTCGAGCTTGAGCATCGTGCGGCGCAGCACGTCGAGATCGCGCTCGGCCTGCTGCGCGAAGGTGGCCTTGTCGGTCGCGTAGTGCCACTCGGTCTTGGAGAAGAAGGGGTGGTCGTCGACGCGCGGCGAGGGGCGCGCGGCCTGCCCGATCACGACCGCGCCTTGGTCGAGCGTCTCGATGTCCGCCTCGTCGAGCTCGAGCGGCGCCTCGAGCAGCGCGGCCATCTCGTCGCGCAGCGCCTCTTCTCGTGGATCGATGGTGCCGTCGGCGCGGATGAGCTCGTCGGCCGAGTCGAGCAGCGCCTGGCGCGAGTCCTCGTCGAAGCCCTTGAAGAGCTCGAAGCACTTCAGCTTGAGGCGCGACATCGCGAAGCTCGAGCCGCTCTCGCCTTCGGCGGTGGGCTCGTCGAGGTTGGCGCGGATCTCCGTGTCGATGTCGTCGACGACCTCGTGGAAGTGGGTCGTCCACTTCTCGACGAGCTCGCTGAGCAGCCCGCGCTCGGCGTCCGGCATCGCCTGCTCGGCGCGGGCGCGCACGAGGGCGCGCACGTAGTCGCGCACGTAGCCCTTCTCGGCGCTGTCGAAGTCGCCGTCGACGTGACCGAAGGCCACGAGGTAGGTGATGATCGCATGCATCTGCCGCTCGGCAGTGCTGGGGTCGGGGCTGAAGCTCAGCATGGGCGAGCGGAAGCGTAGATCGGAACCGGGCTCCGAGGGCGGCGTAGCAGCGGCCTGGCGCAGCGCCCCCGACGCCGGCGCGCCGGGGCGAGCTTGACGAGGCGAGCCCGTCGGGGTCAGCGCGGTGAGGAGCGCCGGCTCGGCGGCCCCGAGGAGTAAGCCCCCCTGCCCGCGGCGGGCGCAGGTGCGGCGTCGTGCGGGAGCATGCCGCGAGGTGAGCGCAGATAGACGAAGGGCGTCGCGAGCGCGAAGTTCGACACGCGTGAGGTGTAGACGTCGGCGTAGCGCTCGATCTGGCGCGCGTAGTGGCTCTTGTCGTTGCCTGCCCACATGAGCGGCCCCCAGCTCGCGTTGCCGAGCTCGGCGGCGCGTTTGGCGAGGGGAGCTATCACCGCGTCGAGCTCGGCGATCTGCTGCCTCAGCGTGGACATCGCCTCGCCGAGCTCGCTCTCGCCGAGCCCCTCCGGGAGCGCGGGGCCGTAGCCCGCGCGGTGGCGCGTCAGGCGCAGGCGCAGCTCGCAGTGCTCGCGCTCGAGCTGCTCCTTCTCCTGCATGAGCTCGGCGAGTCGCTCGAGCTCGGCCTCGGCCTCGACGGTCGCGTGGATCTCGTCTTCGAGCTCGCGCACGACGAGGCAGGTGCGCCAGCGCAGGATGTTCTTCGAGACGTGCACGTCGCCGAAGATGTGATCGCCGATGTAGAGGATCTCGTCCCCCGACACACCGAGCGAGCGCTCCACGAGCACCGCGTCGCCGCCGAAGTAGGCCTTGCCGGAGGCGAGCAGGCCGACGTGGGGGCGCAGGAGCCCGTCGTCGCTCACGACCTCGAGCACGGTGTTGCGCCGCTCGAAGAAGGCGGGTTTGTTCGCCGCGACCACGACGAGCTCGAAGAGATCTCGCCAGGTGGTGCCCTCCGGCAGGTAGCGATCGAAGGCGTAGTGCATCATCGCCGCGGTGAAGGCCCACTCGGAGTTGGTGACGAGCAGGAGGCGCTTGCCCGCGGCCTTCTGGTCGAGCAGCGCGACGGCCGCGTCCGGGTCGAGGTCCACGTAGCGATCGGGGTGGGCCATGATCTCGGCCTTGAGCTCACCCTCCATGTGGGTGAGATCGATGTGCTTGCGCGTGAGCTCGTAGAGCTCGTGGTAGCCCGAGATGCCCGGGAGCTCGCCGCGATCGAAGAGGTCGACCAGCTGCGCGAACATGTAGGCCTCGCTCAGCGAGAAGAGCGTGTTGAGGAAGACCCAGCGCGGCTCCGAGAGATCGACGATCTCCCGCGCGTAGGCCTGGCGCAAGGCCTCGAAGGCGAGCGGCTGTGTGCCGTGGAAGGCGCGCTTCACGTAGCCGAAGCGGTTGGCCTTCACGATGTTGCCGCGCTCGGTGTCGATGACGAGCCCGCGGATGATGCCGCTCGGGTCGAAGCGCAGATCGCTGACGGGCAGGCCGAGCGCGGCGAGCCTCGCCTGGAGGTGGTCGTAGGCTCGCTGCTCCCAGGCCTCGATGTGGTAGTGGACCAGCGTGTAGTCCATGTCGTAGCCGATGGCCCGGATCGCCCGCATGTTGAGCGTGCGGTTGCAGAAGAGGCCACGCTCGGGCGCCACGGGGGTCGAGGGGTCGGACAGATGCATCGCCGTGGCTCGGTACACGCAATGTGCCCCGCGAGACAAGTCACAGGCCTCGAGGCGAGAGCTGCGAGGCGGTCACTCGACGTCGAAGCTGGTGCGCGCGAGCTCGCGTCCGTCGAGGCTGCGCACGACGGCCGACCAGCGGCCGGGCAGGTCGATCGCCCGCGAGTAGCCCCAGGTCCGGTACCTGGGTGAGGCGCCCACGTCGAGCCGCACGCGCCCGCGCTCGGGTCCACCGCCGGGCGGCACGAAGCTGACGACGACTGCGCCGGGCTCGCCGCGGTTGTCGACCTCGAGGTAGGCGTAGAGGCGCTCGTAGCTGCCGCGTTCGAAGCGCTCGGCCTCGCCCACCGGCTGGCGACGCTCGACGCCCTTGGCGACGCTGAGGCGGGTGACGCGCGCCGCGGCGTCGAGCGGCGCCTGGGCGCGGGGCGCCTTTGCCGCGGGCGCGGCCGCGGTGCCGGGGGCCGCGGCGGGGGGCGCCTGCGTGGGCGCTGCTGCGGCCGAGCCGACCGCCTCGCGTTCCACGACGAGCACCTGCACCGGGCGCATGCGCTCGAGCCGGGCGTCCGGGCGGTCACAACCCAGAGCCGAGACCGAGAGAGCCCACAGGGCGGGGACGAGCAGGGAGAACGAGCGCTTCATGACGAACCTCCTCCAGGACGGACCATCAAGCGCCGTGCCGAAGGCTCCCACCTTCGCCTCCCCCGCCCGAGACGGCGGGATCGCGCTCGGCGGGCGGCGACGCCCCACACCGCGTCGTGGCCCCTGGGCCGCGACCGTGTGGACGACGAGCCGCAGTCGCGCCTCCAAGGTCGGAACTCTGCCGAGCTTTCGCCCCGCGCCCGCTTCGGCGCTATGCTCCCTGGCCATGCGCCTTGCTTCGGTTGGTTGGGTCTCCCTGGGTGTCTTGTTCGTGTCCCCTCTGCTAGGTGTGGCCGCCTGTGGCGACGACGAGGTCGTCACCACGCCCGGCATCGCGCTCGACGAGTTCGTGCAGTCCTACCGCGACGCCTCCTGCGCCCTGCTCGTGCGTTGCGGGGCGATGCCCGACGCGGAGACCTGCCTCGCGACCACGCAGGCCGACCAGGACATCGTGCAAGCGGCGGTCGCGGCGAGCTCGGGCAACCTGAGCTACGACGCCGACGCGGCGAAGGCCTGCATCGACGCGGTGCGGGCCTCGAGCTGCGAGGCCGGTACGCTGTTCCCCGAGGCGCTGGCCCAAGCCTGCGATCCGGTGTTCGGCGAGCGCAAGGCCGAGGGAGAGGCCTGCTTCGCTGCGAGCGAGTGCGAAGGCGTCGGTTCGTTCTGCGACGAGTCCTGTGGCGCGGGTTGCTGCGAGGGCACCTGTCGGCCGGCCTCGGCGGGCGCGGCGATCGGGGAGGCCTGCAGCGACGAGCAGCCCTGCGTCGCCACCGCGATCTGCGCCTTCGACGACGAGCTACAGTCCACGTTCTGCGTCGCGCGCTCCGGCGCGGGCGAGGACTGCGTGCAGGGCGGCTGCTCGGCCGGCCTGAGCTGCGACCCCGGCACCAACAAGTGCTTCCAGCTCGCGAAGTCCGGACAGAACTGCAACCCCGACCTCGACACCCGCGTCTGCGCGCACTTCGGTGAGTTCTGCGAGGTCGAGTCCAGGCGCTGCACGGCGCGCCCGGGCGTCGGCGAACCCTGCGGCGAGACCGGCACCACCGATCAGGTCTGCGCCGCCTATGCCTACTGCAACGCAGGCACCTGCGCGCTGCGGCCCGTCGCCGGCGAGTCTTGCGCCGAGCAAGAATGCCTCGGCAACCTGCGTTGCGAGGACGTCGAGGGCGAGCTGCTCTGCCGCTCGCGCGGCTCGACGCAGGCCTGCATCGCGCAGTGAGCCCGCGCTCGCCGATCTCGTCGTGGCGGCGACGCGGGCGCTCGAGAGGAGCGCTCAGCTCGCGTGTCGTCACGGCGCGAGCCGTGGTAGGTCGACGCGCGTGAAACGATTCCTCCAAGTCGCGATCGCGCTCGCTCTGCCCTTCGGCCTGCTCACGACCTCGGCCTGCGGCGATGGCGACACAGGCGCAGGTGGAGGCGGCGACGGCCGCTACCGACCGGCGAAGAACGGCGTGCCGGTGGCCGAGGCCGCCGCCTGCGCGGAGCTGTCGACCGCGCTCGAGTCGGCGCGCACGAGGCTGAGCTGTACGATGACCTCTCCCACCTGCCCTTCGCTGGTGAGGACGAGGGTCGGCGGCGAGGCCTGCCTCCAGTACGATGAGGGCACGATCGATGGCTGCGCAGAGCACTACCGCGGGTCGGGGGACTGCGACGAGCTCAAGGCGCGCTTCGACGACTGCGTCATCGCCGCCATCGTCGGCTCGGCGCCCGGCGGCTGTGACTGAGGCTCGGCCGGCCTCGGGGCGCGAGCGCTCGCGCCGCGGCTCGCGAAGGGCGGCACGGTGAGCCAGATCCTGCCGCGCTTCGACTACCGGCTCCAGGTCGCGGGTGACACCTCGACCGGGCCGGTGCGCTCGGACAACCAGGACGCGCTGCTGCTCGCACCCGAGCTCGCCTGCTTCGGGGTCGCCGACGGCATGGGGGGACTCGCGCACGGTGCGCTCGCCGCCGAGCTCGCGCTCGGCTCCGCGCGTGAGCACCTCGGCTCGCGGGAGGCCCAGCGCGCGCTCGACGCCTTCGTCGCGAGCCCGAGCCTCGAGCGCAGGCGCGCGGTGCTCGAGCTCCTGAAGTCCGCGTGCCTGCGCGCACACCAAGCCGTGCGTGAGGAGTCCGCGCGGCGCGGCGAGGCGATGGGGACCACGCTCGACCTCTGCGTCTTCGCACGCGACAAGGCCTTCGTCGCCCACGTGGGCGACGGCCGCGTCTACCTCGGGCGAGCGACGACCACGCTCCAGATCACCGAGGACCACCTCGTGCACGATCCCGAGAGCCTGAGGCTGCCGCGCGGAGGGTCGCGCCAGGTACCCCGGCCACTGTCGAGCGGCGTCGGGCTCGAGGTGCCCCTGCGCATCGACGTCTTCCCCGTCGACCTGAGGCGCGGCGATCTGATCGTGCTCGCGAGCGACGGCGCCTGCGCGGGCATCACCGACGAAGCCACGCTCCACCGCATCACACGCAAGGATCCCGCGAAGGTCGTGCACGAGCTCGTGCACCACGCCGCGAGTCGGGGTGGGCGCGACAACGCCACGGCGGTCGCGCTCAAGGTGGAAGACCGCCTCGTCGCGCGGGCCGGCGACGACGCGCACGTGGCCGACGACATCGCCACGCTCTCGCACTGCGCGCTGTTCTCGGGGCTCGGTACGCCTAGGCTGATGGCCGCGCTCGCGAGCGGGATCGAGGTCGAGCTCGAGGAGGGCCACCGCCTCACCGCTGCAGGCGCCGGCGACTTGTGCGCCTACGTGCTGCTGGAGGGCACGCTCGAGCTCGCCGACGGCCGGCGCATGGGCCCCCCTGCCCTGCTCCACGCCGAGTCGCTCGTGGGCGTGCGCCCGAAGGATCTGCGCCCCGCGCAGGTGGTCGAGCGGGCGCGGGCGCTGCGCATCCGCCGCGACGACTTCCGCGAGGTCACGGCCTACGATCCGCAGCTCGCCGCCGCGCTCTACGAGCGCCTCGCGACGCACCTCGCGCGCTCGCCCTGAGCCGCCGGAGCTCGGGGCTCGAGGCTGGGTGCTTCAGCCCTCGCCGGACGCGGCGCGGTTCGGCTCCCAGAGCACCTCGTCGAGGCCCTCGGCCGCCGCGGCGGCGCGGCTCCAGACGAAGAACGCGTCCGAAAGCCGGTTCACGTAGCGCAGATCGACCACGTCGATCTCGGTGCTCCGGCCGAGCCGCACGAGCAGCCGCTCAGCGCGCCGACACACGGTCCGGCAGAGGTGCAGCTCGACGTTGAGCCGCGAGCCGCCCGGCAGCACGAAGGAGCGCAGGGGCGAGAGCCCCTCCTGGCAGGCGTCCATCTCGGCCTCGAGTCTCCGCACCTCCGCGTCGGTGATGCGAGGCTGCTTCGGGTGCAGATCGCCGGGCAGCGTGGCGAGCACCGAGCCGAGGTTGAAGAGCTCGTGCTGCACGCGCAGGAGCGAACGCTCGATCGTCTCGAGGTGCGCTCGGCCCGGGCCCTCGGCGCGCGCCACGGAGAGCAGCGCCTCGTGCCTGGCCGCGCCCACGAAGGAGTTCAGCTCGTCGATCGTGCCGTAGGCCTCGATGCGCGCGTCGTCCTTGTCGACCTTCTGGCCACCGACCAGGCTCGTCTGCCCTTGGTCGCCCTTCTTCGTGTAGACGCGGTTGATGGCGACGTGAGGATCGTGGAAAGGCTTCGAGTCGTCGGACATGACCGGAGGGGTTAGGGTACGAGCCCAGCCCGGTCAATCCCGTCACCTGGGCGCAGCACGCTTCTTCGGAGGGTGCTGCGTCACGAGCCCCCCCGAACATGAGCGCAGACCGACCCAAGCCGCCAAGGGCCCCGAGGGGCCTCGACGAGCTCGTACGCATGCTCGAGGGCGACGCGCCTCCGCTCGTCGTCGACCTGCGCGAGGCCGAGGAGCTCTCGCGGCGCCCCTTCCCCGGAGCGCTGCATCTGCCGTGGTCCGAGCTCGGCGGCATGGGCCGAGAGGAGCTCTCGCGGCGCCTGCCCGAGCGCGAGGCGGCGATCGTGCTGCTCTGTGCGCGTGGCGCGCGCAGCGCGAAGGCGGCGGAGCTGTTGCGGAGCCACGGCTACGGCCGCGTCGACGCCGCGTGGATGGGCATCGAGGACTGGGCCGAGCGCACGCGCGCCGGACACGCGGAGCTGCACCCTAGGCTGCGCACGCCGGAGGCGCTGGAGCGCTTCGCGAGACACCTGGGGCTCGCGGAGATCGGAGCGCTCGGGCAGTCGCGCCTGCTCGGCGCCCGCGTGCTCGTGGTGGGCGCCGGCGGTCTCGGCTGCCCGGCGGCGCTCTACCTCGCCTCGGCGGGGGTCGGCTCGCTCACGATCGCAGACTTCGATCGCGTGGAGCTCTCGAACCTGCAGCGACAGATCCTGCACGGCGTCTCCGAGCTGGGCGCGCCGAAGGCCGAGAGCGCGGCGCGGTCGCTCGCGCGGCTCGACCCCGGCTGCAAGGTCGACGCTCGGGAGCTGCGCGTCGATCCGAGCAACGCGCTCGCGCTCTGCGCGGGTCACGACCTCGTGCTCGACGGCAGCGACGATCTCGCCACGCGCTACGCGCTGAGCGACGCGGCGGGCTCGCTCGGCGTGCCGCTCGTGCACGCGAGCGTGCACCGCTTCGAGGGCCAGCTGACGCTGCTCGACCCCGCGAAGGGCGGCCCCTGCTACCGCTGCATGCACCCGGTCGAGCCGGAGCGTGGGCTCTACCCGAGCTGCAGCGCAGGCGGCGTGCTGGGTGTGCTGCCGGGCCTGCTCGGGGTGCTGCAGGCGACCGAAGCGCTCAAGCTCTTGCTTGGCCTCGGCCGCCCGCTGCGGGCACGGCTCCTGGTCGTCGACGCGCTCGAGCTCGCCTTCCACGAGTTCGAGGTCCCTCCGCTCGAGGGCTGTCGCTGCGTCGCGTGGCGCCGTGAGGGCGCGCGGAGCGGCTGAGCTCCGCGCCCGGCTCCTTCGTCGAGCGTCCCTCCACCGAGCTACCGCGCGCGCTCTTCAGGCGCTCGCACGCCGCTCGCGCTTCCCGCCACGCAGCGTGGCGTAGGTGAGCACGTCCTTCTTCGAGGGTCGGTCGACCTGCTCGATGCGGCTCGTGATGAGCTGACGGTCCTCGCCGCGCTCGTTCTTGTAGCTGAAGTACATCGCGTCGCCGGGCTGCGGCGGCTCGAGGCTGGGCACCACCGAGCCGTTGTCGAAGAAGCGCACGCCACCCTCGAGACGCAGCGACACGGCGGCGTGCCCCTCCGCCCAGCGCTTGGTGTTGCGGTCGCGCACCGCGACGCAGACACCGTCCTTGATGTGGTACTCGGTGTTCCTCGTCACGATGAGGCTGTGTCGGCGTCGCTCGTTCCCGGCGTATTCCATGGTGCTCTCTCCTCGCTGTGCTTCGAAGCTCGACGAAGCTGCCCGTCGTCTCGGCCGCGGCGCGGCCCACCGCTCAACTGTTGCGTGTTCCATCGCGGAGCGCGTCGAGCGCGTCCGCCATCACGTCCACGGCGATGACGACCCCACGGGTCGACCAGCGCACGTCGATCTCGGCCCGGACGGAGCCGAGCGCGCGAGGCGCACGCACGCGCGCCTCACGCTCCGCGATGCGCAGGGCCGCCAGCCGGACGTGAGGGTCGGCCGAGAGCACGCGCGCGAGCCACACGGGCTCTGCGCGGAAGGATGCGCGGCTCGGGTCGAGCAGGATCGACGTGGTGCCGAACCACCTCGGCGTGTCTCCGTCGAGCCGCTCTGCGCCTTCGCTCACGACGTCGGCGTGCGCCATCCACGCGCGCAGCGCGCCCTCGTGCACCCGCGAGAGGTGGATGCGCCGCTCCACGAGGAGCGGCGCCACCTGCGCCTTCGCGAGCCCGGGTCTGAGCGACATCGTGTGTGATCGTAGGCAGGCGCGCCTCGGCACGGCCAAGCTCCCGCCATTGCGCGCGGCGAAGTTGCGCGCTCGGGTGGCTACGTGTCTCGCCTCGCGAGCCGGCGCGCCCACGCTTCACGAGAGCACGGCCCCTCTCGACGTAGCCCTTCGATCGTCGATCGACCGGCCCTCTCACGCTCGACGAATCACGAGCGCTGCCTGCGCGTGCGCCGCCATCTTCACCTCGACCCTTGACGCAGGCTGCGAGCTACACGATTCAACATTGCTCGTCTTCGTGGGTGACATGAGCACGAACAAGAAGAGCAAACGGCAAGACGACAAGGTCATCCACGTCGTCTTCGGCCCCGGAGGCGGCAGGGTGCAGGCGCCGCCCGCACCGGAGCCCGCCGACGCCGAAGAGCCGCAGAGCTCGCGCGAGCCGGTGAGCGACACCTTCACGCTCGGCGAGGTCGCGCGCCTCTTGGGCATGTCGACCGGTCGTCTGCGCTCGCTCGACAAAGCCGGGATCGCGCCTCCGAGCGGCAGGCGTCGCGGTCAGCGCGCCTACACCTTCGCCGACCTCATCGCGCTCCGCGCCGCGCGCGATCTGCTCGCGAAGAAGGTGCGGCTGCGCGACGTGTCGCGCGCGCTCGAGAGCATCCGCACGGCGCTGCCGAAGGTCACGCGTCCGCTCGCCGAGCTGAGCATCGTGTCCGATGGTCGCAGCGTCGTGCTCAAGAGCTCGGCCGGGAGCTACGAGCCCACCACGGGTCAGATGGTGCTCGACTTCGAGGTGAAGTCCCTGCGCGACGACGTGGTGCGCGTGCTGCGCCCCGCGGCGGGTCGCGCGCGCACGCGCACCGCCTACGACCTCTACGTGCGCGCGAGCCAGATCGACGAAGACCCGGCGACGCTCGCCGAGGCGGAGCAGCTCTATCGCCGCGCCGTCGAGCTCGATCCCTGGCTCGCCATCGCGTACACGAACCTCGGCAACATCTGCTTCCGCCGCGGCGACGACGCCCAAGCGGAGGGCCTCTACGAGCGGGCCCTCGAGGTCGACCCGGCCCAACCCGAGGCGCAATACAACCTCGGCTACGTGATGCTCGAGCGCGGCCGCACCGAGCTCGCGATCCGCTACTTCCGAGGCGCGCTCGCGAGCGATCCGCGCTTCGCCGACGCCCACTTCAACCTCGCCATGGCCTACGAGCAGCTCGGAGACACCTCCGAGGCCAAGGTCTACTGGAAGCGCTACCTCGAGATCGAGCCGACCGGGACCTGGGCCGACATTGCACGCCGGCACCTCTGAGCTCGCAGGCACCTCTGAGCTCGCAGGCACCTCTGAGCTCGCCGTCACCTCTGAGCGAGCAGGTGCCTCTGAGCGCTCCGGCTTGGGACGAACCACCGGCCGTGCTAACCAGCCCGCGTGCTGGGAACGCCGTCTTCGTCGAGGCAGCTCGCCGTCAGTGTGGTCGACGCTCTGAAGCGTGAGGGACACGTCGTCATCGCAGGCGGCGAAGGCGAGCACGTGCTCGCGGATCTCGAGGCCGCCATCGCCCCTTCGCTCCCGTTGATCCTCGCCGGCACCAGCCTGCAGGTCATCACCGGCGAGGTGACCAGCAGCTTCGGGCACGAGGCGACCGACGAGCTGGTCGAGGAGCTCGTGCACACCGTGCGCGAGACCCTGCTCGAGTCGGACGGCGTCGAGGACGTCTACGCCGACGATCGCACGCTCGAGCGTGCGATCTTCAAGACCTTCGGCGTGGAGCTCGCGCGCCTCGCCGCGCTCTCCCAAGAGGCCGACGAGGAGCACGCGCCCATCAGCGTCCGGCTCGAGACGCTCGGCTACGTCGCCAAGAACGCGACGCTCGCCACCGACGCCGCCACGCTCAGCGACGCGCTCGAGCGCGCGGCGCGCGCGGCGGGGACGGAGCTCGAGCGCTACGAGGCGAGCACGCACACCGCGTTCTTCTCGGCATCGGAGGCCGACCCCGACAGCCGCCTGGAGATCGAGGAGGCGATCGAGGAGGAGCTCGGCGAGCTGGTCGAGCTCGGCCTGGTGGAGCTGCCGACCATCGAGCGCACGATCGCGCTCGGGCGCAGCTACGAAGGCGACGACAAGAAGCGCTTGCGCCGCTTGCTCGACGAGCTCAGCCGGCGTCTGCTCGTCGCGCCGACCTGCACCGCCTCCTGGGACTGGTCCGGCCGCGCCGACGAGGTGAAGCTGGTGTTCGTACCCATCGCCGAGCCCGATCCCAAGCTCGTCGACGAGCTCGCGCTGCGCTTCACGAAGGAGCTCCACGCCGCGCTCGGCGACGCGCAGCCGCCGGAGAAGGCCGCCGCGCCGGAGAAGGCCGCCGCGCCGACGGAGGCCGCCGCGCCGAAGAAGGCCGCCGCGCCGAAGAAGGCCGCCGCGCCGAAGAAGGCCGCCAAGCCGAAGAAGGCCGCCAAGCCGAGCTGAGCGCGATGGCGTTCGCGGCCCTGGAGGCCGGACGTCGGCGTCAGCGCAGGCGCGACGGGCGACGGTAGGCCCACACGACGGGCACACCGTCGAGCCCGGCGATGACTGCAGGGCGAACGGTCTCGTAGGCGACCCAGGCCTGGTACTCCTCGCCCTGCATGTGCATCTCGTGGTGGTAGAGCGCGATGTCCGCGTCTTGCAGCGCGCGCACGGGCTCGATGTCCGCTCGCAGGCGGCCGTCTTCGACGAGCATCCTCCACGACTCGAGCGCCGTGTCGTGCACGTAGACCCGGCCGCCTCTCGGCGTCTCTCGGTTGAGCCAGCCCACGAGCGAGCCGGTCGTGTAGCCCCAGAAGCCCCTGTTGAGCCCGAGGCTCGCGCCGCCTCGTGGGCCTCCGACGAGCGGCACGTAGTGCGAGAGCGCGAAGGGGTGCGCACGCAAGGTCTCGACGACGGGCGCGGCGAGCACGAGCGAAGCTGCCGCGAGACGGATCGCATAGAGACGCCCCGCAGGCGCCGCGAAGCGCGCGCGCAGCTCGAGCTCGAGCCGCGCGAAGCCGAGCCCGGCGAGCATGGCGACGAAGGGATAGGCCTGGATCCAGTGCTTCGTGCCGCCGAAGATGGGCGTCGAGCTCGACAGCCAAGGCGCGTAGGAGATCGCGATCGCCCCGAAGAACAGCAGGGCCGTGCGCGTGGCCGCGCTCGGCGCCTCGCGCGCCCGGAGCTCGCGCCACGCATCGCGCGCGCGTACTGCGGCGCCCGTGCAGGCGAGCAGCACGGTGATCGTCGGCACGGTGGCGAGCGTCATCAGCGGCGCGTAGAGCCGCGGAAACGGCGGCTGCCACCAGGTCTCGCCGAGGAACTCCATGTTGTAGTACTCGTGCTCGAGGTGGAAGCGGGCGTACTCCCACCAGCGCTCGAGGCCTCGATGCCAGAGCCACGGCCAGGCGAGCACGAGCACGGCGGGCCCCATGAGCGCCATCGCGAGCAAGGTGCGCAGCCCGTCCTCGACCCTCGGCAGCACCGGCAGCCTGGCGTGGCGCGCCCAGATCGCGAGCAGCCCGAGGTGCGCGACGAAGAGGAACGGCAAGAACCAAGCGTTGTGCTTGGTGTCGAGCGCGAGGCCGAAGAGCAGACCCGTGAGGAGCGCCGGGGCCGCTCCGCCCCCCGAGAGCGAGCGCGCGTAGGCCGCGACCACGAAGAGGAACATCGCCGCGATGGGCGCGTCGAAGCAGGCCAGGTGCGCGTGGTAGAAGAGCCTCGGCATGAAGACGAAGAGCGCCGCGGCCACGAGCCCCGAGAGCCTCGTACCGAGCGCAGCCGACCAGGCGTAGACCAGCGCGGCTGCGGCGCCCGAGAGGCACATCGCCGGGAAGCGGAAGGCCGTGCCCGGCTCGGCGAACCAGCCGAGCTTCTGCCCGAGCACACGATCGGAGATCGCGAAGAGCGACTTCGCGAGCGCGGGGTGCTCGCTGTTCACGCGGAAGGCGGCGTCGACGGCGCCTCTCTGCATCGCGGCGCGTGGGTCGTCCCAGAGGAGCGCGAACCATTCGCCGTAGGCGCGGGCCGCGTGGAAGTAGAAGCCCTCGTCGCGCGCGTAGCCGAGATCGCCGCTCGTCGCGAGCAAGAGCGCCACCGTGCCGAGCAGCACGGCGAGCGCGATCACGCGGTCGACGCCGTCGAGCGACCTCATCGGCTGTCGGCCCTGAAGCAGTAGTGGCGGTTGGTGGCGTCTTCGGCGTGGATGCGCAGCTCCACCGAGGCCCTCTGCTTGCCGGCGTGCGCGCCGAGCGGGATCCGCTTGCGAGTCCAACCTTCACCGTCGTGGTGCACGACCCGCTCGAGGAGCTCGCCGTCGACGCGGATCTCGAGCGTGACGGGGGCGCCGCGCCGCTCGCGCTCGATCACCCAGTACATGCCCGCGTCGAGCACGAGCTCGCGGCCCAGCGGCACCGCGTCGTAGCGCAGCACGCGCGCGCCGCTCGACGGCGGGTGCGCGAAGATGCAGCGGCGCGGCAAGAAGCGCTCGTCGGCGATCACCGTGACGCCGACGTCGGACCAAGCGCCTTCTCCGCAGTCGAAGCGCTCTCGCGGCAGGGTCGGGTGCCCCGCGAGCCCACCTGCGAGCACGCGCGCCCGCGGCTGGAAGCGGCAGGCGCGCGAGGGTTCGGTGCCGTGCACGACGACACGCCCGGGCGCGAGCGCGTCGACGAAGTCGAACACGACGCGCTCGGGCGCCGGGTTCTCGAGCAGGCGGAAGCGGAGCGACCCACGCTCGCGGGAGGCGAGCTCACGGAAGCCCGAGAGCTCGGGCGAGCGCCGTCCCGAGAGCGAGATCTCGAGCACGCGCGGCGCGGTCTCGAGCCCGCTGTGTGCGACGTGGTGGAGCGGCATCCAGTCGTCGCCGAGCTCCGCACGCACGTGTGGCTCCGCCCACCGAGGCGCCACCACGACGGGTGTGCCGATGGGCGCGAGCGCCTCGAGCTCGGGGCGCAGCGTGCTCCACTGCTCCGCCCCCGGCGCGCCTCGGGCGAGCACGAGCTCGGCGCCGAGCTCGAGCGCGCCGCCGAGCGGCAGCGCGAGCAGCAGCCGCGACC
>CALKVW010000277.1 GCA_938004785.1 uncultured Polyangiaceae bacterium
CCGCCCCTCCCTGGCCGGCGCCACCCTGGCCGGCGCCGCCACCGCCCTGGCCGGCGCCGCCACCGCCTTGGCCGGCGCCGCCACCGCCTTGCCCCATACCCCCCTGACCAGCGCCGCCCTGCCCCGTACCGCCCTGCCCGCCTCCGGAGGAGCTCGTCGTGCTCGCGCCGCCGCCCGAGGAGCTCGAGCTCGTCGACGAGGAGGTGACCGAGCCGGTGGGAGGCGCGTCGTCGGAGGACCCGGCGGCGCAGGCCGCGAGGGCCAGGGTGGAAGCGGCGAGCAGGCAGCGGAACGACGAGGTCTGCATGGCACCGCAGATCCTAGAGAACGCCTCGGCCGCCCGCCAGACGGCATGCGTGGGCGCGCCTGCTCATTCGTCGGCCCAAGCGGGTCGAAGCTGCGATACTGCCGCGCTCAGGGGGCACCCATGAAGTTCCTCTACGGCGACTCCGTACCCTTCCCGCTCGGCTTCGACTTCCTCGCCACGCTCGGCGCCTTCATGAAGGCGGCCACGCGCGTGGTCATGCTCGATCAGAGCGCACGCAAGGACGCCTCCGCCGCTCGTGAGCGCGCCGAGGAGCGCGAGGCCGAGGCCGAGTCGCTGCGCTTCATGCATGAGGCGCTGGTGAGGGCGCTCGACGAGGCGCTCAACCCCGGTGGGCCGAGGGGCACGCTCATGAGCGACACGCCGCCCGTCGCTGCGAGCAAGTACGCGGTCGACATGAAGGCCGCCTCGCAGCGCATGGTCGAGGAGCGCAGCCAGGCCGGGCAGGCCGCGACGGCCGCCGAGGCCGCGAAGCTCGCCACCCTCGACGCCGCGCGCCACGCCGAGATGCGCAGCGTGCTCGAGCAGCTCTTCGGTAGCGCCGAGCTGCCGGTGCTCTCGGCGCGAGTGTCGCTGCAGCTGCGCGACGGCAAGAACGAGCTCGGCGTGGTGTTCCGCAACCAGGGCGAGGTCGTCACGAGCTTCGTGCTCGGCGCCGCGAAGCAGCCCGAGTGGTCGGCGCCGCGCAGGGTCTCCGAGCTCGTGCAGGGGCTCGACCTCAACGTCGGCATCAAGAAGGCCTTCTTCAAGGGCACGCTCAGCTACGAGCGGGTGCACCTCGACGACTGGTACCTGGGCCGCGCCGACGTGCACGCGAGCTTCGCGGAGATCGCCCTGCGCAAGAAACCCGACCAGAAGGACACGCTCGTCTTCCGCCTGAAGCGCCTGCCCGACGCGATGCGCGCCGAGGTCGAGCACCCCGAGGATCCGAACGCCAAGCAGCTGCCGTCCGGGCTCTCGATCGAAGACGCGGCGCTCGTCGACAAGCTCTCGCGCGCGATCGTGGAGCGCTTCACGCCGCTGCTCCACCAGCGCGAGTCGGTGGTGCGCGTCGAGCTCGACGGGCAAGACGTGTTCGCGAAGGGGCTGGAGATGGCGCTGGTCGGCAGGCTGGTCGCGGTCTTCGCGCCGGTCGTCGAAGAGGTCGCGCAGCGCAGCCCCAACCAGGCCGAGCTCTCGCTCAAGAAGGAGCACGACGGCGGGCGCCGCGAGGAGATCTACCTGCGCAGGAGCCAGCTCACCGCGGCTCTCGAGCCGCTCGACGCCGCAGGCCGGGCCGTGTTCGCGCCGCTCGGGCTCGACGACTGGCTGCCGACGATGACCGTGCGGCCGCCGAAGGTCGGCTGAAGGGCGTCGCGCAGGTGGACGCACGAAGCCCCGGCGCGCTCGTCTTCCAGTCGCCCTTCAAGGGCTTGTAGAGCGAGGCCGGGGCTCGGGACGGAGCAGAGCTGGAGGTGAGGACGGGATTCGAACCCGCGTATAACGGTTTTGCAAACCGTTGCCTAACCACTTGGCTACCTCACCAGCGGTGTAGTCGGAGCGTTCTCGCGCACATGGGCGCGTCTGTCAACTCGCTCGCGTGCGGGCCCCCCGGGGCGCTCGGGCCTCGCGAGCTGAAACCGTGGTACCCATCGGAGCATCCGAGCGCGCTAAGCTCGAGCTCGTAGAGGCGCAGCAGCGAACCATGCACGTCGTCGTCGTCGCCAGCCAGAAGGGCGGAGTGGGCAAGACCACGATCGCCTTGAACCTCGGCCTCGCGCTCGCCCGCGCGGGCGCGCGCACCCTGCTCACGGAGTTCGACGCGCAGGGCAGCCTCGGCCTGAGCCTCGGGCTCTCCGACCGCGCGAAGCCCGGCATCGCCGAGATCCTCACCGGCTCGGATACCTTCGACCGCGTGCTGCAGCGCACGCGCGAGAGCGGCCTCGGCCTGCTCAGCGTCGGCCGCGTCGACCCCACGACCGTCGCCGGCTTCGAAGACGCGCTCACGCGCCCGGGCGCGATCGGCGGCATGCTCGACGCCGCGCGTGGCCACGCCTTCGATCTGGTGCTCATCGACTGCCCCGCGGGCCTCGGCAAGGTGACGACGCGCGCGCTCGAGAACGCGAGCCACGTGCTCGCCCCGCTGCAGGCCGAGCCGCTCGCGCTGCGCAGCGTGGGGCAGATCCTCGCGCTCATCGATCGCATCAAGACGGCGAAGAACCCGAGGCTCGAGCTCGTGGGCTTCGTGCTCAGCATGTTCGATCGGAAGGTGCCGGCCTCGCTCGACGTCGCCGAGACGCTCTGGAGCAAGTTCCCGCCGGGCATCGTGCTCGACGCGATCATCCCGCGCGACGAGCTCTTCCTCGAGGCCTCGCTGCGCGGCGCGCCGCTCTCGCTCATGCAGAAGGCGCCGCCTCCGCTCTCGCGCCGCTTCGATCAGCTCGCGAGCGATCTGCTCGACCGCATCACCCCGAAGGACAGCCCCGCCGACGATGACTCGCCGATCCCGCTCCTCGTTTGACCTGCGCGACGCGCTCGACACCGCCGAGGCGCTGTCACCGAAGGCGCCCGTGGTCGACGAGCGCATCGTGGACCTCGACGGCGTGCCGCTGGTGACCTTCCAGGGTGACCGCAGCTCGCAGCTGCCCCGTGCACCCTCGACGCCCGCGCCCGCGCTCGCGATCCCGGTGAGCGCGCCTGCGTCGATGCCCGCCACCGAGAAGGCGCCCGCGCGTCGCGAGCCGACCGAGGCGCTCTCGGCGCCGCCTTCGCTCGCCGGCGTCGAGGGGCTCTCGCCGCGGCTCGACGCGCTGCTCGGATGGCTGCGCGCCGACGCCGAGGTGGAGCGCGTGCTCGTGGTCGACGGCGACGGCCTGCCGATCGCCGGCGACCTGCACGACGCCGAGGAGCTCTCGGCCGCCACCGGCGCGGTGACCAGCGCGGTGCGGCGCGTCGCCGAGGCGACGCCCGGCGCGGCCGCCGGCCACTTCGAGACCTGCATCGGCGAGCGCCCGGTGCTCCAGCTCGTGGGCGTCGCGCTCGAGGGGCGCGCGCTCGTCGTGGGCATCTCGCGCGGCGAGCCCTACGCGGAGCCCGACGTGCGGCGCATCCGCGCGGCCTTCGTCGCTGCGCTCGGCGAGCCATGATCGACGACGGCGAGACCCTCGACGCCGCGAGCGCGCTCGATCTCGCGAGGCTCGGCGCGGGTGTGGCCGGGCTCGAGGCCATCGTCGTCTTCCTGCGCGATCCGAGCCACATCTACGCGCACTGGCTCGCGGGCGGCGGCACGCTCTCGGTCGCGCGCGTCGCCGCCGCTGCGCGCCCGCTGCTCGAGGCCTCGCTCGCGGCGGCGAACACGCTCGGCGCTGCGCGTGCCTCGCGCATGGGCGCGCTGCTCGAGCTCGAGGCGCATCAGCTGCACGTCGAGCCGATCGGGCCCTTCGGCGCGGCCTTCGTGTTCGGCGCGAACGCGCCGCTCGGGCTCGCGCGCCTCGCCGTGCGTCGCCTCGTCGCAGCGCTCACCACCGAGCTCGGCCGCGTCGCGCCGGCGGTGCGTTCGGCCGACGCGCCCTCTCCCTCCGGGCGCGGCGGCTCGACGCCCGAGCTCGCCCCGGTGAAGCAGGCCTCGCCGACCGCGCATGGAGAGCGGGTGCGCGCGCTCGTCGCCGAGCTCGAGGCGAAGGCGCTCGATCCTCACCTCGTGCGCCTGCGCCTCGCGCTGCGCTCGGGCCTCGGGCGCGAGCTGCTCGCCTCGCCCGACGCCCTGCCCAGCGAGGCCTTGCGTTTGATCGAGGCGGTCTCCGCCGAGCTCGCTGCCGAAGCCGCAGGCGACGCCGTGGTGGGCGCGGGAGCAGCCGAGCGATGAACCTGGGCACGATCCTGCGCAGCCTGCCGCGCACGGGGCTGGCTTCCGTGAGCGATCAGCTCGTGCTCGGCGCGAGCCACCACGACGTCGTCTTGCTCGACCGCGCCGTGAGCGACGCGCTGGGCAGCGAGAGCCGCGCCGTGAAGCACCAGGCCGCCTTCGACGCGAGCCACGCGCTGCTCGGCTCGATCGCGAGCAGGCTCGGCATCGAGGGTGGCAGCGAGCTGCTCGAGCTCGCGACCGAGCTCTTCGCGACGCTGGGTCTCGGTGAGCTGCGCTTCGAGATCGACGCGACCGGCGGACAGGCGGTGGGCAGCGAGCTGCTCGTGGGCCGTGGCCAGCGCGAGCGCGGCGCCACGCCGAGGGCCGCGGCCGCGGCGCTCGACGCCTTCAGCGCGGGCTTCGCCGCAGCCGCGGCCTCGGTCGCGTTCCCGTCGGACTGGGGATCCTTCGAGGCCGAGGAGACGAGCTGCGTCGCGCGCGGCGACTCGCACTGCGTCTTCACGCTGAGCCGCAGGCCGCTGAGCGAGCGACGCGCCGGCGCGATCACCAAGGCCGACGCGGAGCAGCTGCTCAGCCCGGGCGCCGAGCTCGGCGACGAGCGCAGCCCGATCGCGATCGCCACGCGCGAGCTCGTCGCGGGCTTCGTGCCGAACGAGCAAGGCGTGATGCGCATCGGCGAAGCGCGCTTCGCGGTGCTTCCGGCCGCGTACCGCGCGCAGCTCGAGTTCGACACGCTGCACCTGCTCGAGAAGCGCCAGCCTCTCTCGGGCGTCGCGCGTGGCGCGACCGGCGCCGAGCTCGCGTCGCTCTTCGCGGAGCTCGCGAGCGAGTCGGCGCGCGCAGGCGGCTTCCACCTGCTGGGCAGCCTCTACGAGAGCGCCGCGCTGCGCGACGCCTTCGGCCCGATCTCCGACGATCCGGGCGAGCGCGCCGAACAGCTCTCGGCGATCGCGTCGGTGCTCGGCTGGGGCGAGCTCTCGGTGCTCGAGATCGTGCCCGATCAGAGGCTCGTCGTGACGGTGCCGATCACACCCGAGGCCGTCTACTACGCCGCGAGGCACGGCGGCACGCCGCTCTCGAGGCTGCCAGGCCTGCGCGGCCTCGTCGAGGCCATCGCCTGGCTCTCGATGCTGCCCGAGCTCGGCCGCGAGCCCATCAGCCAGGCGACCTACCTGCGCCTCTGCCGGGGCGACACGGAGCTGTCGACCCGCGAGACACGCAGCGTGCTCAGCGGCGACCGCGACTCGGAGCTCGTCGTCGAGCTCCGGCCCCGCCGCTGAGCGCCCAGCGCCAGCCCAGCGCCGGGCCCAGCGTCAGCTCAGCGCCGGCGCCTGCGCATCGCGAGCAGCACCGAGCCGAGCGCGAGCACGAGCCCAGCGCCGAGACCGCGTGTCGCCGGCTCGCTCGCGCCCACGACGACGCAGCCGCAGCCGCCGCCGTCGCTCGCATCGTCGCCGCCACCGCCCGCGCCGCCCGCGCCGCTCGTGCTCGTCGTGCTCCCGCTGCCGCCTTGGCCGCCGCCGCCGGTGCCGCCCTGCGGCGTGTCGTCGCAGGCGTCGCCCTCGCCGTCGCCGTCGTAGTCGGCCTGGTTCGCGTTCACGACCAGAGGGCAGTTGTCGAGCTCGTTGGCGACGCCGTCGCCGTCGACGTCGCCGTCGCAGGCGTCGCCCTCGCCGTCGTCGTCGGTGTCGAGCTGGTCCGGGTTCGCGACGCCGGGGCAGTTGTCGACCGGATCGAGCACGCCGTCGCCGTCGTCGTCGTTGGTGCAAGCGTCGCCCACGCCGTCGCCGTCGCTGTCGATCTGCTGCGGGTCCTTGAGGATGCGGCAGACGTCGACCTCGTCGAGCACACCGTCGTCGTCGCTGTCGAGGTCGAGAAAATCGGGGATGGAGTCGCCGTCGGTGTCGACGGGCACGGTCATCGGGTCGGTGTCGCCGGCCTCGATCGCGTCGGGCACGCCGTCGCCGTCGCTGTCGAGGTTGGTGCGGTGCGGCACGCCGTTGCCGTCGGTGCCGGGCTCGTGCACGTCGAGGATCGTGTCGTCGTCGTCGTCGTCGTCGCAGGCGTCGCCGTCGCCGTCGGTGTCGAAGTCCTCCTGGAGGGGATCGGCCACCTCCGGACAGACGTCGACGTTGTTCTCCGCGCCGTCGACGTCGAGATCGTCGAGGCCGATGCGGAAGGGGCCGATGTCGGTCGTCCCCTCGGAGCTCCAGGGGAACACGCCGTCGGGATCGTTCCAGAAGCGCTTGACGAAGTGGCCCGAGCCGTCGGTCGAGCTCGCCGAGCGCAGCACGCCGGTGCAGGTCGTGTCCGAGGTGAAGGCCCCCTTCGACAGGAAGCGGATGACGAGCCCACCGCCTCCGTGGCTGAAGGTGTTCTGGATGGGGAAGGCGAGCTCGAAGTTGTCGTTGATGGCGTCGCCGCGCGGCACGAGCGGTGTGCCGTTGCTCACGACCGTGACGAAGTTGCCCGCAGGCACGTCGCCGCCGTTCACGCTCGTCGTCGCCATCGCGAGGTCGAGGATGATGTTGGCGTCGTTCGGCAGGCCGAGATCGAAGGCGATCGCGTCGCCCGCGTTCACCGTGAAGGCGGGGATGTCGCGGTAGACGAAGCCGATGTACGTCGGCATCGCGAAGCCCATCCCGAACGGGAAGCAGTTGGCCGGCCCCTGCGGCGTTTGCGCCTCGTAGGCGAGCACCACCGCGCCCGCGTCGCGCGCGGCGACGAGCGCCACCGCGCCGAGCCCAGCGGCGACGAGGAGCCGCCCGGAGAGTCGCCCAAGCTTCATCGATCGTGCAGCCATCGCGGCCGATGCTAGGGCAGCGCGCGCGATTCGGCTACGGCCAGGCGGCCTCGAGCACAGGCCGCGACCTCAGTGCGCCGCGGCGGCCTTGTTCGCGCGCGCGTTCCACACGCGCGTCGCGAGCAGCGTGCCGACGAGCGCCAGCGGCAGCATGGCGAGCGGCCAGGTCCACCAGTTGCTCATGTCCTTCTGCAGGTCGCCCGCGGGCAACACGTTCTTCAACACGAGCGCCTGCGCGGCGGTGCCCAGGTAGACGAAGCCGTCGATGATGCCGACTGCCACACCGACGTTCTTCTTGCCGCCGAAGTCCATGCTCGCCGTGCCGCTCAGCATGCCGTGCACGCCGATCACGCAGAGCGACATGAAGATGACGACCCAGCCGAGCGCGGGCGTCGTGAGCACGCCGAACATCACACCCGCGCCGCCGAGCAGGCCGCCGTAGAGGATCGTCGAGACCGGACCCCGCCGCGAGCCGAAGACGTGGTCGCTGATCACGCCGGCGAACATGCCGCCGAGGATGCCTGCGCAGCAGAGCAAGAGGCCCCAGTTCATCGGCACGAAGCTCAGCTTGATGCCCGTCTCCTTGGCGAAGACGGGGTACCACTTCATGATCGCGTTGCGCAAGAAGCCGCTGCAGAACTCGATCGCCGCGATGATCAGGATCGTGCGCGTCGAGAGCATCTTCTTGGCGACCTCGAAGACGCCGAGGCGCGGGCCGTCGTCGCCGCTCGAGGCGTCGGCGGTGTCGAAGTCCTTCTGCCCGGCCTGCCCCGGCGTGTCGCGCACGAGCAGGAAGTCGGCGATGGCGAGCACGAGCAGCATCGCAGGTGGCACGAAGAACACCGACGCGGGCAGCTCGGGGAAGGCCTCGGCGATCTTGCGGCTCCAGTCGTAGGCGAAGTACACGCCGAGCGAGATCAGGATGCCGAAGATGCCGCCGAAGGTGCCGCGCTCACGCAGGTGGAACCAGGAGGCGTTCACCTTCACGATCGAGACGGCACCGAAGCTCTGGAAGTACATGTTCGCCGCGTAGAGCAGCGCGAAGATCGGCGCCTGATCCTCCTGCCAGCCGCGCAAGGCGAGCACGCCCATCGCGAGGTTCATCGCGGCCGAACCGACGGCCGCCATGAGCAGCGTGATGCGGCCACCGATCCTGTCGGCGAGCGGGCCGTTGATGAGGAAGGCGACGCCGTAGATGAGCGAGCCCCAGAGGTCGATCGTGCCGTAGGCGTCGTTCGACATGCTCACGGCGTTCTTGAAGGCCGTGATGTTGTAGCGCCCCATGTAGAGGAACGCGTAGGTCATGCCGGCGGGGAACCAGTTCAGGAAGCGCCGGGTGCGGAAGGCGTCCGAGTGGCCGACGTCGACCCGCGGCAGCCGCCGCACGACGACCGCGATGACCACGAGCAGGATGAGGATCGGGAGCAGCTCGCGGAGCCACGGAGGCAACGAGGCGTACATGGGGCGCGGGAGAATCGCACGAGCCCCCCGCAGATCCTAGCGAGCGTGCCTGGGGGTCGCTGTCGGAGGAGGTGCACCTATCCACCTACATGCACAGTTCGTGTGAATTCCTGCACCTCCGAAATCCTCTGTTACGCTTTCGTCACCGTGATGTCGCTTCTCCGTCGCACCCCCCGCCTCGCCTCCACCCTCGGCTCTCGCACCTCGCTCAGCGTGCTCGCGCTCTTCGTCCCGCTCGTCACCGGCTGTGGCGACGACAGCACGACGAGCTCGAGCAGCTCGAACAACACCTGCGACCTCGCGGCGCTCGCCTTCGAAGCGGGCGATCCGAACGGTCACGCCGATCCCTTCGGCGCGAAGGCCGCAGGCCAGGCGCGCGCCGGCCGCGTGCAGGCCTCACAGATCGCGCAGCCCGCGCACGGCAGGCAGCAGATCCAAGACGGCGACTTCGTCCTCGTGAACGACAAGATCGCGGTCTTCATCGAGGACATGGGCATCAGCGACGGCTACTCCCGCTTCGGCGGAGAGATCCTCTCGCTCGACCAGGTGGGCGCCGACGGCAAGCCGGCCGGCAAGTCCTACTTCATGGAGTCGATCCCGCTGCTCAGCCTCTACCAGGTGAACCCCGAGTCGGTCACCGTGATGAACGACGGCTCGAACGGCGAGCCCGCGGTCGTGCGCGTCATCGGCCCGCTGCAGACCTTGCCCTTCCTCGAGGCCTTCAAGGGCGCGTTCAGCACGGCCTACGAGGGCATGCCCGGCGCCTACGAGTACGTGCTCGCGCCCGGGTCGGAGAAGGTCGAGCTGCGCTTCGGGCTCATCAATACGAGCGACTACCCGCTCGACACCGGCCTCGGCCGCGAGGGCTCGGACGAGTTCATCGGCTTCTTCCAGGGCAGCTTCTCGCAGCTCGTCACCCCGGAAGACGGCTACGCCAAACCCAAGGGCACGGTCGGCTTCATCGGCTTCGACACCGGCGACTGGTCCTTCGCGTACACGGGCCCGGGCGGCACGCCGCTCGAGTTCGGCGGCCTCGAGATCTCGGGCTTCTCGCTCTTCACCGGCGAGGGTTTCATCGTCGAGCCCTGCGAGGCCTACTTCGACACGCGCTTCGAGATCGTCGCGGGTGGGCCGGGTTACGACGGCCTGCGCGAGGCGGTGCGTCGCGCCAACGGCGGCGAGGCGAGCCCTACGCGCGTGGTGACGGGTGTGCTGCGCGATGGCGCGGGCGCACCGGTGGGCGACGCCTGGGTGCACCTGCTCGGCGACGGCGAGGCCTACCTCTCGCGCACCAAGACGGCCGCCGACGGCAGCTACACGCTGAACGCGCCCGCCACGGGCAACGCGCGCGTGGTGCCGCAGAAGGCCGGCTACCCCACCCACGCGGGCAGCTCGCTCGGAGCAGGCGGCACGCTCGATCTCGACTTCGCGCCCAACGGTTTCATCCACGTCGTCGCGACCGACGCGACCTCGAGCGACCCGCTCCCGGTGCGCATCCAGGTGATCCCCGCCGTCGCGCAGCCCGCGACCCCCGCGGCCTGGGGTGTGCTCGACGAGACCAACGGGCGGCTGCACCAGATCTTCGAGATGGATGGAGACGCAACCATCCCCGTGCCGCCGGGCAATCACCGCGTGATCGTGAGCCGCGGCTTCGAGTACGAGATCGTCGACGTGGCCGTCGACGTGGCCGCCGGTGCGACGGTCGACCTGCCCGCGCCGCTCTTGCGCTCGGTCGACACCACCGGCGTGCTCTGCGGCGACTTCCACATCCACTCGCACTGGAGCGCCGACTCCCCCGACCCGCGCGACTACAAGGTGCGCGCCGCCGTCGCCGACGGCGTCGAGGTGCCTGCCTCGAGTGAGCACGAGTGGATCGGCGAGTTCTCCTCGATCATCTCCGCGCTCGGCCTCGAGCAGTACGCCTTCAGCGTGCCGAGCCTCGAGCTGACGACCTTCACCTGGGGCCACTTCGGCGTACTGCCGGTTCTGCCCAAGCCCGGTGAGCTCAACAACGGCGCCTTCGAGTGGCTGGGCAAGTCGCCCAGCGAGGTCTTCTCGGCCGTGCACGCGCTGCCCGAGAAGCCGATGATCATCGTGAACCACCCCTCCGGTGGCGGCTTCCAGGCCTACTTCAGCGCCGCGAAGCTCGACCGCGCGACGGGCACGAGCAGCGATCCGCTCTGGGACGATCGCTTCGAAGCCGTGGAGGTCTTCAACGACTCGGGCCTCGACGCGAACCGCGAGGACTCGGTCGCCGACTGGTTCGCGCTGCTCAACAGCGGGCGCAAGACCTGGGCCGTGGGCTCGAGCGACAGCCACAAGGTCCGCTCCTCGCCGGTCGGCTTCCCGCGGACCTGCATGCGCACCGGCTACGACGACCCGCAGCAGGCCTCGCTCGAAGACGTGCGCGACGTGCTCTCCTCGGGCCAGTCGACGATCTCGGGCGGCCTCTACATGAGCGTCGAAGGCCCGGGCGGCGCAGGCCCCGGGTCCACGCTGCCGAAGGGCAACGGCACGGCTAGCTTCACCGTCACGGTGCAGGCGCCGAGCTGGCTCGACGCGACCGAGCTCGAGGTCATCGTCAACGGCGTCACGGTCTCCACCGAGCCGCTCCTGCCCGTGGGCGCGGGCCCCGGCAAGCGCTGGGTCAACCAGGTCGACGTCACGATCCCGAACGACAAGCCGCTGGGCTGGGTCGTCTTCCACGCGCGCTCGAACAAGGACCTCTCGCCGCTGCACCCCGGCAAGGAGGTCTTCGCGGTGTCGAACCCGGTGCTCTTCCAGTAGCAGAGGGGGCGGGCCGCGCGGCCCGCAGGCGGGGGAATGAGAGAGGCCGCGGGCAAGACGCTCGCGGCCTCGGTCGCTTCAGGGTGTGCGCACGCGCTCGGCGCGCGCTCAGTCCTTCTTCTCGAGACCGCCGAGCAAGGCGTGCTTGAAGTAGCCGATCTGGCTCTTCACCACCTCCTTCACGGTCTCCACGGTGTCGACCTTGCGCGCCGAGCCGCGCGCGTAGAGCTCGTTCGTCTCGTAGAGCTCACGCGTCTTCGCGCGCTGCAGCTTGCCGCTCGAGGTCTTCGGCAGGACGCCCACGTCGAGCGGGATGACGTCGTCGACCGTGAGTCCGATCGCCTGCTGCACGACGCGCCTCACCTCGCCCTTGAGCTTCTCGCGCAGCTCCCCCGCGGGCACGGCCGTCTCGAGCGCGATCACGACGCGCTCGCGATCCATCGTGGGCTTCATCGTGCCGAAGGCGATGACGTTGCCCTTGCGCACACCTTCGACGCGGCTCGCCTCCCACTCGAGATCCTGCGGGTAGTAGTTGCGCCCGTTGACGATGATGACCTCCTTGGAGCGACCGCAGATGTGCACGTCGCCGCCGGCGAGGTAGCCGAGGTCGCCCGTCTTCAGCCAGCCGCCCGCGAAGGCCTGCTGCGTGAGCTCGGGCTCGCCGTAGTAGCCCGTCATGAGGCTCGGGCCGCGCAGACGCAGCTCACCGACGCTGCGCTCCGGCAGAGGATGCTCGCTCTTCGCGTCGTCGGGCGAGAAGACGGCGATGTCGTGGTCGGGGAAGGCCCGCCCGCAGGAGACGATCTGCGCGGCGTCGTCGTCCTCGCGAGGCTCGGCGTGCTGCTCGCTCCAGAGCTTCTGCGCGTCGACCTTGTCGACGAGCACGCCCTGCCCGAGCGGGCTGAAGCTCACCGCGAGCGTGGCCTCGGCCATGCCGTAGCAGCTGACGAAGGCGCGATGGTTGAAGCCGATGCGCTCGAACTTGTCGGCGAAGGCGCGCAGGTTGTCGGCGCGGATCGGCTCGGCGCCACAGCCTGCGACGCGCCAGCTCGAGAGATCGAGGTGCGAGACCTCGGCGTCCTTGATGCGTTTGACGCAGAGCGCGTAGGCGAAGTTCGGCCCGAAGGAGATCGTGCCGCGGTGGCGCGCCATCGTCTCGATCCACTTCGCCGGGCGCTTGAGGAACAAGAGCGGCGGCAGGAAGGTGATCGAGTTCACGTGGTAGAGCGGCGCCAGCACGAAGCCGATGAGGCCCATGTCGTGGTAGAGTGGCAGCCACGAGACGCCGTGGTCTGCGGGCGTGACGCCGAGGCCCAGGTCCATGATCGCGTGGATGTTCGCGGCGAGGTTCTCGTGCGTGAGCGTGACGCCCTTGGGCCTCGAGGTGGAGCCGCTCGTGAACTGCAAGAAGCAGGTGTCGTGCAGCGCGACCTTCACCGGGCGCAGCTCCTCGCGCTGCGCCTTGAGCTCGTCGACGTCGGCGACCTTGCGCAGGCCCGGCGCGCTCGCCTGCACGGTGCCGAGCAGCCTGCGGATCTCACCCGTGGTGACGAGCACCTTGGCGCCGCTCTTGTCGACGATGTGCAGCGTGTTCTCGAGGTAGCCCGAGAGCTTGCCGAGGCCCGTGGGCGGGTAGATCGGCACCGGCACGATGCCGGCGCGCACCGCGCCGAGGAAGGCGAAGACGAAATCGGCGTTGTCCGGCAGGATGAGCGCGACGCGGTCGCCCTTCTCGAGGCCGAGCGCCTGCAGCGCGCCACCGAAGCGCGCGCTCGCGCGTTCGATGCCCGCGTGTGAGAAGAAGGGCTCCGCTTCGCTGTTCTCGTCGACGAAGCGGTAGCCGGTGGCGGTGCTCTTCGCGGCGTCTTCGATCGCCTGCACGACCGTGCGCGGCACGTAGATGCGGCTCACTTCTCGAGCCTCCCCTCGCTCTCGAGCCGGGTCGCGATCGCGCGCGCGACGTCGGCGACGGTCTCCACGTCGCGCAGGCTGTCGTCGGGAATGCGCATGCCGAACTTGTCTTCGAGGTCGGCGACGACTTCCATCACGCCGAGCGAGTCGACGCCCAGGTCGGCCACGAGGTGGCTGGTCTCGCTGAGCTCGGCCCCGTTCTGCGCGTGCGGGCGGAGGATCTCCATCACCGCGTCGCGCACGCTGTCACGCGTCCAGGTCATGTCGTGCGATCTACCACCGCCGCGCGCCGGCTGGCACGGGGCACGTGCGGCCAGGCGGCGAGCGCCCGCTCAGCGGGGCTGAGCGCCCGTGCCGTCCTGCGCGAGGCTCGCGACGCGCCCCAAGGCGACGACGCGCAGCGAGGCCTCGTGCGCGTCGAGCGGGTCTTCCGAGAGGTGCAGCTCGGCGAGCAGACGCACGCGGAACCGCGGGTAGAGCGGGAGCTTGGGCGCCAGCGCATCGGGCAGGTAGGCCGGCACCGGCCGCGTCGAGCCGGCGAGGTGGAGCGCCGCACGCAGATGGCTCGCGCCGTAGAGCTCGCGCTTCTGGTAGAGGCGGCGCTCGAGCACGGCCCGCTCGGCGTGGGTCTCCAGATAGGTCGCGGGCAGGGCTCGCTTCAACTTGCGGAACGCGTCGACGATGCGTGAGGTGAATCCCTCGACGACCGAGGCCGGGCTGAGCAGATCGGGTAGCGCGAGGAAGTCGCGTGCGTCCTGGACGGCGCGCTTGAGCGCCTCGTCGGCCCCGACGAGCGGCGTCGCGATGCTCACCGTCGAGCGCAGCGTGGCGAGCTCGTCGAAGGCGAGCGCGAGCTCCCCGGCGACGAGCACGACCGGCGGCACGTAGCGACCACCGACGAGCGTGGCCGAAGCGAGCGCCGCAGCCCAGCGCTCGTCGCTTAGCGCTGGCGCGCGCGCGAGGATCTCGAAGACGTCGCGTCGGTCTTCGACCTCGGCGGGCTCCTTGCCGACGGACGCGTCGTCGAGCTGGGGCTCTCGGGCGCGATGCTCGAGAGCCGCGAGCAGCTCGGCGTGCTCGGGGATGCGCCGCGCGCGTGGGACCGCCTCGGGCTCGAACCACAAGAGCTGCAGCACCTCGCCACGCTCGAGCGGCGCCGCCTTGCGAGGCTGCGGGCCGAGCTCCGGCGAGGCGGGCAGCGCTGCGGCCTTCGCCGGCTCCGCGGGCCCCGCCACCTGTTGACCGATCGTCTGCGCGAGCGCGCCGTCGGCGCCCCGCTGCTCGGGCGGCACCCAGGGGCTCGCGCTGCGCTCCGCGGCAGGCTCTGCCGGCGGACGGTACGACGAGCGCGGAGCCACCCAAGGCGG
>CALKVW010000278.1 GCA_938004785.1 uncultured Polyangiaceae bacterium
GCGCGTGGCGCCTGAGCGCGGGCGACCGGCCCGCTCAGCGCCGCACGACGATGGCGCTGGTCGGGCCGTTCTCTTTGGCGCCCGCGCCCGTGGCGCCCTGCCAGCCCTCGGGCACGGGTGGGTCCGACCACTGGAACAGGTGCTCTGCGTCGAGCGGCGAGGCGTTGATGCAGCCCGCGCTCACGTAGTCGCCGAAGCGCTCGTGCCAGTAGGCCGCGTGCAGGGCGAAGGGCGGGTGGAAGTACTGCGTGTGGGGCACGTCGGCGATCCAGAAGCTGCGGTCCTTGCCCTTCTCGGGTGACATCGTCGCGGCGCGATCCTTGAAGGTGATCGAGTAGGTGCCGGTGGGCGTGGTGCTGTCCTTCACCAGATCGCCACCCTTGCGCGGCACGCCACCTGCGCCCGGTGAGACCAGCGTGGTGTAGACGGGCACGAGGTCTTCGTAGGCCGTGAGCGTGCCCTGCGTGAGGCGGATCAGCATCCACTTCTGCCCGGGGCGCACGCCGGTCGCGAGCTTCGTCTCCGCTTCGACGACCGTGGCGTCGCGCTCGTCGACGTAGAGCGCTCCTCGCGTGGAGGCGCGCTTCGTCTCGAGCCAGACGCGCCCGCCTTCGTCCACGCGCTGCCCGGTGAGCTCGACGAAGCTGCGCACGGCGAGCTCCTCCTCGGCGATCCTGAAGCCCTCCGGCGTACGAATGTGGAGCGGGCGGCTCTTCGTGCGCGCCCACGCGATCGGGAGCGAGACGCCTCGACCGAGCGGTGTGCCGCGGAAGGCGCTCGGCTCGAAGGGACGCACGCGATCGGCGGGCACGATCGTGTGATCCGCCGACAGGAGCCAGCGCCGGCCCTCCGCCTCGAAGACCTCGGTGTACGCGAGCATCGAGCCGAGCGGGATCGTCTGCTCCACCAGATCGAAGGGCCAGGCGCGCGCCGAGCCGCCGCCCGCGAGGAAGCTCGGCACCGGGTGCGTGGCTTCGATGCGCCGCTCGCTCGCGAGCTCCTCGTGCGAGCGTAGGGTGAGCGGCAACGGCACGCGGCTGCCGGGCGCGCCGAGCCAGCGCTCGTAGCGGGCCTGCTCCGCCGAGGTGGGCACGCGGTTGTACATCGGTGTGCCGTTGCTGATGGCGTAGCCGTAGGGGAAGGGCCCGGGCCTGCCGCGCGTGGCCTCGGCGGCGAGGCGGAAGGCCTCGGGTGGGTCGAGGCTCACGGTTCGGTCGTGGCACACGTAGCCACGCGGCTCGACGCGCCAGAAGCCCTGCGGGCAGCCCGGGCCGTGCACGCGCGCCTCGCTCGCCACCGGCATCGAGCTGCCGGTGCGCAGGTAGCCCAGGAAGGCGCCCTCCTTCACCTCGGGCCGCGCGCGGATCCAGGTCGTCTGGCCCACGCTGTGGATGAGCCGCTTGGCTGGTGCGCTCGGCTCGGCCTCGCCGGGCGCGGGCGCCGCGCTCCCGAGCGCCGGCGGCGCGGTCGCGTTCAGGACCTCGAGCGAGGGCTCCGGCGCGCCGGGCTCGGCGCTCGGAGGAGCCATCGCCTCGACCGTCGGCTTGGCTGCGCGCGGCGCGCCCGCGAGGCGCGCGCGCTCCGGCTCGCTCGCCTGCTGCGCGCAGGCGCTCGCGACCAGGGACCACAGCGCGAGGCGGCCGAGCACGCCGCTAAGCTACCATGCAGGCCCTCTACCCATGGTCGCCACCCGAGCAGCGCGGTTCTTGGCCCGAGGCCCGCTCCGGGCCGAGCTGCTCTCCGCGGCGTGGGAGAGCTTCTCGGTCTTGCTCTTCGTCTCGGCCGTGCTGCCGGCGGCGTTGCTCACGCCCTGGCCGGGGCTCTTCTTCCTCGCGACGATGATCGCCTCCGCGCTCGCGATCGAGCGCGTCGCGCGCAAGGGCGGGCGCAGCGCCGACTGGGCGAGCGCTGCGCGCATGTTCGCGTGGCCGCTCGCGACGCTGCTCCTACCCACGGGGGTCGACCCCAGGGCGCTCGTCGCGAGCCTCGCCTTCGGCGTGATGGCCGCGTTCATGCGGCGCACGATCTACCGGCGCGAGCTCGGCACGCCGCTGCTCGTGGCCTCGCTCGACGGAGAGGCGCTCGCGCGCGAGCTCCGCAGGCGCCTCGCCGAGTCGGCGACGCTCGCGGGCATCCTCGGTGGTCACGTGCTCCTGCTCTTCGGCGTCGCCTTCCTCAAGGCCGAGAGCGCCGTGCTCTTCCAGGGCTGGTGGCAGTTCGTGCCCGCGCTCGCGCTGGGTGGCACCGTGGTGTTCTCGAGCGCGCTCGAGCTGCTCACCAAGCACGTCCGACGCGCGCTCGTGGCAGGCCCGAGCGGCGATGCGAACGAGCGCACGCGCGCGCTCGCCGATCTCGCACATCTGCCGATGCGCCTCTCGATGGTGAACTTCGGCCTGTGGATCGCCTGCACCGCGGCGGGCGTCTTCTACTTCCGGCCCGGGCCGCGGAGCTGGCAGAGCGGCGACGCGGTGCTGCAGCTCGGCTACGCGGCGCTCTTCTCCTGGGGCGTGGCGTTCTATCAACGCGCCTGGGATCGCGGCACCGTGGCGAGCGTCGAGCGTGTGCTCGGGCGCTGGTCCGGGCAAGCGGAGCACGGCGCATCGCAGGCCGAGGGCGCCTCGCCGGCCCGCACCGCGCTGCGCGAGCGGCTGCTGCGCGACTTCGGCTGGCCGCTCGTCTTCACGGCCGCCTTGCTCCTGCTCTCGTCGATCGGCCTCTACCGCTCGCTCGGTGGGCTCGCGTGGCTCGGTGACGGCCCGGCGTCCTTGCTCGCGCTGTTCGCCGCCTTCTTCATGCTGGCGCTCGCCGTGGGAGGCGTCATCGCGCGCGTCGCGCGCGAGATCTCGCGTCCGATCGTCGAGGTCGCCGAGGCCGCCGAGGCCGTCTCGCGCGGCGACCTCACGCGCCCGGTGCCGCTCCTGACGGGGCCCACCGAGATCGAGCGGCTCGCCGCGAGCGTCGAGCGCATGCGCCAGCACCTCGCGAGCACGATCGCCGAGCTCGAGCACGAGCGCGCGAGCCTCGAGCAGCGCGTGGACGAGCGCACGCGCGAGCTCCAGGCGGCGATGCGCGAGCTCCAGGAGGCGCAGACCGCGCTCGTGCAGGGGGAGCGGCTCGCGTCGATCGGCGAGCTGGTCGCGGGCGTCGCGCACGAGATCTACAACCCCATCAACGCGGTCGCCGGCAGCGCCGAGCCGCTGGGGCAGAACGTCGACGACGTACGCACGATGCTGCGCGCCTACCGCGAGGCGGAGGCCGAGCTGCCCATGGCGCGCCGCGGCGAGCTCGAAGAGCTGCGCCGAGAGCTCGATCTGGAGGCCGCGCTCGACGATCTGCAGGGCATCACGCGGCTCGTCCGGCGCGCGACCGACCGCACAGTGCGCATCGTGCAGAGCCTCAAGAACTTCGCGCGCGTCGGCGGCGAGCCGAGCGAGGCCGACCTCGAGGCCGGGCTCGAGGAGACGATCTCCCTGCTCGGCAGCCGGATCCGACAGGCCGGCATCGAGCTCGAGCGCAGCTACGGCGCGATCCCGCCGGTGGTCTGCCGCTCGGGGGAGATCCATCAGGTCTTCATGAACCTGCTCGTCAACGCCGTGCAGGCGCTCGAGGCGCAGCCCACCGGAGGGGGAAAGCTCGGCCTGCGTGTCTCGACGGCGCTCGTGGGAGGCTCGGTGGAGATCGCGGTCGAGGACGACGGCCCGGGTGTGCCCTCCGCGCTCTCGTCGCGCATCTTCGACCCCTTCTTCACGACCAAACCCGCTGGTCACGGCACGGGCCTCGGCCTGAGCATCTCGACGGACATCGTGCGCCGCCACGGTGGTTCCCTGCAGCTCGAGCGCCCAGCCCAGGGCGGCACCCGCTTCGTGGTCAGGCTGCCCGTCGACGGCGCTCAAGCGAGCTCCGGTCGCAGACACAGCGCGCCCAGCCTCTCCTCCTAGCGCCGAAGGATCCGCTCCGTGCACGGGGTGGGGGCGTGTCGGTGGAGCCGCGCGCCGCACCGAGCCGCTCCGGCGAAACAGTCGACGTCCGCGCGAGCGGCTTGTTACATTCTCGCGACCCCAGCTTCGCGCTCGTTCACTGCGAGCCGAAGTCTCTCCCAAGAAGCAGGAGCTCTCCTCCGTGGCAGTCAAGCCCGCACCGAGCAGTCGCAGTTCGTCGTCGAGCGCCGATCCGATGCTCAACAAAGTCGTGGCGGGGCGCTATCGCCTCGAGGCGCGCGTCGGCGAAGGTGGCATGGGCGTGGTCTACCGCGCCCGCCACGTGCTCATCGATCGTGTGGTCGCCCTGAAGCTCATCCGCCCCGATCTGCGAGGCGAGACGCACCTGCGTGCGTGGATGCTGCGCGAGGCACGCGCGGCGAACCGCGTCGACCACGCGCACATCATCGACATCCACGACATCGGCGAGACCGAGGAGGGCGAGCTCTACCTCGTCATGGAGTACCTCGTCGGCGTGCCGCTCTCGGCGGAGCTCGCCAAGGGGCCCATGCCGATCGCGCGCGCGGTCGACATCCTCGAGCAGATGTGCGCGGCGCTCGCGCGCGCCCACGATCTCGGCGTCGTGCATCGCGATCTCAAGAGCGACAACATCACGCTCACGCAGCGCGGCGGTCGCAAGGACTTCGTGAAGATCCTCGACTTCGGGCTCGCGGCGATCGCGCGCGACCCGCGGCTCGCTCCCAAGGGCGCCGTCTTCGGCACGCCCGAGTACATGTCACCCGAGCAAGCGCGCGGCGACGAGGCGAGCCCGAGCTCGGATCTCTACGCGCTCGGCGTGCTGCTCTTCGAGATGCTCACCGGCCAGCTCCCCTTCCGCAGCAGCGATCGCGACCAGCTGCTCGAGATGCAGCGCACGGCGCTGCCGCCGAAGCCCCGACAGGTGCGCCCTGACGCGCACCCGCAGGCCGAGGCGATCTGCCTGCGCTTGCTCGAGAAGGACGCCCGCAAGCGCTTCCAGGACGCCCACCATCTCCAGGAGGAGCTCAAGGCGCTGCAGCGCAGCCTGCCCGCGCAGGCCTGGGACATCGAGTCCGCGGGCGGCAACGAGCCGGTCGCGCCGCCACCACCACCGCCTCCGCAGACGGCGGGCGTCACCGAGTGGGCGAGCCGAGCGGCGCTGTTCTCGCGCATGGTGTCGCGCGCCTATCCGATGAACACCGTACCCGCCGAGCTGACGCAGGCCCTCGCCCGCATCTGGGACGTCGCCGCGCGCGCGAACCAGCTCGAAGGCGAGGTCTCCAACTACACCCGCAAGCTCGACTCGCTCGAGCGCAGGGGTCGCGCGCTGCGCGCCGAGATCGGTCGAAAGGTCGAAGAGCTCGCGCACGAGGAGTCGCGCATCCTGCGCGAGGCCACCGCCGACGGCGAAGACGCAGAGAAGGTGCGCGGTGAGCTCTTGGCCGCCGATCGTGCGGCCGCAGCGGCCCGCCAGCAGGCCGACGCCGCCACGCGCGCTGGTGGCTTCGATCCGGGCGTCTACGAGCGTGCGGGCGCGGCGGCGGCCAACGCCAAGGCCAAGCGAGAGCAGCTCGGGCGCTACGAAGCGAAGAAGAACGCCCGCGAGGCCTCGGCACGTGAGCTGCGCCGGCAGATCGAGGATCTGCGCGCGCAGCTCGTCCGCTACGCCGAGGCGCTCGAGGAGGACCTCGCCCAGGGCCGTGAGAAGGTCGCCGACCGTACGCGCGAGGGCCTCACCTACGAGAAGGTCTTCATCGACGCCTCGGCGCTGCTCTTCACGCAGCTGCGCAACCGCCCGGAGTGCCGCGATCTCGTGGCGCAGCTGCTCGCGGCGCCCGGCTCGGGCGATCTGTCCGACGCCGCGCGTGCCAGCAACCCGAGCGGCTGAGCACGAGCGTAGGCGGAGCGAATCGCCGCGAGAGCTCAGCCTCGCGGCGATTCGGCATTCATCAGGCGGGCAGCTTCGCCGACAAGAAGGACGTCAGCTTCACCAGGTTCTTCGCGTCGCGCGTGAAGCCCGGGGCTGCGTAGCTGCGCGTCCAGCCCGTGAGCTCCGAGACGAAGGCGGCGCGTGTGTCGGCGTCGCCCACGATCTCGTCGGTCGTGCGGCCGCGCGCGGCGCCGTTCACGAGCTCGGCCACGTAGCGCTCGAGCCGCGCGTAGTCGGCGCCCATGAGCTCCTCGATGAGCGCGCCGCCCTCGGCGAGGCGCAGGAGCACGGCGGGTTTGTCGCCGTCGGACTTCGAGAGCGCGAGGCGCGCGGCGACGCGCAGCACGAAGGCGTCGTCGAGGAAGCCCAGATCCTCGATGCCGTCGGGGATGAGATCGAGCGACTTGAACAGGTAGTTGAGCGCCGAGGCGACGTGGCGGCGCGACTCCAGGCCCACGGCCCCATCGTCGAGCAGCGGCGCCAGATCGGCGGCGTCCGTGTGGAGGCTCTCGAGCCACTTCGGGAAGGTGTCGAGACAGCGGGTTTCCAGCTCGTTCATGCTCGCTCCTGTACTCGGACGGGGGACGGAATCCTATGGTCGGCGCAACCTGGGTGGGTTCCGGGCGGCACGGAGCCCCCAGGGCTCGGTGCTCGAGATAGGCTCAGTGCGCGAGATAGGCTCGGTGCGCGAGATAGGCTCAGTGCGCGAGATAGCCGGCGAGGAAGCCGACGATCAAGCAGGCGACGCCCACGGCGCCGACGACCCAGATCGGCAGGCCCGCGGGCGGCGGTGAGAGCACCGGCACGCTGGGCCCCGAGCCGCTCGACAGCGTGGAGGGGTTCGGCATCGCCGAGGCGCCGCTCACGTGGGTGCTCGGGGCGCGGTGGGCGTAGGCGCCGCCATCGAAGCCCGGTCCGGCCGGTGGGGGCTGGCTCAGCGCGGCCGGTGGCGGGTGGGTCGGCGCCTGCACGCCCTGCGGCGGCAGGAAGGCCGAGGCAGGCAGGGCCGTGGTCGCGGCGTTCGCGGCTGCGCGCGCCTGGGGCGAGACCTGCGAGGGCGCCGCTCCGAAGGGCTGCGGCTGTGCCGTCTGCGGGGGCGCGTCGGCGAGGTTCAAGGCCACCGTGCCCATGTGCGACGCCGCGCGTGGCGCGCCTGCCGGAGGTGCGGCCTGCGCCGGGACGAGCGCGGCGAGCGCACGCGCCATCTCGTCGGCGGACTGGAAGCGCGTGCTCGGCTCCTTCGACAGGGCCCGCTGGAAGAACGGCCCGAAGGCCGCGAGCTGCGGCGCGACCTGCGCGATCGGGCGCACCTCTTGGGTGAGCACCATCGTGAGGCGCGTGAACTCGTTGTCGGCGGGGAAGACCTCCTGCCCACTCAACATCTCGTAGAGGATGATGCCGACCGACCAGAGGTCCGAGCGCGCGTCGACCCCCTTGGCGTTCTTGATCTGCTCCGGGCTCATGTAGCCGGGCGTGCCGAGCAGGATGCCCGTCTTGGTCTTCGAGCCCATGCCGCCGGCGGCATCCATCACCTTGGCGATGCCGAAGTCGAGCACCTTCGCGGTCTGCCCGCCGCGCCCGTCGGCCACCACGAAGATGTTGTCGGGCTTGAGATCGCGGTGCACGACGCCGCGCTGGTGTGCGGCCGAGAGCGCGCTCAGCACGGCGAGGATCAGCGGGACGACCACCCCGGCCGGCGTGGGCTGGCCGGGTTTGGCGAGGCTCGAGAGCGGCATGCCCTGGAGCAGCTCCATGACGAGGTAGGGCGTGCCGTCTTCGGCGCGGTTCTGCTCGAAGATCTGCGCGACGTTCGGGTGCTGCAGGGACTGCGCGGCCTGCGCCTCGGCGAAGAAGCGCTGCAGCACGTGCTCCTCGTCGACGAACTCCGGGTGGAGCACCTTCACGGCGCGCACGCCCTCGCCGGAGAGGCCCTGCGCCTCGTAGACGGCGCCCATGCCGCCCTCGCCGAGCAGCCGCGTGAGCCGCCAGCGGCGGTTGAAGACGGCTCCGATGAGCTGCTGCGCAGGGCTGTCCGAGAGCATGGGCCAGGTAGGGGGGACGATACCCCGCAACTCCCCGGCGCAGATCCCCAAAAGACGGTCCGCGCTCGATGGGCTCGCGGCTCGGCTCCGGACCTCAGCGCGGCGCTCGAGGCTCGAGCACCAGCGGGAGCGCGAGCGTCTCGGTGGGCTCGCCTCCGTAGAGCAGCTCGTAGACGTACAGGCTGCTGATGACGCGCTTGGTGTAGCCGCGCGTCTCCGCGTAGGGGATGGCCTCGACCCACAGGTCGAAGGCCATGCCCGGGCGCTCCTCGAGCCAGCGCTCGGGCGCACCGGGGCCGGCGTTGTAGCCTGGGATCGCGAGCACCTCCGCAGGCGAGAAGCGCTTGCGCATCTGTCCGAGGAAGCGGGCGCCCAGGCGTGCGTTGATCGCGGGGTCGTAGAGACCGTCGCTCGCGAGCCGGAGGCCGAGGCCGCGTGCCATGCGCTCACCGGTCACGGGCAGGAGCTGCATGAGCCCGCGCGCGTCGGAGCGCGACACGGCCTTCGGATCGAAGGCCGACTCCTCGCGCGCGATCGCGTACACCAACGCGAGCGGGATGCCCGCCTCCTCCGCCGCGAAGCGCGCAGCCTCGGCGTGCGCGCGCGGGTAGGCGAGCTCCCAAGCGCGGCGGTAGTCTCCGCGCGGCCCGGCGTCGCGCATCGACCAGGCCTCGAGGCGCGCGCCTCCCGGCTCGATCTCGCTCGCCGTGCGCAGGACGCGGTGCGCGGCGGCGGCGTCGCCCACACGTGCGTAGAGCTCGGCCGCCACGTACAGGCTCGCCTCGCTCGCCGTGCGCGCGCCTACGCCGAGCGCGTCGAGCGCCACGGACAGCCCCTCGGGATCGCCGGCGCGCGTCGCCGCGAGCGCGGCCGCCCAAGCGGGCTCGCGCGCCACGCTCGCCTCGAGCCGAGGCGGCGAGCTCGACGGCTGCTTCGCGAGGTGCGCCTCGAAGATGCGCTTCGCTTCGGAGGGCCGCCCGCTGCCGAGGCGCGCGAGCGCCAGCGCGGCGTAGTAGCCGCCCGGTGCACGCTCGAGCGCGCCTCGGTACAGCGCCTCGGCGTCGCGGCCGCGGCCGAGCTCGTCGAGGGCGCGCGCGGCGAAGTAGTCGAAGCGGCCGGCCCGGTGCCAGGCGCGCTCGACCGGCCTCGCGCGACCCGCCTCGAAGGCCCGGAGTGCGCGCTGCGCGTCGCCGCGCTCGAGCGACGCGGTGCCGAGCAGGAAGAGCGCGTCGCCCACGGTGTCGCCGCGTGGGTAGCGCTCGGCGACGTTCGCGAGGCGGCGCTCGGCGGCCTGGAGATCGCCTCGCGCGAGCGCCGAGCGCGCGGCCTCGAGGGCGGCGTCGTCGGCGAGCGAGCTCGACGAGAAACGCGCCTCGACCTCGGCGAACCAGCGCTCGGCCTCGACG
>CALKVW010000279.1 GCA_938004785.1 uncultured Polyangiaceae bacterium
GACCGGAGCAGCAGCAGCGACCGCAGGGCGCACCGCAGCAGCAGCGCGGCCCGCGTCCGGAGCAGCAGCAGCGACCGCAGGGCGGACCGCAGCAGCAGCGCGGCCCGCGACCGGAGCAGCAGCAGCGACCGCAGGGCGGACCGCAGCAGCAGCAGCGACCGCAGGGCGGACCGCAGCAGCAGCAGCGACCGCAAGAGCCCGAGCGCACGCGCGAGCGGCCGCAGGGCGGCGAGCCGCAACGGCACACCCGCACGCCACCGCGCAACCGGGCCGGGCAGGCCCCCGAGGTGATCGTCGTGCGCAGGCCGACGCGATGAGCAGCGTCACGGTGGCGAGCTCGCGCTCGGCGACGGAGCCGCTCGCGCTCGTCGAGCTGCCCGCGAAGTCGGTCGGGCGCCGCGACCTGCGCGTTCGCGTACGCGCGATCGGCGTCAACCCGGTCGACTGGAAGATGCGCGAGGGAGGCCCGTTGCGCCTCGCGCACACCTTCCTCGGCCCGAGCGGTCCGCTGGTGGTCGGCGTCGACTTCGCCGGTGAGGTCGTCGAAGCCGGGCCCGACGCCGATCTCGCGGTGGGCGCGCGCGTCGTGGGCGGCACCGATTTTTCACGCGGCCAGCGTGGCAGCTACGCCACGGAGGTCGTCGTGCGCAGCGACCAATGCGCGCTCCTGCCCGACGGCGTGTCCTTCGACGACGCCGCCTGCCTGCCGATTCCAGGCGCCACGGCCTTGCGCTCCTTCGAAGCGGCGGGGCTACTCCGGGGCGATCGCATGCGGGGCGCGCGCATTCTCGTGCTCGGCGCCTCGGGCGGCGTGGGCCTCGTGACGATCCAGCTCGCGCGCTCCATGGGCGCGAAGCTCGTGGGTGTGTGCTCGAGTCGCAATGCCGCGTTGGTCGAGCGCCTCGGCGCCGTGGCCATCGATTACACCAAGAGCGACGCGCTCGAGGCCGCGCGCGCGCACGGCCCCTACGAGCTCGTGCTCCACGCCGTCGGCACGAGCACCTACCCGCTCTCGGCCTGCCGCGCGCTGCTCGCGCCAGGCGGGCTCGTCTCGCTCATCGTCGTGCGCCCGGCCGACACGCTCGCGATGCTCTTCTTGCCCAGCGTGAAGAACGTGCTCGGCCGCCCCCACCGCGGGAACCTCGAGCCGCTCGTCGCCGCGCTCGCTCGCGGCGATATCGAGCCCATCATCGAGCGGCGCTTCGCGCTCTCCGAGGCCGAAGAGGCGCACCAGCTCTCGAGGGGCGGCAAGGTCGTCGGCAAGCTCTTGCTGGTGCCTTAGCCTCACCGGCCCGCCGCACCTGAGCTCGTCTGCAACGAACGTGCATCACGAACCCAAGAACCTGCGCCCGCGTCGGGTACAAAGCACGCCATGAGACGCCGCGCCCGCCCTACCGCCGCTCCGCTCCTCGCGCTCGTCCTCGGTCTGGTGAGTCTCGCGTGCTCCGCGCCGCCAGAGGCCTCGCCCCCACCGAGTCCCGCTCGCGCGACCGGCGCGGAGGCCCCGAGCCCGCCCGCCCCGAGCGAGCCCGTGCTCCGGCTGGGGGCGACGTTCCCGCCCTCGAAGTCGCCCATGTTCGACCCTCCGCGCCTCATCGAGGTTGCTGCGGCATGCTCGGGTCCAGCGCTTCGCCTCGAGGCGGATCTGGCGGCGTGCCGTTGTGGAGAACCGGGCGTGCTCTTCGAGCCCGACGGCCGTGTGCAGCACACCGCGGGCAAGAGCTGTGGCCTGCCTCACGCCGACGAGCGGGGGCCCGCTCCGAGGCTCACGCTCCAGGCTGACAGCCCTGCCGTCGCGCCGGGAGAGGTGGCGCGCGTGACGGCGACCCTCGTGAACGATGGGCCCGGCGCGAGGCGGTACCGCGTGCACGACACCAGGATCGGAGCGCGCTTCGTGCAGGTCGACGGCACCGCGCTGCCTCACCATGGCGACGCCGGGTCGTGGGACGGAAGCTACCGCGAGGAGGCCCTCTTCGCGCTGCCCCCGGGCGGCAAAGCGGTGCTCGTGCTCGAGGCCGAGGCCTCGACGTGGAAGAGCCAAGGCGGGTCCACCGCGAGAGCGCCACTCCCGCCCGGAAAGTACGCCATCGAGGTACGCCTGAGCTCGCTGGGCGGCACGCGGCTCGTGCCCGTCGAGGTGCGCTAGCCCACGACCCAGACCCGCTGCCATGACGGGTAGCATCTGGGAGGTGAGTGCACGAAGCTCGTCCCGATCCGCGCCGCACGAACCCTACTTCGCACGCCTCGAGCGCGAGCTCTCCGAGCTCGGTCCAGGCCGCCCAGCCATTCTGCTCGACCTCGACGCGCTCGATCACAACCTCGCGATCGTGAGGCGTCGGCGCGACACCTCGCTGGGTCTGCGGATCGTCGCGAAATCGCTCCCGAGCGTTCCGCTGTTGCGCTACGTGTGCGAGGCGCTCGGCACCCAGCGCCTCATGGTCTTCGACGACTCGCTCGCCGAGCTCGCACGCGAACTCCCGTCGGCGGACCTCTTGCTCGGCAAGCCGATGCCGCTCCGCGCTGCGGCGCGCTTCGTCGAGCGCGCGCGCGAGCACCTCGGACGGGTGACGTGGCTCGTGGACGACCAGCAGCGCCTGCTTCGGTACCTCGAGCTCGCGCGCCGCGAGAGCGTGTGCCTGGGGATCTCGATCGAGATCGATGTCGGCCTCCGTCGAGGCGGCCTCGACGAGCCAGCTGCGCTGTCGCCCTTGCTCCGCATCATCGCAGACGCGCCGGGTCAGCTTCGCTTCGCGGGTCTCATGGGCTACGACGCGCACGTCGGGGCCCTGGGGGCCGTGCCACGCGTGGCGCAGAGCGCGTATCGCAGCTCGCTCGATCGGTACGCGGCCTTCGTCGAGCTGCTCCGGTCCTTCGACGCGGATTGGGCGGCGAAGGCCGTATGCAATGGCGCTGGCAGCAAGACCTACGCGCTCCATCGGTCCCGCGGTCCGCTCACGGAGGTCGCGCTCGGCTCGGCCCTCGTGATGCCGACCGACTTCGACGTGCCCGAGCTCGCCGAGCACCGGCCCGCCTTGTTCCTCGCGGTTCCGGTGCTCAAGCGCATCGAGGGTACGGTCCTACCGATGCTCGACGGGGTTTCGCGTCTGTGGAGTCGGCTCGATCCCGATCGCGAGCTCAGCTACGCGCTCTACGGCGGTCGCTGGCTCGCCCGGCCCTGGTCACCCAAGGGCCTCGTGCCGCACCCCGTACATGGATCGTCGACGAACCAATCGATGTGGAGCGGCTCGCGCCGCACCGGGCTCGAGGCCGAGGGGACCGTCTTCTTCCGGCCGACGCAGAGCGAGCGTGTCATGAGCGAGCACGGGCCCATTCTGTTGGTGCGCGACGGCAGGATCACCGGCGCGTGGGAGCCCCTGCCGCTGGCCAGCTGAGCGTTCGCCGAGGCCCCCCTGAGCTTCGCGACCGACTCCGCGCGCGACTACACGCTCTGCGCCGCGAACAAGCGCTCGAGCCCGGCGCGCACGAGCGCGTGGTACTTCGGCTCGGCGGCCTCGCGCGCGCGCTTCGCGATCGGCCTGCCCCACGGGGTCGCGAGCAGCTCGGCGTAGAGCGGGCGCAGGTACTTCATGCGCCCCACCGCGCGGAGGAAGGCCACGATCGCCGCTTCGGCCGAGGCGTCTTCGACCTGGGCGCGAAGGCGCAGCCAGGGCGCGAGCACCTCGCAGTTCTTCGATGACGAGAGCGGAAAGCTCCGATCGAGTTCGGCGACGAGCGCCGCGCCGGGCCTCGCGGCGAGCAGCGTGCCCAAGAAGTGTCGCCAGGCCTGGGGCGTCCAGCCCGAGGTCTCGATCGAAGTCGCCTGAGCGCCGCCGAGCAGGGCCTTCGCGGCGGCGTCGAGCTCTTGCCCCAGCGCCGAGGCCGGTGGCTTCGCCTCGTCCAGCAGCCCGGGCTCGTGGATCCAGTCGCGCAGGTCCACCGGCGCTGGCTCCCCCGGCGTGTAGAGCTCGGCCTCGACGTCTCGAGCGAAATCGTCGCTCGTCACCGATTGAAAGGCTCTGCGTGAGAACCAGCCGCGCAGCCAGGCATCGAGCCTCGCGCGGCCGACGCGCGCCTCGAGCGTCCAGAGCAGCGCCGCACCCTTGAGGTACGGCACCACGGTCACGCCCTCGGCCGGGTCACGCCCCGACATGTCGTAATGGAGCTTCGTATCGGACGAAGCAGGGCCGAGTCGGGCGATCTCGCGCTCGAGCTCGCGGAAGCCCGTCTCCTTCAGGAAGGCTGCGCGCGCCTCGCCCCAGAGAGCCTCGTTGAGGCGCAGCTCCACGTAGACCGTGGGGCCCTCGTTGAGCCAGAAGTCGTCGTGCAGCGCGTTGACGACCAGGTTGCCGGCCCAGGCGTGCGCGAGCTCGTGCGCCACGACCGTGACGAGCGAGCGGTCGCCCGCGAGCAAGGTCGGCGAGGCGAAGACGAGGCGGGGGTTCTCCATGCCGCCATAGGGGAACGAGGGCGGCATCACGAGCACGTCGAAGCGGCCCCAGAGGTAGGGCCCGAGCATCGACTCGGCGGCCTCGACCATGGCCTCCATCTCGGCGAACTCGTGAGCGGCGGCATCGATCGTGCTGGGCTCGGCGTAGACCGCGGTGCGCGGGCCGAGCTCGCGGCCGACGAGCTCGCCGACCGCGAGCGCGATGAGGTGCGGCGGGATGGGCTCGTTCATGCAGAAGGCGTGCACGCGGCCGCCCTCGCCGGGGTGAGACCCGAGGCGCTCGGCGCTCATCAGCGCCACGAGCGGCTCGGGCACCGTGATGCGCGCCTCGTAGGTGATGCGGTTGGCCGCCGAGTCCTGGAGCGGGATGTAGCTGCGCGTGAGGATGGCGTGCCCCTGCGTGAAGAGGAAGGGCTGCCTACCGCCTGCCGTCTGCGAGGGCTCGAGCCACTGCAGACCGGGCGCCGACGGCGAGGTGTCGTAATGAACCACCGCGCGGTAGCAGCCCTCGGGCAGGGAGATCCGGAGAGGCGTACCGAGCAGCGCGTCGGCCGGCCCGAGCTCGAAGGCGAGCGGCCTGCCCTCGGCGTCGCTCACGCGCGAGACGGCGAGCGCTTTCGTATCGAGCACGAGCCAGCGCACACCGGGCGCGGGCTCCACGTCGAGCGAGGCCGTGCCGGAGAGCACGCGCCTCTCGAAGTCGACGACGAGGTCGAGCGCGAGGTGCGTCGTGCGCGCCTCGGAGTGGCGCGCGTGGCTGTGGGCGTCGAGGGAGAGATGCGTGTGCATGGGGCTCGCGGGCAGCGTACACCTCGGATCGCTCGGTGGACTGATGGTATCTTCGCCACGATGAGCCGAGATCGAGTCTTCCTTCGCACGCGAGCTGGAGACACCCGCGCACAGGTAGAGAGCAGCCGCAGAGAGCGCGCCGCCCTTCGACGCGCCCTCGCAGAGGCACCCCGCGAAGCGGCCGGGCGCTTGGCCTCGTGGCTCGCCGGGGCGGCCATCGCCGCCCTCGCGCTCACGGCCTGCGGAGGCCCGGGCGCCCTCGCGCCCGATCTGCTCGAGCCGGCAAAACCCGGCGAGGCCTTCGACGGCCAACAATGCAGCGCGGTGCGCCCGCCCACCGAGCCCGACCTCATGGCCTGGGACGCGGGCTCGCGCCTCAACCTCAAGTCGCAGGGTGAGCAGGGCGTCGTCGCCGTGCGCTACGAGGCCAAGGGCTGCAACGTCGAGCTCGAGGTCCTCAACTGCGTCGGCGAGGGCAACTACCGCTTCTCACCCTACAAGGCCAACGAGTCCAAGCTCGCGAAGAGCAGCCGCGACCTCTACACCGAGCTCCCCCTCGGCGCCGCGCGCCTCGGCGGCAAGGTCGGCGGCGGCCGCGCGCTGCGCGCCGACTACATGCTCGCCGGCATCCTCTCCCTGCCGCCCATGCAGTCCTTCGACCCCGCGTCTCTCACGGGCGACTGCGAGCGCGCCACCCACGTCGTCGGCCGCCTCTACCTCGGCGGCTTCGCCATGGCCTCCGGCCTCAGCGAGGAGCTCTCCTCGGGCGCCAGCGTCTTCAGCGCCGGCGCCGGCGGCAACCAGCAGCGCTCGGCCGAGCGCCTCTCCGAGGAGGGCGACGCCTCCGCCTGCGCGAAGGCCCAAGACGAGGCTCGCCAAGACCCGCTCTGCAGCGTGCCCCTGCGCGTCGGCCTCGTGCCCATCACCGGCCGCAGCGCTGGCGCGGCCGCGAGCGAGCAAGCGGCGAGCCCCGCGACCGAGCCCGAAGGTGCGACACGCGCCGGTCCCACGGGCCCATTCAGGCCCATCGGCACGATCACCGTCATGGGGCTGCCCATGCTCGACATGGGCAGGCAAGCGCTGAGCGACGTGGAGCGGAGGATCCGCGAGGCCAACCCGAAGGGCGACAAGAGCGAGTTCGACCTGCGAGACGAGGCGCGTGAGGCCGAGCGTAGCAATGACTTCGACAAGGCGCAGAGCCATTGGGTGGCCGCGCTCCACAAGTCGATCGACTACGACGCTGCGCTGAACGCTCTCAAGAACCACAAGCGCCTCGATCTGGTGTTCGCCTTGTACCAGACGCGCCTCCCCGCGAGCGCGCAGCCGAAACATCTGGCCTACTACGGGCTCCTCGCCAAAGAGCTGGGTCGGCGCGACGTGACCCTCGCCTTCGCAGACGCACTGGGCACGCGCTTTCCGGATCGACCGGAGACGATCTCTCTGGGCGCGCGGCTGTACCACGCAGCCGAGGATCCCGCGCGGGCCTGCGCGCTCTACATGCGCGCCCTCGACGCTGCCTCCGATCTCCAGTGGTCCGGCATGGATGGCTACCGAACCCACGCCTCCTGCGACCTCGCCGTCGCCCTGCCGAAGGTCGAGGCGCTCGTGAAGAGAAACCCCACCGCCTACTACGCCTGGGTCGAGCTCGCGCACCTCTACGCAAGCCAGAGCCGCTCTGCGGATGTCTGTCGCGCGGTCGCTCAGGCCGCGAAGCTCCGCCCCGAATACGACGGACACAAGGCCTTCGCCGACCGCTGCCCCTGAAGCCTCGAGCACCCGTGACACCATGGAATTTCGCAACGCTCCGACCTCACGACGACGCATGGCGCGTGTGGGAGTCATCGCCGCCCTCGCGCTCACGGCCTGCGGAGGCCCGGGCGCCCTCGCGCCCGATCTGCTCGAGCCGGCAAAACCCGGCGAGGCCTTCGACGGCCAACAATGCAGCGCGGTGCGCCCGCCCACCGAGCCCGACCTCATGGCCTGGGACGCGGGCTCGCGCCTCAACCTCAAGTCGCAGGGTGAGCAGGGCGTCGTCGCCGTGCGCTACGAGGCCAAGGGCTGCAACGTCGAGCTCGAGGTCCTCAACTGCGTCGGCGAGGGCAACTACCGCTTCTCACCCTACAAGGCCAACGAGTCCAAGCTCGCGAAGAGCAGCCGCGACCTCTACACCGAGCTCCCCCTCGGCGCCGCGCGCCTCGGCGGCAAGGTCGGCGGCGGCCGCGCGCTGCGCGCCGACTACATGCTCGCCGGCATCCTCTCCCTGCCGCCCATGCAGTCCTTCGACCCCGCGTCTCTCACGGGCGACTGCGAGCGCGCCACCCACGTCGTCGGCCGCCTCTACCTCGGCGGCTTCGCCATGGCCTCCGGCCTCAGCGAGGAGCTCTCCTCGGGCGCCAGCGTCTTCAGCGCCGGCGCCGGCGGCAACCAGCAGCGCTCGGCCGAGCGCCTCTCCGAGGAGGGCGACGCCTCCGCCTGCGCGAAGGCCCAAGACGAGGCTCGCCAAGACCCGCTCTGCAGCGTGCCCCTGCGCGTCGGCCTCGTGCCCATCACCGGCCGCAGCGCTGGCGCGGCCACCACGGAGCGCGGATCCACCACGCCGAACGAGGCAGCTGCGACTTCCGCCGCCAAACCCGGAGATTCCGGCCAGGCAGCGCCCAGAGGCCCCTCGATCGATCCCAGCTGGTCGAAGCGCGCGAGCCAGCCGCTCGGCGTGGTCGAGGTCGGCGGCTTGAAGCTGCTCGACATGGGCAAGGCCCTCAGCGCCGAGGTGCGTGCGCGCGAGGAGCGCGTGAACCCCAGCGCTGCGCTCAACTACGGAGACCTCGCCGAGCGCGCCAAGGCCGCCGCCGGGGCCGGCCAGCAGGAGCTCTCCACGACCTATTGGGTCGCCTCGCTCGCGGGCTCGGCGCGTCACGCCGGCTTCGTGCAAGACGCGACGCGCCCGCTCATGGCCGCCGGCCGGATCGACCTCGTCTTGGCCGTCTTCCAGAACGAGCTGCCCAAACACGGAGATTTCAACGTCTTCGACCATTACGCCGAGCTCGCGCGCGGCCTCGGCAAACCCGAGGTGGCGCGGTCCGCAGCCGACACCTTGCTGCTACGCGACCCCGATCAGGCGGTGGCGGTCGCGACGGCCGCGGGCATTCACCACGCCCTCGGTGACACGGCGAAGGCCTGCGAGCTCTACATGCGCGCGCTCGACGTGGCACGCGACCTCGCCTACGTGCAGCTTCGCGGCTATCGCGAGGTGGGGAGCTGCGATCTGAAGCTCGCGCACACGAAGCTCGAGGCCTTGAAGAAGCGGAACCCCAACGACCATCGAGTCGACGCGGAGCTCGGCGAGATCGCGAAGCTGCTGGGCCGCTGAGCTCGGTGATCGGGCTGGGCGAACGGGCGCCACGATCGAGCTCGGCGCCCGCGAAGGCCACGTGCGTTCGGCGCGTGCCCCTCGGGGCGGCGCGCTCGCTCAGGGCTTCGCCCCGTCTCCCGCGCACACCTGTCGCAGCGCGCGCGCGATCGTGCGCTCGTCGGGGGTGTGGTCGGGAGCCTTCGCGAGGTGGTCCTCGACCAGCGCGGCGCTGAGCACCGCCCAAGGCCGCAACCCAGGGTCCGGCGTCAGGCCGTCGATCTTGCGGGCCGCGGCGAGCTCCTTCACGGCCCGGTCCGAGGGCATGCCCTGGACGCGCTTGCCCAGCGCGTCGAGCGGCCCGCAGCGCTTCTCTGCGTCGGGGCGGATCGCGGGCTCGGCCACGGTCGCGCGCAGGATCGTCTCGCACTGGCTCGGATCGATCTTCGAGCTCACGACCGCGGCGAGCGCCTTCATCCACACGCCGAGCCCGTAGACGGGCTCCTCGGAGAGCCCCGCCGCGGCGATGCGCCCCCGCTGGTGCGGATCGATCTCAGGCGATCCGACGTGCTGCACGATGAGCTTCGTCGCCTGCGCTCGCGGGCTCCCGTCGGCAGGAGGGCTCGTCGCCTCCTGGGTGGGCGGCACCACGGCGCTGGCGCTGGCCGGGGAGGCCGGCGCGGGGCTCGACGGCGGAGCGCTCGCCGAAGGCGTCGTGGGCTCGGGCGGCGAGCCGCCGCAGCCTTGGAGCGAGAGCGTGGACACCAGGAGGGCGGCGCAGGCGTGGCTTCGATGGGTCATGCGGCGAACCGCATCACGCCTCGCGCGTGCCGCGCAAGCGCCACGGTCCGAGCGTCGCCTTCGCTCAGCCGAGCTCCACACGCACGTTCGAGACGATGTGCGCGAGCGCGCCTTCGACCACGTGCTGCTCGGGGTGGCGCACGGTGATGAAGCCCTCGCCTTCGTAGGAGGCCGCCTTCTCCTGGCCGGGCGACGGCAGGCGCACGTCGGTGATGAGCCCCGCGAGATCGTGCGCGACGCGCTCGTAGCCGTGCAGGGCGCGCACGCGGCCCTGACCCTGGCCGCGCAAGAAGGCCGTGCCCGCCGTGTACTTGCGCGGCGGGAAGGGGTCGTAGGCCTCGTGGACCATGAAGCGCGCGAGCGCGCCTCGGTAGTCGACGTCGTGCGCGCGCGCGATCATCGTGGCGATCTGTGCGCCGCCCGGGCGTGCGCCCACCTCGGAGACCACGACGCTGCCGTCGGGCCTGCGGAACCACTCGAGGTGGCAGATGCCGGTCCTCATGCCGAGCGCGCCGAGCGAGCGCAGGCCCACCTCGGCGATGTCGGGCGCCTCGTAATCGCGGCGCAGGAGCGCGGTCCATTGGATCCACGGGTTCTCCATCGCGACGATGCAGGGCGGCAGGTAGTCGGTGATCGAATAGCTGAGCAGCTCGCCGTCCTTCACGAAGGCGTCGAAGGAGTGCTCGGTGCCGGTGACCATCTCCTCGAGCAGAGCCACGCCCTGCGCCGCAGCGAGCACCGCTTGAGCCGCCTGCGAGAGCGAGGCTTCGTCGGTCGCGCGGTAGGTCGCCTGCGAGGCCACCCCCGCCGGCGGCTTCACGATGATCGGGTAGCCCACCTCGGCGGCGAAGCTCTCGGCCTCGACCGCGCTCGTCACCTGCCTGTGGCGCGCCACTGGCAAGCCGGCCTCGCGCAGGATCTCCTTCATGCGGTTCTTGTCGCGGAAGTTCTTCGCGACCTCGACGCCGAGCCCGGGCAGACCGAGCTCGGCCTGCGCCTCGGCGATCGGGATCTGGATCTGCTCGAGCACACCCAGCAGACGATCGACGCCGCCGAGCTTCGCCGAGAGGCGCTGCGTCGCGGCCACGATCTCCTTCGGTGCGAGCGCGTCGCCCACGAGCTCGAAGCCCGCGAGCCGGCTTCGAGTGTCGTCGGGCAAGCGCGACACGTCTTCCTGAGCCACGAGCCCGAGCCGCGCTCCAGGCAGGCGCGAGAGCGCGTCGATGAAGAGCTTGGCGTTGTCGGTGAAGTAGGGCGAGACGAAGACGATCCGCATGGGGGCGGAGCACGGTACCACGCGCGCGAGGCGGGGGCGGTGGGGTGCAGCGCGGTGATGCGCGCGGGCGCGAGCTCAGCTCGGTGCCCCGAGCCCGGTGGGTTCGGCGCGCAGCCAGAGGCGATGCAGCTTCCGCTCGCTCGATGGCAGCAAGCTCGCGCGTCCGTGCAACATGCGATGGTTGTCGACGAGCAGCACTTGCCCTGGTTCGAGCCGGAAGCGCAGCGCTCTCGAAGCTTCGCGGTCGATCAGCGCGCGCAGGCGCCGCAAAGCCTCCTGCGCAGCGGGGTCGTCTCCCGGAGGCTCGAGCCACGGCGCGAAGAACAGCGCCACGCGCTGACCCGAAGCTCGCAGCACGGGGGTCGCTTCCGGCGGGTCGCCGAGCCGAACCATCGCGGGCAATCTCAGCTGCTCGAGCTCGTGGCGTGCGTCGACGTCGAGGGCCTCGACCACACGCGCCCCGTCGATCAACAGGCTCGCGCCATCCGAGCCGTCCTGTGACTCGCAGCGCCAGGCAATGAGATCCGCGTGCGGGTGGTCGGTGTGGAAGGGGATCGCGTCGGGGCTCGTGAGGTAGGTGCGCCGGCCTGGGACCCTGCGCACCCAGGTATCGTCGACGACCTCACCGAGCTCCGCCGCGAGCGCAGCGAAGGCGGCTTCGTCGTAGCGATCGGGCAAGAGGGCGTGGCCCTCCTGCTCGATCTGCGAACGCAAGCTTCTCGCGTCCATCGCCTTCAGGAGCTGCAGGCGTGCCAACACCGGCCGGAACAGTCGTGCCAGCAGTTGGTGAGCTCGTCGGCCTCGGAAGGCAGATGCTCGACGTAGGGCTCCCCGTACGCGGCTTGCCAGCGCTGCGCGAACTCCCTGAACGCGGCCTTCAACACAGGCAGCTCGCCCGGGCCGGTGCCGAAGCCGCCGTCGTGGTCGAACACCTTGCCGAAGATCCGCATGCAGTCGCGGTGGTAGGCGACCGGGCTCAGCATGTGCAGGTGCCACAGCTCGTCGATGTCGCGCGTCGGAGTCGCGCGGACGCCAGGGCTCCGCGCGGCGAGCTCGAGGAACATCAGGTAGCGCTGCGCCTCGCGCTCGCGCTTCTCCTGCGTCCACTCCTGCGGGAAGGTCGAGGCACGGTAGCTCGCGGCGACCAGGTCGATCGAGAGCGGCGCGCCGAGGCTGGTTCGAGGAACGGACGTGAGTTCGCTGAGCATCGTGGCACCTCCAATGGGTTGCGGAAGACGAGCGGCTTCGCCCCGCCCGTGCTCGCCCTACGCCCCCTGCGCGAGGTCCATTCCCGCCAATCCGCCCAGACGTCGCGGCCGGTCGACCTGCCCATTCCGAACCAGCTCGGCTGCCTCGCGCTCGCCTAGGGCACGTACTCGCGCGCGATCCCGGCAGAGACGAGGCCGAAGAGCTGCCTCGCGAGGAAGCTCGCGAAGCTCGGTTCCTCGATGAGCACGCCGACCTCGATGTTCCGCTCTTGCCCTCGTTGCGTGAAGTTCGCGCTCGAGACGAAGGCGTGGCGCGCGTCGACGACGACGCACTTGGCGTGCAGGCTGCTCCAGGGCGGCCCCGGCACGAGCGCGCGTTGGTCGTAGTAGAGGCGCGGGCGAGGCTCACCAAAGGGCCAGCTCTTGCGCACGAAGCCGTCGAGCTCGTTGCGCAGGTGCGCGTCGGGGTCGACGCCGCGCTCGACCTGCGGCACCTCGACGAAGAAGTGCGCCTCGACCTCGTGCTGCAGCATCGTTCCGTGGAGCGGCGCCAAGACCTCGTGCGCGTGGTCGAAGCTGTAGCCGGCGAGGATCACGCGCTCTCGGGCGCCCTCGAAGAGCTCTCGCAGCACGACGGCGGTGTCGCGCGCCGTGCCGCTCATCGCCTCGGGCCCCGTCCACACCAGCTCCGGCGGCGGCCTCTCCCCGTCGCGTTCGGCGAGCACCGCGTCGAGCACCGCGAGGCAAGCCGGGCTGCGATGCCCCGCGAGCACGTCGAGCAGCACATCGAGCTGATGCCGCACGCCGAGCCCCACGAGCCCGGCGCGATCGACGGGCGTGCGCAGGCTGCCGGTCGCGATGCCGTCTCGGATCCGACGAAGCTCGCTGGTCGCGACCTTGGAGAGCCCCACGGCACCGCTCACGGGCGCTCCCGGAAGAACGCCAGCTCCGGGTCGTTGCCGATGGTCGGCACCACGAGCGCGCGATCCAGGAAGCGGTTGTAGCGCTCGCAGGAGCTCTCGGCGATGTAGAGGCAGCCGTGGCAGGCCGCGCCCTCGGTGTGTCGGTCGCCGCTCTGCGCGCTCGGATCGTGCGCCGCACACACCGGGTCGTTCGAGCAGAGCCGCCCCAGCTCCCAGGCCTCTCGCAGGTGGTGTCGAATGCGCCGGCCCTCTTCGACGAGACCGCCGAGCGTGCCTTCGCTGCCGGTCGTGCCGGTCGAGAGCAAGATGCCGGCGAGGTGGGGGCCGTTCGGCTCGGCCTGCCCGGCGTAGAGGCGCTCGCGGATCGAGCTCGCCGAGTAGCCGCACTCGAGGCTGATCGCCGTGAGCAAGAGGTGCGAGAGCGAGTGCAGCATGTAGAAGCGCACGCCGTGAAAGTCACCTTGGCCCTCGGCCTCCATCCCACGACGGAGCTTCTCGGCACGCGCCTGCACCGCGGGCCTGCTTTCCCACGCGACGAGCGCCGCTTCGTCGAGCTGCACGAAGATGCCTTCGCCTCGAACCTCGCAGGCCGGCAGCCACTTCTGCGAGCCCGCGGGCAGCGTGAGCACCGCGGGCTTCACGTTCCTCGCGGCGAAGTCGTACTCGCCTTGCAGGTTCGCGCTGATCGAGTCGAAGCGGCTGAAGCTCACCTGTACGCGCACCTCGCGCATCACCGGCACCACGACCAGCCCGGCGACGCCCTTGGGCAGGTCGAGTCGCTCCTTCGGTACGCGGTAGGCCGCGAACTCGGCGTCGCGCTCGGGCAGCACACCCTCTTGTTCGATGGGCGCGTCGACGAAGCGCTCGTACTCCACGCTGCGCAGCGGCCTCTCGACCGTGTTCAGGTCGGCCGTACGCTTCTCGGCGATCGCCCGCACCACCTGGTCGAGATCGAGGCCAGCGAGCCCGAGCGCGACCTTGTCTTGGAGCTCCATCAAGAGCTCGAGCTTCGCGCGAGTCTCCACTTTGCGCACCGCGTTCCACAAGCCTTGGTGCGAGAGGCGCTGCTCGATCGGGCTCGGCTCGGGCGGAGGCAGGCGCAGCGCGCTCACGACCTGCGAGAAGTAGGCGTGCGATGCGGTGCGCACGAGCAGCTCGGCTTTCTCGGTGCAGTCTTCGTTGGCCGCGCGGCCACCGAGCCAGGGCCTGTCACCGCTGCACCGGTAGGGCACGCTCGCCGCGTGGCTCATCGCGACCTGGGTCGGCTCGTCGCGTGTACCGCAGCCACGGCACTCGACGAAGATGCCTGCGGCGTCGCCGAGCGACTTCTCGTGCAGGTACAGCGTGGGCACGTCGCACTGTTCGCCGGTCTTGGTCCTCGAGTGCGCGAACCGCGCCCAGGGAAAGTCGGCCAGGTGGCCGCGTTTGCACGAAGCCACGAAGCGCACGGGCACCGCGTAGGCGTGTTTGTTGCGTTCGCACTCGTGGCGGTAGCGGCCCTTGTGATTCTCGAACTGATCGGCCGCGCGCGCGAGGCGGCGGCAGCCGAGACACACGAACCACCTCGGGAACTCGAGGGCCTTGATGCCCACCCCCTTGTAGGGGTCGGCCGAGTCGCCCTCGGGCGGCATGCGGAAGTAGCCCTCGCGCGCCAGATCGAGCTCCGGGTCGAGCGCCTTGAGCCTCGGTACGAGCGCACGCCTCAGACGCGCGTCGTCGAGCTGCACGTAGCCCTTCTTGCCATAGCCCCAGTGCTCCAGCCCACCGATCACGACGGCCCGATTGACCAGATCGACCATCGAGCCCGGGCCGAAGGTGGTGACGAGCTGGCTCTGGCGGAGCTGGCCCTCGGGGGGCGTGACCTTCGCAGCAGTCTTTCTCGCGGCCATCTGCTTCAGCCCCTCTCGTCGAGCTGCGCGAAGCGCAGCCACACGTGCACGCTGGGCTCCACATCGCGCATCGAGGTCGGCGCGTGGAACACCTTCGCGTCCGGGTCGTCGGGCTCGGGGTCGTTGGCGGTGTAGAGCAGCGCCTTGCCTTCGTGACTAGCTCGATCGTAGGGGCTGTAGATGCGCGTCGTGCCGTCCTTCTTGGCGCGCTCCATGAGCCCCACCCAGGCGTCGAGCACGTTCTTTCCGCGCGCGTGGACGTAATCGCCGAGGCGCTTCTCGGCCTCGGCGTCGGCGAAGGATCGGTGCGAGCGCCCGCGCTTCACGAGCGCCTCGAGCAGCGCGTTGGCCTCCGCACGGTGCGCGTGGATCTTCATGAGCGCGAGCGGTGGCTCCATCGGCAAGACCGCGTGTCGCACCATCGCGAGCAGCGCGCCGACGAGCCCACGATCGAGCGCCTGTGCGCTGAAGGGCGTGACGCTCGTGGCCTCGACCTCGCGGTAGAAGCTGTCGTGGTAATGCACGAAGCGCTCGTAATGGGAGCGGTCGCGGGGCCTGGCGACGTTGAGGCAGGTGACGACGAGCCCCGGGCTCGCGCGCCCTACGCGGCTCGTGGCCTGGATGTACTCGCTGGTCGTCTTCGGCTGCCCGGTCACGACCATGAGCCCGAGCCTGGGCACGTCGAGCCCGACCGAGATCATGTTCGACGCGAGCACGACGTCGAGCGTCTCCTTGCGATCCACGCCGAAGCGCGTCGCCATCTGCTGCTTCGTGTCCTTCACCTTGGTGGTCGATTCGCGCGAGGTGAGCTCCGCGGGCAAGCGCAGCAAGCGGTCGCGCGCCCAGGGGTGAGGGCCGTGGTAGTTGCGTGGCCGTTTGCCGTCCTCGACGTCGGCGACGCGGTTGCGGACCTCGTCTTCGACGAGCCTGCGCATGCCGCCGAGCTCCCGCAGGCTGTTGAAGTAGCCCACGAGCGTCATGTAGCTGTCGGCCTCGTCGCTCGGCGGGCCCTTCTTGGGAACGTGGGCCTGCGCGGCAGCGAGCAGCGCCGCGAAGCTGCGCACCGAGAGCGCACGCAGCGCGCGGCCGGGCGCACCGACGCCCACGTAGAGCCTGCCCGGCACGTTCGTATCGATGCGCGCGAAGAAGTTGTCGCCCTGATCGATGCCGCGCGGGGGGAAGAGCGCCATCGGGCGATCGAAGAGCGCACGGATCTGCTCGCGCGCTCGGCGCACCGTCGCGGTGGAGCAGACGATCTTGGCTTTGCGCGGGCCCTCGGGCCCGTCGCGCTCGCAGAGCTGGGCGATGGCCGCCTCGTAGAGCCCGACCATGGTGCCGAGCGGACCCGAGATGAGGTGCAGCTCGTCTTGCACGACGAGCTCGGGCGCGAGCAGGCCCTTGGGCAGCGGGCGCGCGCCGAGCGGCAGCGAATCCATCACCCCATACACGCGGCTGTCGTCGAGGTGCGTGGCCTGGCCGAACAAGAGCCCCGCGTCACCGCGCCAGGGCAGCATCGCGAACTTGTCGACCGTGGCCACGATGAAGGCCGGCACCTCGTCGTAGATCTGCTCGTCGACGAAGAGCACCGGCAGGCCCGCCCCGGTGGACTTGCTCTCGTTGAAGTCGCAGCCCGCGCTGCCGCAGTACACCGCGGCGCGCGTGAACCCCTTGCCCACGGGTTTGCCGCTCGCATCGACGAGCTTGATGTTCTGGACCTTGATCGCGTCGCCACACCACGGGCAAGCCGTGAGCGGAAACGGCGACTCGCTCTGCCCGGCGCTCGCGTCGGCGAGCGCCTTCTTCACCTCGGCCAAGCGGTTCGCGCTCGCGCTCGCGCCGACCCACAGCCCCACGGCGATGCGCGCATTGCCGAGCTCCTTGGGTTTGCCGTGGCGCAGCCGCTCGAGCGCGCAGATGAGCGTCGCGGCGCGCGCGAGCTGGTCGAGCGTGAGCAGGTGCAGGGTGTAGCGCAGGAGCACCGCGACGCCGCGCCCCTCGTGCGCGGTCGACTGCCCACGCAAGCGACGCAGCAGGATCGTGAAGGCGATGAGCCCGAGGTAGGCCTCGGTCTTTCCACCGCCGGTGGGGAAGTAGATGAGCTCGGCGGTGTCCCGGTGCTCGTGCGACGGGTCGGCCACCGAGGCGAGGTTCATCAGGATGAACGCGAGCTGGAAAGGGTACCAACTCGGCCCTTTGGCTTTGTACGCCTGGCCACCGCGCGCCTTGTCGGCCTGGAGCGCCTGGACGTGCATCGCCTGGTTGGCGTAGCGAAAGGCGCGCAGGATCTCGGGGCGCGAGGTGTCCTTCAGCAGCTCGATGCCGCCGGCGATGCGCTGCTTGGCGAGCTCCGCTTCGTGCACGAGCTGGTCGCGCGTCTGGGCGAGCCCGTCGCGATCGAGCGCCACGCTGCGCTGCGCGTGGATCCAATCTCCGTAGGCCTCGACGAGCGGGCTCAGCGCAGCTTGGGCGGCGCCATGCTCGAGCTTGCCGAGCTCCAGCATGCTCAGCATCACGTCGGGCACCTGCCTCGCGCGCACCGCGGGCACCTCGTGGCAGGGGAGCTGGGTCGTGCGAAGCTCACGCACCTTGCCGCCCGAGAGCTCCACGCGCTCGACGCTCGTGTTGTGGCCCACGGCCCACTCGACGTGATCGCGGAACATGAGCGCGAGCACGCGCTGGTCGGCGTCGTCGGCGTCTTCGCCTCGGCGGTTCGGCCTGGGCACGAACCCCGGCTCGAAGCGCAGGCTCATGCGCACCTGGAAGACGAAGGCCCGATCGCGCTCGGGCCCCTCGACCGCCGCGCGGTCGTTCACGACGAAGAGGCTCAGCACGCGCGTGCCTGGCGCGAGGCCGTCCATGTCGGTGGTGCGCAGCTCGCCCTGGAGCACGAGCCCACGCGAGCCAGGCACCGGCACCCCCTTCGCGAGCTTCGCCGCGTCGAGCGGCACGCTGACGATCACCGGGCCATGCGGCACACGCTTCCAGCCGTTCCTGATCTTGTCGTCGCGCCCTTCGGCGTACTCCACGCGGTCGTAGTCGGCGTAGCTGAGCTCCACCTCGAGGCTGTCGCCCTCGCCCTTGGGCAGGAACACGCTGAGGCCCATCGAGGCCGGGAAGCGCACCGGGCGTTTGGCCTCGGGCTCCTCGACGCCCGCGTCGTCGGTCTGCTTCTCGTCGCCCGCGCCGAGCGACTCCTCCCCGCTGTCGGCGTCGTCGGCGTCGGGCGCCCGCCCGCCGCGCGGCGCCAAGAAGCCCGTGAGGTACCAACGCGACGGCGCGATCGGCAGGATCTCCTGCTCGGCAGCTCGTTCGTCGGCGACGAAAGGGCCGACCAGATCGGCGTGCAGAGCGGCGACGAGCGCGTCTCGGATCATGGTTGCTCCAGCGAGATCACGCGAAGGTACGCGAGGATGCGCGTGAGGTGGGAGCCCACGGTGTGGACATCGAGAGCGAGGTCGACGAGCGCACCTGCGCGGGGCGCGCGGAGCTTGCCGCAGCTCCCCCCGGCTCCTAGGCTGAGCCGCTCGAGGGCACCGTGGCGACCGCCGAGCAAATCAAAGCGCTCATCAAGAGCCATCTCTCAGGCGACGAGGAGCAGTTCCGAACCGTCGCGCTCCAAGTAGCGGCGCATGCGGCACGGCACGGTCACGGCCAGGTTGCGACCGAGCTGAAGCACTTGCTCGACGCCGCGCGCACGGCGCGGCGTGCCACGGCACCAACGCCGATCGTCACACCCAAGGGTGAGCTCTCGGGGCTCTTGGCGGTCTCCTACCCGAAGACTCGCCTCAGCGACATGGTCCTCAGCGAGGACATCGACGTGCAGCTGCGGCGGCTGCTGCGCGAGCAACGTTCGAGGCAGAAGCTCGAAGCGCACGGGCTCTCGCCCCGTCGCAAGCTGTTGCTCGTAGGCCCACCTGGCTCCGGTAAGACGATGACCGCGTCGGCGATCGCCGGAGAGCTACACCTCCCGCTCTACGTCATCGTCTTCGACAGCCTCATCACCAAGTTCATGGGCGAGACAGCCGCGAAGCTGCGCCTCGTCTTCGACGCCATGAACCACCAGCGCGGTGTGTACCTGTTCGACGAGTTCGACGCGATCGGCGCACACCGGTCCTCACCGAACGACGTCGGCGAGATCCGGCGCGTGCTCAACTCCTTCTTGCAGTTCCTCGAGCAAGACGCGTCACCCAGCCTCGTTCTGGCTGCGACCAACCACCCCGAGGCGCTCGACAGGGCGCTGTTCCGTCGTTTCGACGACGTGATCCAGTACGCGCTCCCACCACGAGCGCTGGTCGAGCGCGCGGTTCGCAACCGGCTCGCGAGCTTCGATCTGGGCGCGATCGTCTGGGACGAGGTCGCCGCCGCCGCCGATGGGCTGAGCTACGCCGACCTCGCGCAGGCAGCCGATGCAGCCGCCAAACAAGCCGTGCTCGACGACGCCGAACAGCTCGACACGAGCGAGCTCGTGAAGGCGCTCGAAGAGCGTCGTGTGCGGCACCAAGCGCTGTAAGCTCCACTGCCGATGGCGGGGGACGAGAAGAGGCCGCACCTCTTGCTGCGCGGGACCGCGAAGCGCGAGGCGTACACGTATCCGAAGGAGGTGCGAGGCCCCAAGCTGAAGCTTCCACCTCGCGACCGAAGCGAGCATGCGCGGCACCTGCTCGAGCAGCTGCGCGAGGTTCGCGGCGAGATCGACGACGTGCGTTTCCGGCGCACGGCGGAGGGCATCCCGGGTGATCGTGGCGTGTATCTCGACCTCTGCTCGGCGCCAGGGTTCGAGCTGAAGCTCGAGTCCCTCGATCGGCCCGGCAAGAAGCAGCAAGCCCAGATCGAGCTCGTCGCCGCACGAAGCGTCGACGGTCGACAACGCGCCACGGTGTTCGTTCCGGAAGGCAGACTCGCGGAGTTCGAGACGCTCGTGACTGCGTACCGAGACGAGGCCACCAGTTCGGGCGCACCGAAGAACAAGCCGCTCGTGGAGAGCATCTCCGAGCTCAGGCTGGCCGTGCTGCGCTCGTTCTGGACCGATGCCGACGATGCGTTCCCGACCGGTGGCGAGACGGTAGCTTGGGAGGTCTGGCTGCGAGCGGGCGAGCACGACGCCGTGGGCGAGAAGCTCTTCCGAGAGTTCCGCGCGCACGCAGGCCGGCACGGCGTCGCGGTCAGCGAGCATCGGCTTCGTTTCCCGGACAGGAGCGTGTGCGTCGCGGTCGCGACCGTGGAGCAGCTCACGAGCTCGGTCGAGTTGCTCGACTGCATCGCCGAGCTTCGCCGAGCGAAAGAGCTGGCGTCGTTCTTCACCGAGCTCCAGTCCGCCGAGCAGGGCGAATGGGTCCGCGAGCTCGCGAGGCTGATCGATCCGCCTGGCGCACAGGCTCCAACGGTCTGCGTGCTCGATTCCGGGGTGAGCCACGCGCATCCGCTGCTCGTGCCGGCGATGCCTCCAGGTCACGCGCTCACCATCAATCCGCAATGGGGTACGGGCGACGCTCGCCGCTGGGACGGACACGGCACCGCGATGTGCAGCGTGGCGCTGCTCGGCGATCTCACCGAGGCGCTGACGACGACCGAGAGGATCGGGCTCGATCACTGGATCGAGTCCGTGAAGATTCTTCCGCCGGACGGGCAACCGGAGAATCGACCGGAGCACTACGGCTGGGTCACGAAGCAAGGCATCGCGGAGGTCGAGATCGCCGCGCCGTCGAGGCGTCGCACCTTCTGCATGGCCGTCACGGCCGACGACACACGCGATCGTGGCGCGCCCACCGCGTGGTCTGCGGCTGTCGATGTTCTGGCGTTCGGCGTGGACGACTCGGAGCCGAGGCTCATCGTGCTCAGCGCCGGCAACATCCGAGAACCGGAGGTCTGGAAGGGATACCCCGAGAGCAACGACTTGGAGTTGGTACGCGACCCTGCACAAGCATGGAACGCGCTCACGGTCGGCGCGATGACCGAGAAGGTACGCTTCGACCCGGCCACCTTCCCAACGCACGCGCCGCTCGCCCCCGCGGGTGGGCTCAGCCCGACCAGCACGACTTCGGTACGCGCAGCCAAACCGTGCCCAATCAAGCCGGAGCTGGTGATGGAGGGTGGCAATGCGCTGCGAGACCTCCACTCCGGCGACGTCGACCAGGTCGACGATCTGGCACTGCTCGCTGCGCACTGGGAGCCGCAGAGCAAGCTCTTGGCCCCTTTCGGCGATACGAGCGCGGCGAGCGCGCAGGTCGCGCGGCTCGCCGCGACGGTGCAGCGGCGCTACCCCTCCCTCGGCCCCGAAGCCGTACGCGCTCTGCTCGTGCACAGCGCGCGATGGACGCCGCAGATGAGCTCCGAGCTGGGCCCAGCTCCGAAGCCGAACGACTACCGCGCGGTCTTGCGTCGCTACGGCTGGGGCGTGCCGAGCCTCGAGCGCGCCTCGTGGAGTGCGTCGAACGCGCTCACGCTCATCATCGAGGAGGAGCTCCAGCCGTACGACGCGAGAACCTCGTCCGGTGCGGGCACCCGGGACATGCACGTGCACGATCTCCCTTGGCCGAAGGCCGAGCTCGAGCAGCTGCTCGAGCTCGAGGTCACGCTCCGCGTCACACTCTCGTACTTCGTCGAGTCGAACCCTGGGCGTCGTGGCTGGAGGAGCCCGCACCGCTACGCGTCGCATGGTCTGCGCTTCGAGGTCCCGCGGCCTTCAGAGACGGATGGTGCCTTCCGAGCCAGGCTGTCGAAGAACGCGCAAGGCGACCACGACGAAGCCCCGAGTTTCGTCGGCTCCAAGTGGGTGCTCGGACTGCGTGAGGGCTCGATCCATTGCGACTGGTGGACGGGCAGCGCGGCCGAGCTCGCCGCTCGCGGCAAGATCGCCGTGTTCCCGGTCGGCGGCTGGTGGAAGGAGCGCACACAGCTCGAACGCTGGAAGAGATCGGTCCGCTACGCGCTGGTGGTCTCGATCGAGACGCCACCGAGCGAGATCGACATCTACACGCCCGTCGCGCAGAAGGTCGGGTTGCCGATCGCGCTCGGGGTGGATTGAGCCAGCCCGTGCATGCCCTCCCCCGGCGCGACGCGGAGGAGTCAGCGACACCTCTTCGCTTCGCAGTCGTTGATGCACTTCGGCCAGCCGTCGCCGAGCTCGCTTCGACACGCGCCGACGCACAGTTCGCGACACGCCATCGAGTCGTCGCGCTCGCCCGGAGCGGTGGTGCCCGGCGGGTTCCTCGCGAGCCCGTAGCCGCGACATCGCAAGAGAGCGACCGTGCCGAGGTAGCCGCACTTCGCGAGGTCGCAGCCCTTCGCGGCGATCTCGAGAGCGAGCACCGGGTTCGAAGCGGCGACACTGTCGGCGGCGTCGAGGCAGGCGAAGCTGTCGCATGGCTCACAGCCCGGCACAGCGCCGCTCGAAGCGCTCGGCGTGCTGGCGCTCGAGACGCGGTTCACGCCTTGGCAGCGAGCTTCGTCGGCGCAGAGCTGGCCGCCGGGGATCTTGCAGCAGACCCGACCGCCCGAGCAGCCCGCATCCGCCGTGCATGCTGTCACGGGGCAGCACTTCGACCCCTTCTTCATGACGGCGTCGAAGTCCTCCTGCGTTTTGCAGGCCTCGCAGGAGCCGGCGTCAGCCTTCCGCGGCGAGCGTCCCACTCTGCTCAGCGCTGCGGCGACTTCGGCGTTTGGTCGAAGATCGAGCGACTGCTCGAAGAGCTGTCGCGCTCCGGCCTGGTTTCCGCTGCGCTCTTCGATCAGGCCCAGGTTGTAGAACAGCGACGGCCGCGCGCTCGTCGGGCTGCCGTCGGTCCTCGCAAGCGCGAGCCCCTCGGCACACTGCGCCTTCGCAAAGCCGAGCTGGTTCTTGTGCAGGCTCGCCCAGCAGCGATCACTCCAGCCCCATCCACGCGTGCCGTCGACGAAACCCACATCCTCAGGTGCGAGCTGGGCGTTCTTGGGGTCGGTGCCCGGCGGGGGCAGAGCGCTCGCCTCCGCGGGCGGCGTCGCCGCCGGAGCGGGAGCGCTTGCGCTGAGTGGCTCTGGAGGCTGTCCACCGTCGACAGAGCCGTCGGCCTTGTCGCTCCCACACGCCGACACAGCGGTGACGAACACGAACGCCCACGAGATCACCGCGAAGTCATGCATGTCTTCCCCCAAGCTTCCGCGCCGAGACGCGAGGCCCCCCGTTGCGTGGTGCGACCCCGAACCCTTCAGCCATCCCCCGCGACGGCGGGGCCGAGTGCCGACTGGAGCTCCGCCACGAAGTCCGCGAGACCGCTCTCGGCTCCGCAGGCCTTCAGCGCCTCGAGGCTGTCGTGCTCTCGGAGCGCGTCGAGCTCACGCTCGACGTCGCCGCACGTGAGCTCGCTGAGCACCTGCTTGGCGTCGCGAGGCTCGCCGCGCCCGCCCCGGAGTCGATGCGCCTGCCGACACACGTCGAGCTTGAGCTGGCCGTCGAGGCGCTTCTTGGCCGCTCTCTCGGCGCTCGTCTTGGGTCGAAACGCATTGAGCACCCAGGCCTCACGCTTCGGGACCGCCACACCTACGGCGACGCTGAAGCTCGGGTCGACGGGGGGCTTCGCGGCCCGAAGGTCTTCGGTACGGTCGCGGTCCGTGTCGGAATCGACCACCAACACGAGCACGGCGGGGCGCGGCGCATGCCGGTACGCCAGCGCGACCGCCTTGCGCGCCACGAGCTCGTAAGCCTTCGCCTTCCGTGCCCCCGACTCGAACCCAAGCTTACGAACCCCGCGCCGCTCTGCGATGAGCTTCAGGCTCTTCCACGTGACGTGCGCGACCTCTGCCGGCGCGAACCTCGGTGCATCGTCCAGAGAGACGTACTCCAGCGCTGTGTCCTCTCGCGTGTCGGCCGCGACCTTCTCGGCCAAGACCGCCACGGTGCGCGCGTCGGCCAGCGCCTCGACGACGAGCGCAACCCTAACGCTCACGCCCCGCCCTTCGCGTCGCCGACCCAGTCCTCACCCTCGGCGCTCCACAGCTCGCCGAGCGTGAGCACCTTCAGCGCCTCTCGAGCGTTCGCGTGCTCCGACAGGCGCGCCGCGCGCACGGCGCCTGCGGCGTCGCGGCCGAGTACCCAGACCTCTTCAGGCTCGAGCTCGTCGATCACATACGGTGAGTGGCTCGTCATGAGGAGCTGGAGCGGCCTTTCGGCCTCTTCATCGGTCAGCTTGCGGAGCGTCTTCACCAGCTCACGCTGCGCGTGTGGGTGCAGACCGGCTTCGACGTCGTCGAGCAACACGATCTCCGGCCGACGCTCGAGCGCGAAGGCCGCAAAGAGCCCGACGACGTAGAGCGTGCCCGCGCTCATCTGAGCACCGGCGATGCCGCGCCCGTCGGTGGTGTCGAAGAGCAGCTCGTCTCCGATGATCTCGTCCTCCGTGGTGAACGCGAGGTCCTGCCCATCGATGCGCGCCGTACGTGCGTTGCGACGACGGATCGTCGTGTTCTGAACGCGGATCTTCTTGACCGTCGGCACGACGCTCTTCACGCGCTCTTCGAAGCGCTGGTAGGCCTCGGGGTCGCCAGTCATCAGGCTCCGGACCACCGTGGCCAAGCCGTAACCATCGAACTCCAGACGCGGCCGGAGCGTCTCGGCGTAGCTCGGCTCCGCGAGGCGCGAGGCCTCGAAGCGGAAGTACACCGCCTGCGACACCACCGCCGCGAGCTCCGGCGCGAGATCGCACCTGTCGTTCGTGAACGACACCGGCTGCTCGTTGACCCGGACGTCCCAGCGCGGGCCGTTGCGCTCCCACGCGAGGATCGCTTCGTAGTCGATGCTGCCCGACCGCCCGCGGCAGCTCAGGCCGAGGCCGCTCGAGGCCATGCGAGCGAGGCGCTCGGGGTTTCGACGCGGCCCCCACAAGATCCTGCCCGCGGGTTTCAGGCCGAGCTGATGCAGGTAGTGCACGGCTTCGAGCACCGAGGACTTGCCGACGCCGTTGGCTCCGACGACGGCCGTGATGCGACCGAGCCCACGCAGGGTGGTGTCTCGGTGCGATTTGAAGTTCTCGAGGCGGAGCTCTTCGATCATCGGCTTCCTTCGTCGGGCATCCTACTCGATGGTCCGTGCGCCCGAGCACAGCCTCGCCCGCCGCCTTCTTGGGCCCTCCCGCCGCCTGCTTGGGTCCGTCCACCGCCCCCCGGCGAGGCTCCCGCCGCCTCCGGCGGGCCTCCCGCCGCCCGGGTGGGCTCGTCCGTACCCCGGCGGGCGAGCCTTGTTCAGGTACGGACGGCCCGTGTTCAGGCCCGGGAAGGTCCCCGTTCAGGTCCGGACGACCCGCCGAGGGGGTCCGGACGAGCCCACCTCGGGGTGCGGGCGCCTGCCGACACCGTGCGGGCGAGCCCACCCCGCGCGCGGGCCGGTTCTGTTCAGGTACGGGCAGGCCTATCGAGGCAGCACCCCGGGATCGTCGAACGAGGTAGCGCGCCCGCTCCTCAGCTCCCCCGCACGACTCAGCTGGCGGCCTGCCGCATGCTCGACACCCAGCTCTGAAAGCCTTCGGCCGCGACGCGGACGTCTTTGCGGGGCCGCTTCGCGACGCCCACCAAGACCTCGCCGATGCGGCGGGCGTCGCCCTGAAGCTGGCTCAAGACGCGGTCGCGTTCTTCGTCGCTGATGTCCGACCCTTTGCTCTGCGCGAGCAGTGCGAGCAGGGAGGCTTCGCGGCCGGTCAGCGTCTTCACGACCGTGACCTTGGTGCTCTATGCGGGCTCGGTCAATCAGAGCCGGGCGCGCGCCCCCGTAGCGCGAACCAGCTCGCGGTCCCTCGCCCGCGCTCGACGACAGAGGGCCATGGCGCGAGGACGACCTTCACGCCACGCCGGCCGTCCGAGACCGGCCTCTTCGCTCTCAGATCGAAGACACGACAAGCCCTCCCCACTCGCGAAGCCCGACAGCGGTCTCACTGAACGGGGCTCGCAAGAGCAGCATGAGCCGCTACTTGATGTCGGCGAACGTGAGGTTGTGAGTGGGGCTCGATCCGCAGGAGGAGCAGCGGGTCATCATGCAATGGCCGCAGCCTGTCTCGTTGCACTTCCTGCAGACCTGCTTCGTGCTCGGCTTCTTTCCGCACGCCGGGCAAGGATCGTTGAAACTGAATGAGTTCTTGCCCTTGTAGACGACACGCGCTTTCGGCATCCGCTCAAGGTCGCCGGCAACGAAGAGGGCGTCAACGCCTGCCAGCAATGGGCGGCTGCGACCTCTCAGCGCTGCCTGCGCCGGGAGGCTTTGCCCTCCCCCCTTACCGCGTCAATCGGATCTGCCCTCCCTGTTGCCGCACGGACGAGCGCTCGGACGAGCGGCTGCCCCCCAGGGCGACGCTCGGACATTCGTTGACCTAGCGGGCACGAACGCGATTGCGCGATGCGGCCCGCTCCCGCAGCATCTGCAGCTCAGTCCTCTCGTCGCATGTCCGCGAGGGAGGTCGCTTCCACACAGCAGCCAAGGGGGCACTGCATGAAGCTCTGCGAAGTCGCGCTCGAGAACTTCCGTGGCTACGGGTCGCGCACCGTATTGCGGGTCGACGACCTCACCGTGTTGATCGGCAAGAACGACGCCGGCAAGTCGACGTTCCTCGAAGCGCTCGACGTGGCGCTCAGTGGCGCCAAGGTCGACGCCTCGGACATCCACGTGCGCGCGAGCGCCGGTGAAGAGATGGCGATCGAGTGCGCGTTCAGCGAGTTGCCGACGAGTCTGACGCTCGACGACACGAGCGTCACGTCGCTCGAGGCCGAACATCTACTCGACGAGCGAGGGCTGCTTCGACTCCGCTGGACCTACGCGATCGGCGGAGAGCCGCCGAGCCGCCAGCTCGGCAAACAGGTCGTTCGATTGGTTGCCAAGCACCCCACGCGCGCCGAGCTGCGAGGTCTCTTCTCGAAGAAGAACCCGGACCTCAAGAAGCTGGTGAAAAGCCAAGGCATCGAGGACGGCTGCGACCTCACCAACAACGCAAGCATGCGCTCGGCCCTGCGGGAGAAGCTCGCAGAAACCGGTGCGATCGAGCTCTCGGTCCAGACGCTCGACCTCTCGAAGGAAGACGGCAAGAGCATCCTGGAGCAGCTCAAGGCCCAGCTTCCGATCTATGCGCTGTTCCGCGCCGACAGGCCCTCGACGGATCAAGACGCCGAGGTGCAGGATCCGATGAAGGTCGCGATCCGCAGCGCGCTCGAGGAGTTGAGCGAGGAGATCGACCAGCTCAAGTCCCGCGTCCGCGACAAGGCCCTCACCGTCGCCCAGAGCACACTCGCCATGCTCTCCGACTTCGACCCCGAGCTAGGGCGCTCGCTGCGGCCAGAGTTCGCTGACCCCAAGCTCGACTCGGCCTTCAAGCTCAGCCTGCTGGGCGACGACGACATCGCGGTGAACAAGCGCGGCAGCGGGGTGCGGCGGCTGGTGCTGTTCAGCTTCTTCCGGGCAGAGGCCGAGCGCCGACAGGGCGACGCGGGTGGCCGCGGGATCATCTACGCGGTCGAGGAACCCGAGACGGCGCAGCACCCGGACTTCCAGCGCATGGTCGTCACCAGCCTGCACAGGCTCTCCGAGGCAGCCGGCTGCCAGGTGATCGCGACCACGCACTCGCCCGGGCTCGCTGGGCTCATGCCCGCGGCTTCCCTGCGCATGGTTCGGGCCGAGACGACGGGGCGCAGTGTGAGCCAAGGCGACGACGCGCTCGAGGTCGCCGTGAAGGCGCTCGGCGTCATTCCGGATCATCGCGTGCGCGTGCTGGTGCATGTCGAAGGGCCACACGACCGCCGGTTCCTCCAGCACGTGTCCCGGACCTACCGCGAGAAGCACCCGGATCTCGTGTGCCTCGCCACGAGCCCCGAGATCGCCTTCGTGCTGCTCGGCGGGAGCACCCTCGCGGAGTGGGTGAGCGAGAAGCTGCTCGCCGGGTTGAGGATCCCCGAGTTCCACCTCTACGACGGCGACGTGTCGAAGTACGAGAAGCACGTGAACGAGGTGAATGCGCGCGGCACACACGACAGCGCCCGACGTACACAGCGCTTGGAGCTGGAGAACTACCTGCACCCTCGGGCGATCGAGCGAGTGCTCCAAGCCCCGGCGGGGCGTCCGCTCCAGGTGAACTTCGGTCGAGGCGACAACGTGGAGAACACGGTGGCGGCCGCCATCCCGGACCACGCGGGGAAGGCCCGGAAGACGCTGGATCGTCGCTCACTCAAGAGTTGGCTCAACGACGACGTCGCCAAGGCGATGACGCTCGAAGAGCTCGAGCAGGCTGACGCTGCCGGCGAGGTCCTCGGGTGGTTGCGCGAGATCACGGCGCTGGTGGAGCGCGCCAAGAGAGCGAGCCTGGGGCCGGGTACGGCGCCATGACCGAGATCACGTGGTAGGTTCTGCATATGCAGTCGCATGCCGCCCCTGCAACGACCACGCTCTACCGAACGATGGTGCCCGACGAGGACGGCCGCCCTCGTGTGGGCGTGAAGGGGTCGATGCTCGGGGTGCGCCCCGGTGTCGACATCAAGCCCGATGCCGCAGGTGAGGTCGCGCCCGAGCAGGGCGGCATGTCGGTCACGCCGAACGATCCGACGCTCCTTCCTCGGCATCTGCGCCCCGAGGCACTCGGTGGCCACGGCCGGCTGCCGGTCTTCGCGATCGATGCAGGGTTGCTCGCGCCGGGCGACTTGGTCTTTCGTCCGGATCCGAACAGCCCCAAGAAGCACGGCTTCGTCGAGCCGGCCGTGCGCATGTCGCTCAGCCACTACCAAACTGCCCTCGCCGCTACGCGCCCCTGCTGGAAGGAGTACTCGCCATGATCGGAGCCTTCGAGCGTTACCTCGAGATCTACGAGCGGCTCTTGCTCGCGCGCGCCGAGGCAGAGCTCAGCATGGAGCAGGAGGCCGAGTTCGCCGAGGAGTTCGACCGCTGTTGGCACGAGCTCTCGGTCGACGAGCAGGAGGAGCTCGAGCGCCGCCTCGCGTCGGAAACGACCCCGGACGCGCCGAAGGATCTCGGTTTCGTCGATGCGTTGCTCGCAGAGGGAAGCACCACTGCTCCCCGACAGGCGGCCTGAGCCATGTATGTGACCGCGCACCACGTGGTGAACAAGGCGCGACAGCTCGAGGGCCTGAACGCGTTTCACTACGCGCATGAAGGGCTGACGTGGACCGCGCTGCCTCCACCCGGCATCCCCGACGACCAGCCAGGTGTGCTGACACGCCAGCAGATCTCCGTGAGACCAGGGGGAAACCACGTGCGCAGCTACCTCGACATCGTCGCACCCGATGGCACGCCATGGAGCGAGATCGAAGCGGCGTTCGTGAGCTTTCTGGCGAAGCGAACTGGCGAGCCTCTGCCCTGGAAGGGTGTCGTTGGGCGCACGGTGTTCCGCGTGGGCATGGACCTCGGATTGGTCGCTCAGCGCCATCGCGAGCTCGCCCAACTCTTGCGCGCAGCGAAGCAGGTCGCGTCTGCCTGACTCGGGACGGCGCTGGGGCGCGAACACGCACCGCCGCCCCCAGCTCAGAACATCGTCCCCTGCCCGTCGCCACCTGCGCGCTTCTTCGCGGCGGCCTTCTTCGCCGTCTTCTTCGCGGCGGCCTTCTTCGCCGCGGGCCGCGCGCCCGCGCCGCCGCCCTGCCTTGCGCCGCTCGCGGCGGCGAGGCCCGCGGTGGCCTGGGCCAGCTCGGCTTCGGCGCGCTCGGCCTCTGCGCGGGCTGCGTTGAGCTGGTAGAGCCGGTCGATCACCTCGCCCTCGAAGGCCTTCACCGCCATGGCTTCGGCCTCGTTCACTGGGCAGTACGGTGGCACCTCGAGATCGCCCCAGCCATAGGCCTCGAGCACGGCGCGATCGAGGCTCTCGTGCAGCCTGCGCAGCGCGAGCACCGTCGCGTCGAGGCAGGCTGGGTCTTTCAGCTGGTTGTAGGTCTCGGTGAGGCCCTGCTGGGTCTCGACCATGTACTGGGCGCGCGCCGCATAGAGCGCCTCGCCGGCGGCTTCGAGCCCGGGCAGCACCGCGCGAGGGTCGGGCTCGGGGAAGGGGAAGTTCTCGAAGCAGTCCGAGGCGGAGTAGTTCAGTCGCGTCTCGAGCGTCGAGGAAAGCAGCCAGGTCCACGCGACGTGCAGGCGCGACTGGAGGACCGCGAAGGCGGTGTAGCGGTCGAGCGGGAAGACGATGAGCTTGTGCGAGAAGATGCGGTCGGTGGGCTGAAACGAGAACATCAGGTGCTTGCTGACGCAGGCCGTGACGAGGCAGCGCGCGAGTGGGGCGATGGCGGCGTAGAGGGCTGGCATCACGCGGCCGTACTGCCACCAACGGGCCTTGTACTGTCGCCCGTCTGCATTGTCCTTCAGCCTGTCGCGCTCGGCCTTCACTGTTCGCCGAACGATCGACAGCAGCTCTGGCCACCCCTCCGCCTCTTCGAGCACCATCTGACCGAAGTTGATCACATAGCGATCGAAGTGCTGCGTGGGGCTGGTGTTGACCTCCTCACCTCCAAGATACGGAAAGATCCTTTCTGCGTTGCGTGCGTCGCGCGCGACCAGCTCGTCGCGCTCGCTCGTGGTAAGTATGAACCCCTGCCCGTATATCTTCGAGCCAAGGTAGCTGGCCGCCCCATTCGGGAATAGCGGCTTCGGGTCGTCGCGCTCCGGTGTGTCACCCAGACGAGTGTTGATCACCGGTACTGCCCGATTGCCGAGACGCACCGCCACCCGGTTTCGCGACCGGCCCTTAGCCAAGTGCACGACAGAGACCGTTACCGCGGCCGCACCAGGCCAACGCATCGAGTCGACCGCGTTGTAGATTTGCCAGCCCTGATCCACCAGGCGCGCGAGACCGCTCTCCCGAGTGTCGCCCTGAGCGATCGTATTGGTGGCGATCAAACCGAGGGTCCCGTGCTCGCCGATCAGGTGCGCTGCTCGGCGAAAGAAATGGCAAGACAAGTCCGCCTTGCCTCGCGCACCAACGTGGATGGCGAATAGCCACGCGAGGTACGCCTCGCCCAGTTGCGGCGAAATCGTACTTCCGCCCAAGAACGGCGGATTCCCCACCACGGCCTCCATGAGCGCGGCGCCGTTCACCTGGCCGCCATCGAGCGGGTCGGGGCGCTCGTCGAAGAAGACCTCGGGCAGCTCGATCCACCAATGAAAGGGTGCGTGGCGCTCGCGCAGCTCCTCGACCAGGAGCTCGAGCGCCTGCCTGCGCTCGGCGGCGATCGTGTAGGCGCGCTCACGCTGCTCGGGTGAGGCCTGCTCGGCTTGGGCCTCGCTCTCGGCGGCGAGCCAGGCCTCGACGAGGCCCAGGCGGCGCTTGCGCTCCTTCTCGCGCGCGGCGGCTTTGCTCTCGGCGAAGAAGGCGCCCACGCAGAGGTCGGCCACGAGGCGCACCTTGGCGATCGCCTGCTGGGCGAAATCGAGCAGCCTGCGTTTGTGGGCCTGGCTCTCGGGGTCGTCGGAGGCGGAGAGCGCGAGGATCTCCTGGCGCAGCGCCACGGCTTGGTCGAGCGCCTCGCCGAGCACGAGCGCGCAGAGCTGGTTCTGCTCGGGAGGCGACCAATGAAAGGCGCGGATCTGCGCGAAATCGAGGCCCACGAGGCTGTCGCCGTGGCGCAGGGCGTGGTCGACGAAGGTGAAGGGCAGGTGTTTGCTGAGCGTCACCAGCCAGAGCGAGAGCTTGGCGAGCTCGACCGCGGCGGCGTTCTTGTCGACGCCATAGAGGCAGCGCTGGGCCACGAGCCTGCGCGCGTGGAGGTGCGCGTCGCCGTGCAGTTCGACGAGCTCGGCGAGCTTGCCCTCGCGCGTCCACGCGGCGACGAGCTCGCTCGCGAGCGCGCGGCAGGTGGCGACCAAGAAGGCCCCCGAGCCCATGGCAGGGTCGCAGACCTTGAGCTCGAGGAGCTGCGCCGACTTCGGCTCGGGCCCGAGGCAGGCGAGGAGCGGTTCGAGGGCGCGCGCGACGACCTGTTCGGCGAGGCTGCGCGGCGTGTAATGGCTGCCGGTGCGGCGGCGCTCCTCGCCGGGCTGGAGCACGAGCCTGCCAGGGCCTCGGCGGTTCGCCGCCGCGCGGGCCTTGCCGCCCTGCGCGTGGGCGAGCAAGGCCTCGATGCAGGCTTCGAGGCCGGCCCGGCCTGCGGGCGCCGCGGAGAGCGCCTCTTCGATGGCTTTGACCGGCGCGGGGTTCAGCCCGCAGGCCTCCTTGAGGTAGCTCGCGCGTTCGCTCGCCGAGAGCGCGCGCAACCACGGCAGCTCGACCCACACGCCGTACTTGCCCACGCGCACGGCCTCGCCGCCGAGGCGCAAGACCTCGTAGCCCATGAGCGACTCGTAGACCGAGCCCACCTGCTCCACGTCGAGCGCGCGGTAGCTGAGCTTCTGCCCCTCGAAGACGATGAGCTTATGCAGCACGTCGTACACGGTGCCGTCGTCGAGGCTGGGCGGCCTGGCCTGGGCGCGCGCCTCCGGGTCGAGCAGCGCGGCCGTCCACCCTGGCTCGCCTCCCTCGAGAAAGGGGTAAGCGTTCGGGTCGAAGAGGCGGCCTCGGCGCGCGGGCAGCTCGAGCTCGCGGTGTTTCACGCCGTAGTACACCGCGCGGAAGAGCGAGAGCAGCTGACCATAGGCGCCGAAGCGGTGGTGCATGCTCTCGGGGTGCGAGCCTGCGTCGCTCGCGAGGCGCGCGTGCAGGCTGTAGAGGCTGAGGTGCTCGGCGTAGCTCGGGTGCTCCACGGGCAAGAGCGACTGGTCTTCGGCGCAGAGCAAGAACACGAGCCTGAGCACGACGCTCAGCACACCCTGGGAGAAGTGCTCGCCGCCCTGCTCCATCGCCGCGCCGAGCCAGTCGGTGCGTGCGCTCGCGCGATCGCGCGCCGAGGCGGCCTCGAAGCCCGCGACGAGCAATTCCACGGCCTCGAAGACCTGGCGCGCAAGCGCCTCGGTGACGTCGGCCTGGCGCTTCCGGCTCGCGCGGAGCAGGCCCTCGAGCGTGTGCTCGGGCGAAGCGCCATAGCTGCGCCTGGCGGAGAGGAGCAGCTCGAGCGCCGCGAGGATGGGCCGGCCCTCGGCCTCGACGAGGTGCTCCACGCGGAAGCTGAGGTGGCCTGTGGTCTCGCCGGCGGGCGCGTAGACGAGCCGCAGCACGGCGCCATTGAAGAGCAGGCCGATCGGCACACCACAGTGGCGCAAGAGGCGCTCGAACTTCGCCGTGGGTGGATAACGCCAAGGCCCCGTCTCGGCCTCGGGCTGATCGAGGCCGAGCAGACCGCCGGCAGGCGCGTGGGGCGTGAGATCCCAGACGAGCGCGAGGTAGGGCGAAGGCGCGCCGGGCGGCGACGCGGAGGGCGCGGCCTCCGAGGCTGCGGGCGCGGGCGCGGCGGGCTCGTCGGCGAAGGCCGCGAAGGGGTCGTCGCTCTCGAAGGGCCCGCGCGCGATCGCGTAGCTCGGGCGGATCGTCTGCCCGCCCTCGGCGGCGTAGAAGCTGAGCTCGGGCGGTAGCTCGGCCTCGGGCACGAGCATGCCCGGCTGCGAATAACCGAGAAACTCGCGCAAGAAGCTCGGCAAATCACGAATGCGCGCGGCTTCGCCGTCGGGCGCGTGCACGTGCTCGGCGAAGGCCGCGCTGAGCGAGGCGCGGATCGCCGGGGCGATCTGCGCGTCGGCGAGCACCGGCACGCTGAAGACGAGGCCCTCGATGGGCTGCGCGAGGCCGAGCCAGGCCTCGTGGAAGAGCTGGTCGCGTTCTTTCACGTGAGGGCCTCCGGCCAGGCGACGACGAGCCCCACGGGCGAGAGGCGGGTCATGCTCACCTCGTAGAGCTGCTCGATCGCGCGGGGCTCGGTCTCCAGCTCGCGCGCGGCGCTGCGCCTGCGCTCCTCGAGGTGCCGAAGATCGGCCTCGACCTGGCGCTTCTGGTCCTTGTCGGCGACCTGGAAGAGCTCGACCTGGCGGAGGCGGGCCTCGACGCGATCGGTGTTGGCGAGCTGGCGCTCGAGCAATGCGCGCAGGGCCTCGGACTCGCGGCGCGCGCGCCCTGCGAGGCCGCGCCTGGCCTCGACGGCGAGCGCCTCGCCGGCCGCTTCGACGTGCGGCCAGAGCGAGGCGTAGAGCCCGCTCGCGTGCTCGCGGATGCGCGCGCAGATGGCCTCGCCTGGAGCGCGCGCGCCTCGGGCGAGCCCGGCCTGGATCTTGGCGACCGTGCTCGCGAGCGTGCGCTCGCGGTGGGGCGTGACGGGTGTGGCGTCGCCGTTCCAGTCGGCGGCCATGGGCACGAGCTCGTCGTGCAGGCGCGCCGCGCCGGGGCCGAAGAGCGTGAGGCGCCCATAGGCCACGACGCGGATGACGCTCTCGCCCTCGGCGACGAAGGCCGTGACGCGCGAAAGATCGTGCGCGCCGAAGCCCTGCGCGAGGAAACGATCGAGGATGCGCCGCACGAGCGGGTGCGCGAGGTGGAGCTGCTCGGCCTCCTCGCTGAGGCGCGTGAGCGGGTGAAAACACACGGCGCGCGGCGGCTTCTTGCGCCATTCCCAGAAGGGCTCGGTGCGCCCGCGCGCTGGGCGCAGCGTGTCGAGCGTGCGGTCCCAGCTCGGGTCGAGCTTGGGCAAGAGGTAGGTGGGGCGGCCGTCGCTCGTGGGCTGCGACGGGGTGAGCTCGGCCGGCGAAGCGCCTGGGCCTCCGGCGAGCGCGAGCCCGATCGAGACGACGCCGCGCAGGGCCTCGGGCGCGACCTGGAGCGCCTTGGCCGAGGCGTCGAGGCGTTTGCCTGCGAGCACGACCTCGGCGCGCAGGGCGTCGAGGTCTTTGCGGTGGGCCTCGAGCTCGTCCTCGACCTGGGCGCGCGCCGCGCCTTCGCCGATGGCCGCGACGCGCTCGGCGGCCTTCGCCGTGAGCCCGGCCTCGAGCGCGCTCTCGACCTGGGCGAGCAGCACCGTGCCGAGCGATCCGAGCTCACGCTGCACCGTGGCGACCTTGCGCACCACCGTCTCGAGCACGCGGTCTTCGCTGCGCTGAGGCAGGAGAAAGTAATGGCAGCGCACCTCCTCGGCGGGCTGGAGCGTGCGGTCGATGCGACCATTGCGTTGCTCGAGGCGCGAAGGGTTCCACGGGATGTCGAGGTGGAAGAGATCCGCGCAGTGGGCCTGGAGGTTCACGCCCTCGCGCGCGGCGTCGGTCGCGACGAGGATGCGCGCGGGATTCTGCGAGGGCTCGGCGTTGAACGCGCGCTGCACCTCGTCGCGCGCTTCGTCGCCCATGCCGCCGTGGAACTGGAGGATGCGCTGGTCGCCGAGCTCGGTGTGGAGCGCAGCCTGGCGCAAGAGATCGACGACCCAGGTCTTGGTGTCGGCGTATTCGGTGAAGAGGATCACGCGGCGATCGCTCCACGCGCGGCTGAGCTGCGCCTCGGGGCCGAGGCCGATCGCCGGGCAGAGGTGCTCACGCATCCACGCGAGGAGGGCGCGCATCTTGGCGTCGGGGGCGCGGCGCGCGCGCTCGGCGAGCTTGCCCAGATCGGTGAGCAGGGTGCGGGCCTCCTCGGTGGGGCTCGGCAGGGCCAGGCTCTGGCGCTCGAGCTCGGCGAGGCTCGCCTCGGCGAGGGCTTCGTCGCTCTCGCCGTGCGTCTCGGGGTCGACGTCGAGCTCGAGCTTGGTTTGCAGCTGCGCCTTGGCGACCTGAGGCCCGCCGCGGCGCTCCACGCCTCGCGCGTGCGCCTCGAAGCTGCGCGCGAAGGCCTCGGGGCTCGAGAGCAGGCGCTGCTGCAAGTGGATGAAGGGCAAGCGCCCCTGGCCCGAGCCTGGCGCGCACAGCTCGGTGTAGCGCGCGAGCTTGTCGGCGAGGTCGAGCTCGAGCGGCAGGCCCGCGCCGAGCGAAGCGGCGGGCGCGCTCGTGGCCTCGCCGGTCTCGGCGTCGTAGCTCGTGTGGGCGACCGACCAGCGACCGTCGCCGCCGGGCTCGGCTTCGTGGCGCAGCGCGAGCTCCACGAGCAGGCGCCTGGGGAAGCGCTCGCCCGCGACGCCGATCGCGCGCAGATCGCGCTTGAGCCTGCGCACCATGACGGGGGCGAGGTCTTTTTTGCCCTCGATGGTGTCGCCGCGCATGAAGCGCACCGGGTCGAGCAGCTCGAGCAGCGCGCTGAAGCTGTTGGAGTGGCCGTTGTGGGGCGTGGCGCTGAGAAAGAGGCGGTTGTCGAAGCGCGGCGCGAGATCGCGCACCGTGCGGGTGATCTCGGTGTCGACGGCCCACTTGCTGGCCGAGGCCGGCGCCGCGGCGTGCGCCTCGTCGAGCACGAAGAGGCCGCGGCGCACGCGCTCGCCGAGGTGCGCGAGCAAGGTGTCGCGGTACTCGGGCCTGCGAAGCAGTGAATGCGAGACGATGAAGCGGTTGTGGGTGCTCCAAGGGTTGATGCCGTAGCCGCGCTCCTGGCGTTTGTAGGCCACGAGCTTGCGCGTCATCACCTCGAAGCGCAGGCCGAAGCGGCGCTGCATCTCGCCCTGCCACTGCAAACACACCGACGCCGGGCAGGCCACGAGCACGAAGCTCGCCTGCTGGCGCAAGATGAGCTCCTGCATCACGAGGCCGGCCTCGATGGTCTTGCCGAGGCCCACGTCGTCGGCGATGAACAGGTTGGCGCGCGGCAGCTCGAGCGCCTTCATGAGCGGCGTGAGCTGGTGGGCCATGAGCTTGATGCCGGCGCGAAACGGCGCCTGGAAGCGCGTCGCGTCGGCGGCGCTCACGGCGCTCCAGGCGAGGGCGTGCAGGTAGGCGCCGAAGTGCGTGGGCGGGTCGATCTTGTCGAGCGCGCCGAGGCCTTGCGCCTCGGGCACGACGGCGTGCGCGCCGAGCTCGAGGTCCCACAGCACCTCGAGCTGGCGGCCGGGGTCGTCGTCGTCGATGCACACGAGGCGCACGAGCGGCGAGTCGCCGGGCTCGCCGGGCTCGACGCCCTCGACGAGCCACTGACGATGACGCGCGTGCACGACCTGGCCCTTCTGGGGCAGGCCGTCGATGCGCGCTGCGGGCGGAGGCGTGGTGAGCACACGCTTGTCGATGCCGGCGGCCTCGAGGATCGCCGCCATGAGCTCGAGGCGGCTCGCGCGGCCGGCGTCGATCCCGTGGCGGCGGCACACGAGGCGCAGCTCGTCGCGGCCCAGCTCACGCAGGAGCGCGGGCAAGGCGCCGAGGTGCTCGGCGAGGCGCCGCGAGAGCAGCTCACGCCCGCGCTCGCCGCGCACGTCGCAGCCGAGCAGGCGGCAGAGGTCGAAGAGGCGAGGCTCCGGGAGCGCGAGCAGCGCCGAGAGCAAGGTCGGCGCGGAGGGCGAGGGCGCGAGCGAGGAGGTCGACGGCATGGTCCTGTGCCCGCAGACGATCGGCGCCTCGCCCCCGGGGCGCGCGAGTCTAACGCGCGAGAGCGAAGAACCTCGGCAGAAAGCGCGGGGCGCGCGCCTCGCTCGCGCAGGGCGAGCGCGATCCCTTAGGCTTCGAGGTGCCATGTGCATGTTCTCCCGCCCCGTGAAGCACGTCGCGCGCACGAAGATCCTCGCCTCGGCGCTCGACGGCGGCAGACAGGCGCTCGTCTACGCGATGGACGTGACGCTCAGCGAGGAGCTCGCCATGGTGCTGCCGGTGCCGGTGCCTCGGTGCAGCGCCGAGGACGCGCTCTCTTTCGTCGACCTCTCGGGCTACGCGGGCTTCTTCGACGATCTCGAGAAGGCCTTCCCACCTGCGCTGCTCATGGCCTCGCGCAGCAAGGGCTTCGGCGCGCCGCAGTCGGCGCCCACCTTGGTGGTGCACGAGGTCGGCGACTTCGATGCCTCCTTCGTGCCGAAGCGCGCCGACTTCGCGCGCCTCGACGCTCGCTTCCGCCTGCCGGACGCGATCTGGGGGGCGCTCAGTCGCTACGACGACTGGGGCTTCGCGGTCTTCAAGCTCCGGCCGAAGCGAGGCTTTCTGGGCCTCTCGATCAAGACCCAGTCGGTGCACCCGATGGCCTTCGTCTTCCCCTCGCGCGAACCCGAGGCGCTCTACTTCCCGACGGTGCACGTGCACGACGGCGCCCTGCCGAGCACGGCCCACTTCGACCATCACCTCTACGCGCAGGCGCGTGGGGTGCTCGGCGCCTCGCTGGGCTGGGCGAGGTCGAATGGACCGGTGGAGCGCTACGTGGACCTCGAGCGCGCGCGCGGTGTGCTCTCGCCTGGCGGCGCGCAGCACGAGCTGGTCGTCGGAGTGCTACCGAACGACGACGTCTGGCTGCGCGCGCCGGCCGGGCTCAGCGAGGCGATGGAGACCGCGGCGCAGGGCTGAGCGCGGCGCAGGGCTGAGCGCGGCGCAGGGCTGAGCGCGGCGCAGGGCGTGCCGCGCCGCTCCGGCTGGCGCGGCGCCTGCCTCCGACGTGCTGCCTCACTCGTCCTTCTTCTCCTCCACCTCGGCGACCGTGAGCTTCACGCTCTTGCACATCGCGATGACGTCGGCCTCGCGCTCCGCCACACCATTGCAGCTGAAGCCGCAGCCGAGCGAGTGGCCGCTCCGGTAGAGCTCGGCGCCCCACCCACCGATCGCGCTCGTGGGCGTGGCCCCGGGGTTGGGCTTCTTCGCCTTCACGATCTTGAGCCCGACGCCCTTCTCGGTGCCCTTGTGCAGCACCTCGTAGTCGTCCTTGAACATGTCGAGCGGGTGCGAGGGCTCACTGCGCAGCGACTGGCCGACGTAGCCGATGAACTCGAACGACGAGCTACCGAGCGTGAAGCTCATGCCGTCCCTCGCCGTCTCCTTCAGCTCTTCGGGGGCCTCGAATTCGAAGGTGCACTCGTCATACGACTGCTTGATCGTGACGGTCTTCTTGTCCCCGGACTTCGCGGCTGCGCTGGCGGAGGCGCCCGCCGTGGCGCTCGCGCTGCCTGCGGCGCCAGTGGCGGCGTCCTTGCTGCAGGCGGAGAGCGCGAGGAGCGAGAGCCCGAGGGCCAGGATCGAGTGGTTCATGCTCGCCGCATAGCACGACGCCCTGCGCTCCGGGCAGAGCTCGAACGCCAGGGATCACTCGGTTTTCTTCGGCGCTTCCGCCACGGCCACCTCGCCCTCCTTGCGCAGGTAGAGCACCTGCCTCGCGAAGGGGATCTCGATGCCCTCTCGGTCGAAGGCCTCCTTCACGCGCTTTCGCAGCTCGCGCTCCGCCGGCCATAGCTGCTTGGTCGAGTTGTCGATCTTGATCACCAAGCGCACGGTGACGTCGGAGCCATTGAGCCCCATCACCCCTTGAGCCTCGGGCGGCTCGAGCACCAGCTCGGCGTGCTCCTCGGCCCACTGCTTGCCGATGCGCGCGAGCGCCTCGAGGCCGCGGCTCACCTCCTGCTCGTAAGCGAGCCCGACCTGCACCACCACGCGCGCCCAGTCGCGGTTCCAGTTGCCCACGCGCTTGATCTCGCCGTTGGGCAGGTACCAGAGCTGCCCGTTGAAGGCGCGTACGTGCGTCATGCGCAGGCCCACCTTCTCGACCGTGCCATCGGTGCCGTCGACGTGGACGATGTCGCCCTCGGCGATCACGCCGTCGAGGATCAAGAAGAAGCCCGAGATGCAGTCCTTCACGAGGTTCTGCGCGCCGAAGCCCACCGCGAGGCCGACCACACCCGCGCCCGCGAGCAGCGCCGCGATGCTCACGCCGAGCTGATCGAGCGCCATCGCCGCGCCGGCGCCCAGCACGCCGACCTTCACCACCGAGCGCGAGAGGGGCGCGAGCCCGGCCACGCGGCCGTCGCGGACGAGGACGGTGATCCGCTCCGCGCTGCGTGAGAGCCAACCCGCGAGCAGGTAGGCGACCGAGAGGATGAGCAGCGCCGCGAGCAGGCGCAGCGCGAGCGAGGGCCCCGCGACCTTCAGGAATTCTACTGCGCGTTCGAACATGCTCGCTTCCTCTCCTGGGCACGACGCCGCCCATGTCGTTTGAGGCGCAACCATACGACGTCACCGACCAGCGCGCAAGCCGCCCGAGAGCCCCGCGCTTGACCATCGGTCGCTGCTCGGCCAAGCTCTCGCTCGGCGCGCCACCCCGCGCCCACGATGACCACCTCGGCCTGATCTCCCCGCTGCCCGCCGCGCGCGCCTTCGAACGACGCACCTCGTCGTTCACGCTCCTCGCGCCCTGCGGGCCCGACGATCCCCCCCACCGGGCCCACGCGCCCGTGAGGAGGCCAGCATGGCATCGCTCCTACGTTTCGAGCGGCTCTCGTACGCCTACGAGGGTCGCGCACCGCTGTTTCACGATCTCGATCTCGACCTGGGCCCGGGCTGGACAGGTGTCGTCGGCGCCAACGGTGCCGGCAAGTCCACGCTGCTCGATCTCGTCGCGGGCGAACGCAGCCCGAGCCGAGGGCGCGTCGTGCTCCGGCCGGAGAGCGCGCGTGTGCTGCGCGTACGTCAAGGCCTCGACGAGCTCGAGGCCGAGATCGTGGCGCTCGCCTCGCGCGACGACGGCGAAGCGCGGCGCCTCCGCCACGAGCTGCTGCTCGAGCCGGCCTCGCTCGAGCGCTGGAGTACGCTCTCGCCTGGAGAGCGGCGGCGCTGGCAGCTCGGCGCGGCGCTCGCGGGAGAGCCCGACGTGCTCCTGCTCGACGAGCCCGACGCGCACCTCGACGCGCCGGGCAAGGCGCTCGCCTTGCGCGCGCTGGCGCGCTTCCGCGGCATCGGCCTGCTCGTCTCGCACCGGCGCGACGTGCTCGACGCGCTCGCGCGGAGAATCGCCTGGCTCGAAGCCGGCCACCTGACGCTCCACGAGGGCAGCTACGTCGAGGCCAAAGAGGAGCGCGATCGCGTGCGCAGCGCGCTCCTGCACGAGCGGGAGGCCCGCTCGGAGGCCGCGCGCAGGCTCGAGCGAGAGCTCGCGCAGCGCGAGCGCTCGGTGCACGCGGCGCAGGCCGAGCGCGCGCGCTCGAAGCGCATCAAGGGCCCACGCGACAGCGACGCGCGCGCCATGTCGCACGACTACCGCACCGCACGCGCGGCGGCCTCGCTCGGGCGGGCCACGGCTTCGCTCGGCAAACGCACCGAGCGCGCGCGTGAGGCGGTGAACGAGCTCGTGGTGCCCCGGGAGGCCGGAGGCGAGATCACGCTGCGAGCCAGGCGGGCGCCGTCGGAGATGCTCGCGTCGATCGCGAAGGACGAGCTCGGCGCACACGTGTCGAGCGCTCGGCTGCGACGAGGCACGCGCGCGCGCCTCGCCGGCGACAACGGCACCGGCAAGACCACGCTGCTTCGTGCGCTCGCCGCGCGTCTGCCGGAGGGGCTCGTGCTGCACTTGCCTCAAGACCTCGACACCGAGACGCGCGGGAGGCTCGCGGCCGAGCTCCGCTCCACACCGCGCGAGGACCGCGGCAGGTGGCTCGCGCTCGCGCGCAGGCTGGGTGTCGACGTCGAGCGCGTGCTGCAGAGCGCGCTGCCCTCGCCTGGCGAAGCGCGCAAGCTCCTGCTGGCGCGTGGGCTCGAGCGCGAGGTCGCCGCGCTCTTGCTCGACGAACCGAGCAACGATCTCGATCTGCCGAGCGTCGAGCGCCTCGAGCGCGCACTCGCCGCGTATCCCGGCGCGCTCGTGCTCGTGAGCCACGACGACCGCCTCGCCGCGGCCGTCACCGAGGAGCTGTGGCAGCTCGGTGATTGAGCCTCGGCCCCCCCCCCGCCGAGGGGCCGCTCAGCCCGCGGGCGACCAGGCGACGCCGACGGCGGTGAGCTCCACGCCCGCCTTCTTCGCCGGGCCGAGCCTACGCACCTCGATGGCGCCTGCGCGTGCGCGCGCGAGCGACTCGGCGTGCGCGAGCTCGGCTGCGAGCGCGGCCTCCGCCTCGCGCAGGGCGTTCTGCGCCGCGGTGTAGGCCGCCTGCGCCTTCTCGAGCGCTGCGTCGGCTTTGCCGTGGGCCTTGAGCATCTGGCTCGAGGCGCGTTTGGCGCCGGGGATGAAGCCCGCGAGCGCGGCGCCTATCGGGCTCGGCGCCTGCGCCTTCGCGGCGTAGGCCGCGTGGTAGGCGCGCTCGGCGGCCGCGAGCTTCGTGCGCAGCGCCGCGAGCTTGGGCGCAGCCTTGGCCTGCGCGGCCTGTCGCTGCGCGGCGACGCCCGCTTCGGTGACCTGGGCGCAGCGCGCGACGAAGGCCTCGTAGAGCTCGTCCGAGCGCTGGGCGAGTCCGAGCTCGGGGTGTACGCGCACGTCGATCGTCGTGGTGGCGATCACGTGATCGCGCAGCGCGCGCTCGAGCGCCTGGCCGTTCTTCTTGGTCGCGAAGCCTGGAGGCAGCTCGGCGTAGCTCGCGCGCGGAGCCGGCGTGCCGGTGAGGCCGCGTGGATCGATCTCGGCCGCGCGCGAGAGCTCGGGCCTGCCGTCGACGAGCGGCACGACGATCGAGATCGAACGATCCTCGGAGACGCCGAGCGAAGGCTCGCGCACGCGCACGAGCGCGGTACACGCGAGGTAGGGCTCGTAGCGCACTTCGGCAGCGCTCCCGGCCGGCGCGTGGAAGTGGCGAAAGCCAGGGGGCAGCGCAGGGGCCGAGCTGCTCCGCGCCGGCGCGGGCCTCGGCGAGGCAGCAGCGGTCGCAGCTGTGAGCGACGCCTGCGGCTCGGCCCCAGCGGTGGCGGGCGCCGCCTCCACGCCCGCCGGCTGCGCGCCAGAGGCGGCGGCCGCAGGCGCAGCGCGCTCGATCGGCGCGAGCTCCTTCGCGAGGCGCGCGAGCTCGCGGCGCGTCATCGGGCCGCGCAGGTAGGACATGCAGAAGCGCGTCTCCACCAGGCACACGCTCGGCGACTTGTGCACGTTGCGCACGAAGAAGCTCCGCTTCGGCAGCGCCTTCACGATGTTGCCGAGCTCGCCCGCGTCGAGGCCCGCGCCACCGTCGGCGCCCACGAGCCCCTCGACCACGCGCTGCCGATCCGCGTCGGTCGACAGCCTGCCCACGAACCACAGGCCCGCGTTCGACAGGGCCTTGTAGTCCACGTCCATCGGGTTCTGCGTCGCGACCACGATGCCCACGCCGAAGGCGCGCGCCTGCTTGAGCAGCGCGAGCAGCGGCTTCTTCGTCGGTGGGCTCGCCGGGTGCGGCGGCAGGAACCCGAAGACCTCGTCGAACACGACGAGCGCGCGCAGCTCGCTGGTGCCGGCCTGGCCACGCACGTAGGCGAGCACCTCCTCGAGCAGGAGCCCGAGCACCTGCTGGCGCGCTTCGTCGTCGAGGTGCGCGACGCTCACGATCACCGCGGGTGTCTTGCCCTCCTTCGGCTTCATCCAGCTCGTCACGTCGAGCGGCGCGCCCCGTAGCCAGCTCGCGAGCTTCGGCGAGGCGAGCAGGGCGTTCAGATCCTGCGCGAGCGCCTTGCGCTCCCTGTCGGGGAAGAAGTCGTCGAAGGGCATCGCGCCGATCGTGGCGATGGGCGGGTTCATGACGTCGCCGAGCAGCACGGCGAGCCCGGCCGCTTGCCCCGCGCGCAGGCGCCGCTCGGCGAGCGTCGTGAGCACCACGTGCTCGCGCGACTTCGGATCGCCGCTCTTGCCGGCGAGCTGCAGCGCGAGCGAGAGGCTCGCCGCGAGCGCGTCGTGCGCCGCCTCCTCATCGTCGTGCCAGAGCGCGCTCGGGTGCTCGAGCGAGGAGAGCACGTGGAGCGGCTCGCCGATCTGCGCGCCCGGCGTGATGAGGCGTGGCGCGATCGAGCTCTTGAGCCTGGCGACGTCGCTCGGGCCGAGGCCGGAGGCGGCGAGGCCCTTCGTCCAGGTGGCGGCGAGCGCTTCGGCCTTCGCCTCGGGCGTCGCGCCCTCGCGCTCGGCGGCCTCGGCGTCGACCCAGGGGAGGAACTCCCCGGCCGAGAGGCTCGGGAAGCCGAGCAGGAGGTTCGGCAGGTCGCCCTTGATGTCGATCATCAAGACGGGCACCCCTGCGCCGAGCGCCTCCTCCACGAGCGCGATGACGAGCCCGGTCTTGCCGCTACCGGTCATGCCGAGCACCGCCGCATGGGTGACGAGCTCGTGGGTGTAGAGGTCGTAGCGCGGCGAAGCGGCTACGCCGTCGAGCTTGCGGGCGCTGCCGACGAACAGCGAGCGAGGGGCCATGCGCACCGCGCTACCTCGGCTCCGGGGGCGCGACAAACGGCGCTCGCGGCGCGCTCGGGCGGGCCCCGGCCTGCGCTATGCTCGCGCGCGATGCTCGACCACCTGTCCGAGCTGGTTCACCTCGTCGTGCGCTGGGTCCACCTCATCGCCGGCATCATGTGGATCGGCAACTCGATGCTCTTCAACTGGATCGATCGCAACCTCGAGAAGCCCGAGGGCGCGAAGAAGAACCTGGTCGGCGAGATCTGGATGGTCCACTCCGGCGGCTTCTACTCGATGGAGAAGAAGTTCCTCGAGCCGGGGGAGATGCCGAAGACGCTGCACTGGTTCAAGTGGCAGAACGGCATCACCTGGCTGAGCGGCATCTCGCTCTTGATCTTGCTCTACTACATGAGCGCCAAGAGCATGATGATCGACCCGGACGTCGCCCAGATCTCCGGGCAGACGGCCGTGCTCCTGAGCCTCGGCGTGCTCGGCGGCGCCTTCCTCGCGTACGACTCCCTCTGGCGCTCCGCGATCGGCAAGCGACCCGCGCTCGCGACCTGGCTCTCGCTCGCCGTCGTGCTCGTCGCCTCCGGCATCTACTTCCACTACTTCAGCGGCCGCGCGGCCTACATGCACGTGGGTGTGCTGCTCGGCACGCTCATGACCGGCAACGTGTGGTTCGTGATCATGCCCTCGCAGCGCGAGCTCATCGCGGCGACGAACGAGGGGCGCGAGCAGAGCGAGAAGATCAGCTACCAGGCCAAGCAGCGCTCGGTTCACAACAACTACATGACCTTCCCGCTGCTCTTCATCATGCTGAGCGGCCACTTCCCCTCCACGTTCAGCCACCCGAAGAACTGGCTCATCCTCCTGGTGTTGGCCTTCGGCAGCGCGGGCATCCGCCACCTGATGAACGTGCGCTTCCACACGCCGATGTGGCTCTACCCGGCGACCGGGCTCTTCCTCTGCACGGCGGGCCTCGTCTGGGTGCTCATCGCCGACCCGAAGGGCGATCTCTTCCAGAAGCGTGGCCAGACCGGCCGCGAGGTCGCCTTCGCCGAGGCCGCCGACATCATCCACAAGCGCTGCACGCCCTGCCACTCGAAGATGCCGACCAACGAGCTCTACAAGGTCGCGCCCAACGGCGTGACCTTCGACACCCCGGAGCAGATCGTGGCGATGGCCTCGAAGATCAAGGAGCGCACCGTGACGCTCAAGAACATGCCGCTCGCCAACATGACCCAGATGACCGATCCGGAGCGCGAGGCGCTCGGCCTCTGGATCGATCAGGGGGCGAAGCTCGACCGATGAGCACCCACCACGACGGTCCGCGTTACTTCCGCTCGCGCCGGGTGCTGCTCGGCGGCGCCTTGCGCCCGGGCGCGCTCGAGGTCGCGCACGGCCGCATCCTCGCCGTGCTCGCGCACGAGGCCGTGCCCGAGGGCGCGCCGCTCGACGACTTCGGCGAGCTCGTGATCATGCCGGGCCTCGTCGATACGCACGTGCACATCAACGAGCCCGGTCGCACCGAGTGGGAGGGCTTCGAGACGGCCACGCGCGCCGCCGCGCGCGGAGGCATCACCACGGTCGTCGACATGCCGCTCAACAGCATCCCCGCGGCGATCACCCCCGAGGGCGTGGCCGTGAAGGCCGAGCGCACCGAGGGGCGCTGCTACGTCGATATCGGCCTCTGGGGCGGCGCCGTGCCCCAGAACACGACCGGGCGCTCGCGCGGCCTCGGCGAGCTGCTCGACGAGGGTGTGCGCGGCTTCAAGTGCTTCCTCGTGCCGAGCGGGGTCGACGAGTTCCCCTACGTAGAGACGGCCGACGTCGAGAACGCGCTGCGCCAGCTCGCGGGCACGGGCGTCGCGCTCATGGTGCACGCCGAGCTGCCCGAGCCGATCGACGAGGCCGCACGGAGCCTCGCCGCCGAGGAGCCGCCGCCCGACCCGAAGTCCTACGCGACCTACCTGCGCTCGCGCCCGCCCTCGGCCGAAGACCAGGCCGTGGCGCTGCTCTACGAGCTCGCCAAGAAGACGGGCGCCGCCGTGCACGTCGTGCACCTCTCCTCGGCGGGCGCGCTCGAGACGATCGCCCGCGCGAAGGACGAGGGGGTCGCGCTCAGCGCCGAGACCGCGCCGCACTACCTGCACTTCGAGGCCGAGGCGATCCCCGACGGCGCCACCTGGTACAAGTGCGCGCCGCCGATCCGCGAGCGCGCCAACCGAGAGCGCCTCTGGGCCGCGCTCGACCAGGGCCTCATCGAGATGGTCGTGAGCGACCACTCGCCGTGCATCCCCGACCTCAAGCGCCTCGACACCGGCGACTTCATGGCGGCCTGGGGCGGCATCGCCGGCCTGCAATACAGCTTCTCCGCCGTGTGGACGGGCGCCCGCGCGCGCGGCCACTCGCTCGCGCGCGTCTCGGAGTGGATGAGCGCGCGCCCGGCGCGCCACGCGGCCCTGGAGGGCAAGAAGGGCGCGCTCGTCGTGGGCGCAGACGCCGACTTCATCGTCTTCGACCCGGACGCGCAGTTCACCGTGCGCGGCGCCGAGTCGCAGCACAAGAACAAGCTCACGCCCTACGACGGCGCGACCCTGTACGGAGTCGTCCACTCCACCTGGGTCCGCGGCGCGCTGGTGCAGCGTGAGGGTCAGTATGGTGAGCGAGCGCAAGGCCGCTGGCTCGCCCGAGGAACGAAATGAGCGATTTCACCGACCGATTCGATCTGGCTTCGCGGCGCCTCGGCGCGACCGTGCTCGCCTCGAGCGACGAATACTTCGCCGAGGCCGACAACCTGCTCTTGCCCCACGAGGCGGAGTGGAAGCCGCACGAGTACACCGACCGCGGCAAATGGATGGACGGCTGGGAGAGCCGCCGCAAGCGCTCGGCCGCCTTCGAGAACGGCTGCGCGGGCGGCGACGAGCACGACTGGGCGATCGTTCGCCTCGGCGTGCCGGGCGTCGTTCGCGGCGTGATCGTCGACACGGCCTTCTTCCGCGGCAACTACCCCGACTCCTGCGCGATCGAGGCCTGCGCGGCGCCGATCGACGCGCGCCTCGAGACGCTGCTCGACCCGGCGACCTCGTGGTTCGAGCTCGTCGGGCGCTCGAAGCTCGAGGGCAATACCAAGAACGCCTTCGCCGTCACGGCGCCCTGGGCCGCGACGCACCTGCGCCTGCGCATCTACCCGGACGGCGGCGTCGCGCGCCTGCGCGTCTATGGCGATATCGTGCCCGACTGGCGGAGGATCGGCCACGCGCGCGGCGAGCTCGATCTCGCCGCGGCCGAGCACGGCGGCGACGTGCTGCTCGCGAGCGACATGTTCTTCGGTGAGCGCCGCAACCTCGTCATGCCCTGGCGCGCCAAGAACATGAGCGACGGCTGGGAGACGCGCAGGCGCCGCGGCCCAGGGCACGACTGGGCCATCGTGAAGCTCGGCGCCTCGGGCACGATCACGCGCGTCGAGATCGATACGAACCACTTCCGCGGCAACCCGCCCGACACCGCCAAGCTCGAGGCGATCCACGCCCCCGACGCGACCGTGGAGGAGCTCTCTGCCGAGGGCGCGGCCTGGCGCGAGCTCCTGCCGCGCACCAAGCTGCAGGCGCACACGCGCCATTACTTCGAGCCCGAGCTCGCCGAGCTCGGCGAGGTTTCGCACGTGCGCCTCAGCGTCTACCCCGACGGCGGCGTGAGTCGGCTCCGGGTCCATGGCGTGCTCGAGGACGCGGAGCGCAAGCGCCTCGGCGTGACGCGCCTCGACACCCTGCCGCCCGACGACGCACGCGCCGCGCTGCGGGCCTGCTGCGCCTCGACGAAATGGGTCGAGGCCATGCAAGCGAAGCGGCCCTTCGACCACGTGGCGGCCGTGTTCGAAGCGGCCGACGCGGCCTGGGCCGCGACCGGGCCGGAGGACTGGATGGAAGCCTTCCGCGCGCACCCGCGCATCGGGGAGAAGAAGGCCGCCGCGCCGCAGAGCCAGGTGGCCAAGCGCTGGTCGGCTGGCGAGCAGCGAGGCATGGACGTCGCCACCGACGCGCAGAAGCAAGCGATGTCGGAGGCGAACCGCGCCTACGAGGAGCGCTTCGGCTTCACGTACATCGTCTGCGCCACGGGCAAGTCCGCCGAGGAGATGGTGGCGCTCGCGAAGGCGCGCCTCGCGCACGAGCGCGACCAGGAGCTCGCCGTCGCCGCGGCCGAGCAGCACCAGATCACCCGCATCCGCCTGGAGAAGCTCCTCGAGCCATGAGCATCACGACCCACGTCCTCGACACCTCGCGCGGCCGCCCTGCTTCGGGTGTGACCATCACGCTCTCGTTCCGCGAAGCGAGCGGCGCGTACACCGAGCTCGGCCGCGGCGAGACCGACGCCGACGGCCGCCTGCGCACGCTCGTGCCGGCCGGCCACGCGCTTGCCGCGGGCGTCTACCGGATCGTCTTCGACACCGGCGCTTACTTCGCGAAGCTGGGCATCGAGGGTTTCTATCCCGAGGTGCCGATCGTGTTCACGATCCGCGCACCCGAGGAGCACTTCCACGTGCCGCTGCTCATCAACCCCTACGGCTACTCCACCTACCGAGGGAGCTGAGGCCGGCACGACGAGGAGCGGAGCGCGCGCCCCAAGCTCAGGCGCGCGCCCTTCTGTGCTCGAGCAGCTTCGCGAAGCTGCGCAGGCGCACCTCTTCGTGCGTGAGCCCGGTGTGCGAAAGCACCTCCTCCTCGGTGAAGGCGCCGCAGGCGATGCCGCGCAGGAAGTAGTTGAGCAGCCCCTGCCCCGTGGCCGCGTCGTCGAAGACGTCGCCGAGCAAGGAGGCCTGAGCCGCGCGCGCGACGAAGTTCACGAGGCGCGCCGCCGCGGCGTCGAAGCCGCTCAGGAAGAAGGCGTAGAGCGCCGCGTAGCGCGTGGGTAGCTGCGCCGGGTGCAGATCCCAGCCCTGGTAGAAGCCGCGCACGAGCGAGGCGTGCACGTCGTCGAAGTGCTTCTTCCAGGCGGCGTGCACGCTCGCGCGGTTCGCGAGCTCCTGTTCGAGCGTGAGCGCGCGGCCCGCTTCGGCGCGGTGCACCGGCACGGGCATCACGTTGGTCGCGCCGTCGGAGAGGGAGACCCCCGTGCGCGCGAGCGAGACCTGCATGACGTGGCGCGCGAAGTCGCAGGCCGGGTGCGACATCGACTGGTGCGCGGCCGTGACGTCGCAGCCTGCGGTGTAGTCGTAGGTGCCGAAGTGCGCGGCGGTGCAGCGCCCCCTCGCGGCCTGCACGATCCGTGGCAGCGCGAAGCGCCCCTCGGCGTCGATGATCGCCTGGGTCGTCTCGACCATGAGCTCGAGCTTCAGCGCCCCCCGCGCGAGCCCCAGGCCAGACTCCAGCAGCTCCAAGAGCTCGACGAGCGCCGAGACCTGCTCGGGCACCGTCACCTTGGGCAGCGTGATCACGAAGCCAGGCGGCAGGGCGCCGCCCGTGGCTTCGACCAGCGTGGTGACGAAGAGGTCGAGCGTGCGCAGGGCGCGCGCGCGCGTCTCTTCGCCGAGGCTCTTGATGCGCATGCCGACGAAAGGGGGCAGCGAGCCCTTCGCGAGGCCGAGCGCGAGCTCCTTCGCGCAGCGCGCCGCGTGCTCGTCCTCCTCCTCGTCGGGGCGTGTACCGAAGCCGTCCTCGAAGTCGATGCGGAAGTCCTCGACCGGCTCACGCTCGAGCTTCGCCCTCACACGCTCGTGGATCGTGAGCGCGTGCGACGCCGGAAGGCACAGGGCGTCGGCGAAGGTCGCGGAGTCCGGGGCGTAGGTCTCGAGCGCCTTCCGGGCGAGCGCGCCGAGCTTCGTGGTCGTGTCGGCCCGGTAGAGCTGCGCGCCTCCGTACACGGTGTGCACGGGCTGGCGGCGCTCCGGCTCGCCTGGGTAGCTCCTGGCGAAGGCGTGGTTCGCGGCGCTGAGCTTCGCGAGGATCGCGCGTGTGGCGCCGTCGTCGAGCGTCGTCTTCATCGTGCCGCTAGGCTAACCGACGCGCCTCGGCCTCGCCTGCACCTCGCTGGCCCGTGGCGCCGCGCTGAAGTAGCATCGTGCGACGCGGCCGCGCGGCGCCTCGCGCCCACCCAGAGGCCCGTGTCCCTTCGTACATGAAGCTCTCGTCCCGCGTGCCCGTCGAGCCGTCGAAGCGCTCACCGCTGCTCCGCCTCGAGCGCGCCCTCGCCCCGCTGGGGCTCGGCCTCTACTCGGTCGGCGCGCTCTACGCGATCGCCGCCTGCTCGCCGGAGCTCGGTGAGCAGCCCTTCGCCTGCGACGCGGCGGGCATCTGCCCCGACGGCTACCGCTGCGAGGCCACCGTCTGCGTCGCCGAGGGCGTGCAGCCGACGGTGAGCCGGCCGATGCGCATTTCGTACATCAACCGCTCGGAGATGTACTGGTTCCCTTCACCGAAGGGCGGAGCCACGCTCGTGGTGAACGACGGCTTCTCCCCCGGTGCACGCGGCCTGTTCGAGCTCCACGTATCGCCCGAGGGCGCCGTCACCGGCCCCACGAAGCTGCTCGATTTCCCCGGCGACAAGGCCGTCTCCTCGGTGGTGCTCGCGCTCGACGACGGCCGCTACGGCGCCGTCACGATGAGCTTCCCGAAAGACCTCGACGAGGATCTCGAGGTCTTGCTGCACGCGCTGCCTCGAGAGGGCAGCGGCGTCACGCCGTCGGTCCTCCACCGCGAGACGCACCCCTACTTCGGCGGCTACGAGCCCGCATACCTGGGCGGCGCCGTCGTGGGTGAGGAGCTGGTCTACGCCTTCGCCGAAGCCGACGCAGGTGGCTCGATCGGCGTCGTGCGCCTGCGCAAGGACGGCAGCGTCGTGGGCGAGCAGCGCATCGATCTGCCGCCGGAGATCCTGCCGCTCTCGGCCGACTGCTTGATGTGGCGCGCCGCCGACGCGAGCCTCACCCTGCGCGTCGGCCTGACCGAGCAGCGCGTCTACACGCTCGATCTCGGCGCCGGCACTTCGGAGATGGTCGACCCGGCGCCCGGCACGCCGCTCTTCGGCTTCGGTCGATCGATCGCCTACCTCGAGGCCGACGAGGCGGCCGAGCAGGCGAGCTACGTGCTGCGTGGCCTCGACGGCGCGCTCATCGGCTCGAGCCCGCCCTTCCCCTTCGACGGGAGCATCGAGCCCTACACCGCAGTTCCCTACGGCGCGGGGGCGCTCATCGCGCCACTGCCGAGCGATCTCGAGCTGAGCACGATCGACGTCGGCTACCTCGGGCCCGACGGCAGCTTCGCGAAGATCGGCGGCGTGCCACGCCAAGGCGGCGACGCGGTCTACACGGCGCGCGCCTTCGCGGCCGAGGGCAAGGTCTACGTGGCGTGGACGAGCTTCCACGAGCAGCTCATGGATCTGTGGATCGGCGTCTCGCCGCTCACGGGGGTCCCGTGAGCGCGCGCGCATTCTCCCCCACGCAGCGCATGGCCCGGCTCGCGCTCGGCGCGCTGGCCTCGAGCCTCGCGCTCTCCGCTTGCGAGCCCGAGCTCGGCGAGCTGCCCGCGACCTGCGACGCCTCGGCTGGCGCCGAGGCCTGCCCCGAGGGCTACGAGTGCATCCAGGGCGTGTGCGCCGCGCCGGGGACGGCCATCCCGGCCACGCTGGCGACGCTCCAGTACCTGCGCGGCGTCGACCTGCGCCTCGTCCCGCTCGAGGGCGGCGCGCTCGCGGTGTGGCAGGTCTACGACTACGACCTCGAGGAGCACGACTTCGTGGCGGTGCGCCTCGACGCGAGCGGCGGCGTGAGCGCGCAGCTGACGCTCGTCGGCGCCTACCCCTCCAATGCCAACTACCTCGAACCCTACTTCGACGTGCTGGCGACGGGCCCCACGAACCTGCACCTCAGCATCGGCGCGGCCCCCTTCGACGACGACCCCGAGTCGCGTCTCGACCATTACACCGTGAGCCTGCCGCCCGCAGGGCGTGAGGCCGAGGGAGCGACGAGCGAGCAGCGCTGGTCGCTGCGCCTGCGCACGCTCGGCTATGGCGCGGTCTCACGCCCTCGCCTGCAGCTCCGCGCCGACGGCGTCGAGCTCGCCTATTTCGAGAGCCTCGTCAGCGACCTGGAGACGCTTGGGGAGCTCTCCGTGTTCCAGCTCGACGCCGCGGGCGAGCGCAAGGCGGCCCCCACCTGCACGAGCCCCGAGTGCTGTCAGGCCGACACCTGCACGCCAGCCCGGGCAGGCTCCACCGTCGCGATCGGCGTGGTCGACTCGTTCAGGGTGGCCGACTCCACGTATTGGGTGCTCGACGAGACCCGGCCGAGCTTCCTGCGCCAGCCCGACGAGCCTACGGGCGTCTACGCCGAGGGCGCTTTGCCTCGCCTCGCCGTGCCCGTCGCCGCGGAGGCGAGCGCGCTGGTCTACGTGCAGCCCTCGGCTCGCGCGGGCGAGGGCCTCGCGACCGACCCGGTGAGCGGCAACGCGACGCTCTGGCGACTGCCGATCGACGCGGCGGGCACACCCGGCGCCGCGCAAGCCCTGGGCGAGCTACCCTCGATGCGCGACACGCCTCGCCCGGTGTGGATCGCGCGTGAGGGCAAGCCTGCCCTGCTCGTCACACCCGGCACGGAGCTCGCGGCCCCCACGATCCGCGTCTACGCGATCGATCCCGGCGCGGGCGCCACGCTCGTGGCCGAGGTCGAGCGCTACTCGAGCGTGCCCGTCGCGGCGGTGCAGGCCACGCTCGTCGCGGGCAAGCTCTACCTCGCCTGGGTCGACGAGCAGACCGACTCCGCCACGATCCGCGCCGCAGTGATCGACGAGCCCTGAGCACGCTGCGGCGGGCCGCCGCGCCGCACGCTGCGGCGCCGCTCGCGGGCTGCTCAGCGGGCCGTCGTCTTCCGTGCGGCGCGTTTCTTCTTCGGAGGGGCGTACATGGTGCCTCGGCACTGCTCGGCGCCGCATCGGCAGGCGTGCTTCGCCTCCTCGCGCGCGTCGACGTCCTCGCCGCGCACGAAGGCGTAGTCGTAGAGCAGCTCCTCACCCGCGCGGATGGTGCGGAAGGCCTCGACGAAGATCCGCCCGTCTTCCTCGAAGGTCTGGCAGTTCGGCGCGCAGGAGTGGTTGATGAACCTGGCCTCGTTGCCGCCCTCGAGCGCGTCGATCACCTGGCCGTCGTCGAGCGCGAAGAGGTAGGTCTGCCTGCGCCGCGCGTAGCGGCGATCGGCCTCGTCTTCGTCGATGCGTGCGCCGGTGTACTCGACGATGCGCGTGCCCTTGCGGATCGTGGTGAGCGCGAAGGCGCCTTTGCCCTGGATGGAGGACGAGCGGACCTCGAAGCGGAGCGGAGCGGTGCGAGCTGCCATGGTCGTGCGCGCTCTTTCCCCCGAAGCCGCCCACGCACCAAGCGACTTCGACGACGCGCGTACACGCCGAGGTAGGAGCAGCGACCACCGCGACGCGCGGCGCGCGGCGATCTACGATCGCTGGGTGCATCACCCCCAACGCTGGTTGCTCCCGTCGCTGGCGCTCGCGTCGGCCGCGTGCATCTACGACTTCGACGCCTACTCGGTCGATACGGGCTCGGGTGGCAGCGGCCAGACGAGCTCCTCGAGCAGCACCTCGAGCGCGGGCGGAGCTGCGACGACGAGCACGAGCTCGGGCGGAGGCAGCACGGCGAGCGCGGGTGGAGGCGGCGCCGGGCCAGGCGGCGCAGGGCCGGGCGGCGCTGGGCCAGGCGGCGCCGGTGGCGCAGGCGGCAGCGAGTGCGTCGACGACGGCGAGGGCAACTGCGAGCCCTGGCTCGACCCGCTGTGGACGAAGCGACGCCGCGTGACGATCGACACGACCGGGATCGCCGGCAGCTTGGCCGACTTCCCTTGGCTCGTCGCCATCGACACGAGCACCCACGACCTCTCAGCCGCGCTGCCGATGGGCGCCGATCTGCAGTTCGTGTCCTACGACGGCTCGGCCAAGCTGTCGCACGAGGTCGAGCAGTGGTCTGCGAGCGGCGGACGCGCCTACGTGTGGCTCAAGCTCCCCCAGCTCGGGCCTGCCACCGACGGTCCGCTCCACGTGTGGATGTACTACGGCAACGCCACGGCGAACGCGCCGAGCGCCACCGAGGTGTGGAGCTCGGGCTACGTGAGCGTGCACCACCTGAACGCGAGCTTCGAGGACTCGACCGCGAACGCGAACCACGGCGGCCAAACCAACGCGAACGCCGTGCCGACCGCGCTTCCCGCCGGCAAGATCGGCGGCGCGTACTCCTTCGACGGCACCGACGACCACGTGGTCCTCCCGAACGAAGCGAGCTACGACTTCACCAACGCGGTCACCGTCTCGCTCTGGGTCGACCCGGACACGTGGAACAAGAGCTGGCAATCGCTCGTCACCAAGGGCGATGGCTCCTGGCGCGTGCACCGCGACAACAACCAGAACCGCCTCGCTTGGTCGACCAACCACGGCGGCGGGGGCCAGAACCTACAGGGCTCGGCCAACGTGACGCAGAACGGCTGGCGCCACGTGGCCGTCACCTACAATGGCGCGCAGAAGGTTCTGTACGTGGACGGAGCCGTCGACGCCCAAGAGAATCGCACGGGCAACCTGACGAACACGACGCACCAGGTGGCCCTCGGCGAGAACCTCCAACAGACCGGCCGTCAGTACCGCGGGCTCATGGACGAGGTGCGCATCGCGGGTGTCGCGCGCAGCGCGGAGTGGATCCGCTTCGAGTACCTCAACGTGCAGGAGCCGCAGCGCACGACGCTCTCGGGCGAGCAGAGCGTGCCCTGAGAGCAGCTGCGGCGCTCACACCCGAGCAGGGTGGAGCGCCGCCTTCGAGTCGTGCGCCCTGCGCCCCCCGACTGAGGCGGACGAGCGCGGGGTGGATCGGCTACGCCTTCACTCGAACCAGCTGCAGCGACCGAAGACGCAGCCGCAGCCTAGGCTGGGCGCGGTGCACTCGCAGCTCGAGTTGCCGTCGCCGAGCGCGGGGTTGTAGCAGAGCTCACCACCGCAGCCGCCGCTCACGCAGTCGGCGTCGGTGCTGCACTCGTCTTCGGTGCTCTTGATGCACGCGCCGCTCGTGGGCACACGCGTATCCTCGAGGCAGGCCTCGAGCTCGGGCGTGGGCCGCCAGCCGCAGGCGCCCTCGGCGTCGCGCTCGCAGACGCCGACCGAGCCGTAGCAAGCGTAGGCTGGGGTCCACTCGCAGGTCGTGGCGATGTCTTCACCCGGCTCGTGGCAGAGCGTGCCGCTGCAGCCACCGACGACGCAGGGCTCGGGCTCGGGCTGCGGGCCTCCTGCGTCGATGCAGTCCTGGAGCTCGGGGCTGGGCTTCCACCCGCAGGCGCCGTCGCTCGCGGCGCGCTCGCACACGCCGAACTGCTGGTAGCAGGCGTAGACCTCGTTCCACTCGCAGGTGGAGGCGCCGTCGTCGCCCGGCTCGACGCAGAGCTGCCCACTGCAGCCACCCACGACGCACTCGCCTTCGGCCCCGACGTCGACGTCGGAGCCGCAACCATTGCCCTGGGCACCGGTGAGCAGTGGCATCGCCGCGACGAAGCCGAGGCCGAAGAGGACTTTCTGGAGCTTGCGAGCGTTCATGACGGATCTCCGGGGTCGAGCGGAAGGGAAGTGGAAGTCGAGGCGGGCGGGCCGCCCCACGTGCGTTCGTATCGTGGGTGGCCGCGGCGCGCTCGATCCGTGATCGAAAACGCGGGGGGCCGAACGTGATCGTTCAGCGACAGGCCGAGGCGACGCGATCGGCGAGCGGCGACCCAGCGGCGCGCAGGGCGAAGGCCTCGGCCTCGACGCGCCCCTCGTCGCGACGCCCGGCGGCGCAGAGCGCGAGCGCCCGGAGGGCGCGCCGCTCGAGCGAGAGCGCGCCCGATGGGAAGCGCCGCGCGTGCTCGTCGAGCGAGGCGAGCGCCGCTTCGGCGCGCCCCGCGCCGAGCGAGGACTGCGCCACGCCGATGAGGGCGAGCTCCTCGCGCAGCGCGTCGGCCTCGGAGGCAGGCGGCGCGCTCGGCGACGAGCTCTCGGTGGGCGGCGTGGGCGGGGCGCGGCGCGCGCTCGGGTTGGGCGCGGTCGGCAGCGTGGGCGCGGCGACCGGCTCGACGCTGGGGGCCGGCTCGGCTTCGACGCTGGGCTCGATGCTCGGAGCGTCGAGCTCCGGAGCGGGCGCGGCGACGGGCGCGGGCGGCTCTTCGGTCGCGCCCGTGCTCGACGCGACGACGAGCGCCGCAGGCCGTGCTTCGGGCGCGGCTTCGCTCCACACCGCCTGGGCGCCTCCGGGCGCGGCGCCCGACGCGAGCATCGCGAGGCCGATCTTCGAAGGCAAGCCGAGCGAGGCGAACCAACCGAGCTTGGCCGCGGCCCCGGCGGCGGCGGCGGTGGAGCTCGCCGCGGAGGCGATCGCGCCGGCGCCAGCGGCGCTCAGCACCTTGCGGCGCATGCGCGCGCGCGAGGCCTCGCTCGGCCCGCTGGAATCACGGCGGGCTGCATCGATCAACGACCTCGCTTCAGGGCTCAGACTCATCGCAGCCTCCAGCCATCTCTCGCCTTGTGGCGCGCGACCCCCTGCTCGAAGGCGGCACGCGCCGCGCGAACGCGCGCATAGACGGTGTTGAGGTTCTGCTCGAGCATGCGGGCGATCTCCGGCACCGGGATCTGCTCGAGCTCGACGAGCACGAAGACCTCGCGTTTGTCTTCGTCGAGCTCGTCGAGCAGGGCGTGCAGGATGCGCACGGCTTCGCTGCTCTCAAGCTCGCGCTCCGGGCTCGGCGCGCTGGTCGGCGCGTCTTCGCCTGCGCCTTCGGTGGGCGTCTCGGGGTGGCGCCGCGCGTGCCTTCGGTAGTTGCGTGCCGTCTGCGTCGCGATGCCGCAGAGCCAAGTGGACAGGCTGCTGCGGCCCTCGAAGCTGTCGAGGCGGCGGAAGGCGGTGACGAAGACGTCTTGCACGGCGTCTTCGAGGGAGGCCTCGGGTACGCCGATGCTTCTGAGCATGCGGAAGACCCGGTCGACGTGCGCGTCGTAGAGCGACTCGAAGGAGGCCGCCTCGGCGCGCGCGCCCGCCCCACGCGCGGTGAGCGCGCTCGCTTCGGGCTGGACGCTGACTGCGAGCATGCGTCCGTGGGTGTCCAGCGCGGGTGGCTTCCGTGTGCGAAAGAGCATCCTGCGTTCAGAGGCGCAGCTCGAGCGCGAGGCCGGCTCGACCCGCGACCGGAGCCGGCTCGTGCACCACGAGCACGGCCGCGCCGTCCGTGCCGCGAATGACGTAACGCCTCGGATCCACTGGGATCGCGAGCCCGACCTCGGCGCCCAGCGAGAGCGGTCCGACGAGGCACAGGCTGGGGCGCAGGTCGAGGCGTGGGGCGGCCCAGAAGGCGCTGCCTCGCTCGGGGCTCGCGACCCCGTAGCCCTCTCCGGCGAGCACGCCGAGCTCGGCGCCGAGGCAAGCCGCGAGCTCGAAGCGGCCAGGGCGAGGCGCGGTGCGCGTGGAGCTCCGCCACGGCGCGAGCCTGCGACAGCCGCGCACGAGGCCCACGACGCGTGAGAAGTCGGCGCCCGCGTCGGGGCGCCCGTCGAGCGCGCCCGTCGAGCCGAGGCCGAGCTCGAAGCCGAGCTCGGCGCGGTAGGCGTCGACCGAGCGCCCGAGCGCGAACGAGGTGCCGACGCCGAGCCCAGGCAGATCACCGAGCCCGAGCGTAGCGCCCGCGCGCGCGACGAAGCCGAGCGAGCTCTGCGGCGTGGTGGGCGACGGGAGCGGAGGAGCCCAGCTCCAGGGCGCGACGGGCGCGCTCGGGGCAAGCGGCGGTGAGACGGGCTGGACGGGCTGCTCGGGCGGCGGCGCGGGCTCGGGAGCCACATCGGCTTTGGTCGCGCCGCGCTCGACGACCGCGCTGGGATCGTGCGCGATGGCGGTGAGCAGCGCCGCGGCCTCGACGAGCGTGGCGCAGCTCTCGCCCTCGAGCCTGCGCTCCGAAGCGCGCCCCTCGCGCAACATCGAGACGCTGATCGCGTAGCCCCTCGGCCCGAGCCGCTCGACCCGGGCGCGAGCCTCGAGCCTCGGACCCAGCCGCGCGGCTTCGCCGAGCAGGCGCTCGAGCTCGGCGCGCAGGCTCGCTTCGTCGGGGCACTCCGCGGGCGCCTCGAGCGTGATCGTCACGCCGAGCTCGGGTGCCGAGCTCTCCGCCTGGGCGAGCGGCGGCGTGAGCACCACGGCGAGCAGGGCGACAGCCGGCACGAGCCCGCGCGCGGCGACCGAGCGAGCCGCGAGCCCGCGCGCTCCGAGCCGATGTCCCCGCCGGTTCACGCTGGAGCGGTAGCGGATCTCGGCGTGCGCGTCACCGGGCGCGCCGGGTCGCGCGGCGCCCTCGCACCGTGCGCGCGGCGGCATCGTGATCGCGGCTCAGCGGTGCGGCCCGAGCAGCTTCGGCGCGGGCCGTTCGCTGGGCTCGGCCTCCACGTCGACCACCTCGACGCGATCGTCGACGCTCGAGTGGACCACCGAGCCGAAGGACGAGACCTCGACCCGCACACGCCCCTCCGCCACGGCCCTCGAGAAGCGCTTCTCGAGGCGTGCGCGCACGAGCTTGGCGATGGGCTTGCGCGTGGGTGGGAAGAGCAGCGCGAGCCCGAGCGTGTCGGTGATGACGCCGGGCGCGATGAGCAAGGCCGCACCGACCAGCACCAGCGCGCCCGACACGAGGCCCTCCTCCGGCATGCGCAGCTCGGCGAGCGCGCGGCGCAGCTCTCCGAAGAGGCGCAGCCCCTCGCGTTTGCCGAGGTAGGCCCCGACGACGGCGATCAGGATCGTCGCCCAGACCGTGGGCCAGAAGCCGAGCCACTCGCCGATGACCAGCAGCAGCCAGAGATCGACGAGCGGCACGACCGTGAAGAGCAGCGCGAGCCAACCCACGAAGCAGTCCTAACCCATCGCGACGGGGCGCGCTCGCCTCCTCGGGCCGGGACCGAGCGCTCCCTCCCGAGCTCAGGACTCCATCGCGCGACCGACGACGATGACGTCGCGCGCGGAGCCTCGCACCACGAGCTCGGCGTTCGAGCCGAGCAACCAGCGCCGCATGCCACGCTTGCCGCTCGTGCCCACGACGATCAGGTCGGCGTCGCACTCGTCGGCGTAGTCGAGCACCTGCTCTGCCGGCACACCCGTGCGCACCTCGAGGTGCACCGAGAGCGCCTTCTCCGGGTCGAGCTTCGCGAGGCGCTCGTCGAGCAGCTCGCGCGCCTTCTGCTTCGCGGCCTCGGCCACACCGAGGAACTCGCCGATCTCCTCGCGGTTGTAGAGCGTGGGCACCTCCTGCTCCGCGAGCACGTGCAGCACGCCGAGCGTGGCGCCGAAGCGCTGGGCGATGGCGACGGCGCGCTGGAGGGCGCGGTCGCCCAGCTCGGAGAAGTCGGTCGCGGCGAGCACGTGTTTGTACATGGCCCGCGCAAGGTAGCGCGCTCCCCGTCGCTGCATCAACGGCTCGGGGCGGAGGCGCTCGCTCGCCGGAGCTGGGGCGACGTGCTAACCGTCGGCCCCGATGCGCACGGAACTCGCCAAGATCGCGCTCTCGCTGATCGTCGCCTCGCTCGCCGCCTGCGGCACCGACCCAGCCTCGAGCGGCGCCGGTGGGCAGGGTGGTGAGGGCGGCGGCGGGAGCTGCGATCCGGCGGCGGAGGTGTGCACGGCGCTCTTCGGTCGACCGAACGACGCGACGGGCCTCACGGAGGCACAGTGCCGCCCTCGCCTCGACTGCAACGGCCAGAGCTGGGAGGCGCCCGACTACGACGCGGCCTTCGTCGCGAAGCTGCGGAGCTACGTGCAGGCCGAGCCCTACCCCGTACCGCTCGAAGACCCGTACCTCGGCAGCTACGCGCCGGCCGACCCCGGGACCGTCTGCGCTGCGATCTTCGAAGCGGCGGAGGGCACGAGCTACCGCCTCGAGAGCTTCCCCTCGGAGAGCAGCGCCGTGGCGGCCGGAGGCCGGGTGACGCACTTCGGCCCCTGCGGGCTGTGCTCCACGCTCAGCGATCTGGCCGTCTACGTCGAACAGCCCGATCTCACCGAGCCGGTGCGGGCCTGCGGGCTGCAGAACCTCCAGGGAACGCAGGAGGAGCACGTGGCCTGCTTGCTCGCGCTCGGCTTCACCGAGCCCTGCGCGCACATCTGGTACTTCAACACGAAGCACACGCGCGGCCAGTGCACCGAGCCCTGCTTCGCGGCGCTCGGCCAGCCCTACCACCTGCCCGACGGCTCGCTCAACGCCTGCCTCCAGTGCGACGAGGAGCAGAGCGGCGAGGTCTTCAAGGCGGTCGCCGGGCGCACGCGCCGCAACACGGGTCTCGCCAACGCGATGTGCCGCCCCTGTGCGGAGGTCCAGCCTCTGGTGCACGCCTACCCTTGAGCCAGGCCGACGCATCACCCGCGCCGACGCGCAGCTTCGTGATCGTGGGCAGGCGCGCCTCGGCCGGGCCGGGCTTCTCGCTCGAGGATCTGCCCGGCACGAGCGGCAGGCTCGATCTGCTCCTGCGCTGTCTGCGCGCGGGGCTCTTGCACTCGCACGGCGTGCGGCGCGACGGGCGCGTCTACCTCGTGCTCGAGGGAGGCTGGCACGCGCCGAGGGTGTTGCGCTTCGACGGCGCGACCGTGAAGTGGCTGCGCCCCGACGAGCGCGCGCTCGCGACGATCGTGAAGAAGTCGCTCGCCGCCGAGGCCTCGGGCCCGGCCTTCGTCGAGGTGCGTCCGGGCATCTGGCGCGCCGATGGTGGTCTCGAGCTCGTCTTCGACGAGCTCGGCGACGCGAGGCTCGTCGAGCTCGACACCGAGGGCGCCGATCTGCGCGCCTCCGAGCTCGAGCTCGATCACCCGCTCGCCTTCGTCATCGGGGATCACCTCGGGCTCGACGCGCCCGTGCGCGAGGCGCTCGGCGCGCGCGGCGCGCTGCGGGTCTCGGTGGGGCCCGTGGCGATCCACGCGGACGACGTCGTCGCGGTCCTGAACAACGAGCTCGACCGGCGCTACGCAGCGCGCTGACCGAGCCCGCGCCACTCAGGAGGCGGCCTCGTAGAAGCCGAGCTCCTCGAGCGTGAGCGCCTCGAGCTTCTCCTCGAGCTCCTCGGAGAGCTCCTCGCTCCGGTCGAAGGAGGCCACGATGCTCGCTTCGTCGAGCCCGGCGCGGTGGCGCCTGCCGATCTCGGCGAGCAGGAGCGAGAGCAGGTTCATCGGCGGCTCGTAGCCGAGCTCGATCGGCAGCGAGGGCGCCTGCTCGTGCTGGTAGAGCGCACGCACCTTGCGCACGGCCGTGAGCGCGAAGGCCGGCGAACCGAGCAGCTGCCCGTAGAGCGCGGCGGCGAGCTCGGGGCCACGGGCCTCGAGGAAGCTCCGCGTGGGGCCGGCGTAGTAGTGCCGCTCGAAGGCCTTGGGCAGCACGCAGGCGCGCCTGGTCGCGCGCGTGCCCTCCGCCTCCGGCTCCCAGATCGGCGACACGAAGAGGCGCGTGGACTCGCTCAGCTCCTCGAGGCTCGAGCGCGAGAGGTTCTCGGAGAGGATCGCGCGCGCCATGATCTCGAGCTCCTGTGCCGAGGGCGCGCGCAGCTCGTCGAGCGTGGCGCCGAGCTCCGAGAGCTCGTACGCGGCGCTGCGCTCGAGCGCCCGCTGGTACATGGCGTCGGCGTCGTCTTCGTCGAGCTCAGCGAGCAGGGCGTAGGCGAGGTGGTTCTCGGTGTTGAAGCGCAGCCCCTCGAGCGAGCGGTCGCGGTGCGCGGGATCGCCGGGGAAGGCGCCGATCGACGCACGCAAGATCGCCTCGGCGCCGAGCGGATCCGGCTCGGTGCCCTCCTCGGGCTCGAGCAGGCCGAGCGCGCGCTCGATGGCGACCGAGCCGAAGGCGGCGAGCGGGGTCTCCGGGTCGTCGAGATCGAAGGGGTCGACCACACGCAAGAAACCCTCGCCCCGCTCGGAGTCGACGAAGCCGACCACGATCGACGACGCGCTCATGTCGACCGCGGCGCGCTCCTCGGGCTCGGGGCGGGCGCCGCGCCCCGCGACGGCCTGCGCCACGGCGAGCAGCACGCCGATCGCGTCGTCGCCGTGGCTCTGCGGGATGCCGACGAGCTCGAGCTCGACGCCCGCGACCTCCGTGAGGCCGCGCGTATGGACGCGCAAGAGGCCCGACGGCTCCTGCTCGTGGACGATTTCGAGATCCCGTTCGAGGTCGAAGCTCATCGGAGGCGCGTACCAGCGCAGCGCGCGAGCGTCGACCTGCTCGGCGCCGCGTAGGCCCGAGCTCAGGCCGCGCAGTAGATGGCCAGCCCGAGGCCGAGCGCGCTCATCGTCGCGCCGAAGAGGCTGCCCCAGACCGCGCGACGCAGCGCGAGATCGGCGCTCCACGGATCGCCGCGCACCACCGCGTCGACCACCGCGCGGCTGCGGTAGGTGTCGCCGCCACCGAGCATGCGCTCGCTGGTCTGCTCACCGAGGCCGAAGTCGATCCACAGCGGCGACTCTTCGTCCTCCGCGACCTCCGCCGGGCGCAGCTTCGCGGTGAGGAAGCTCGTCGCGATGAGGCGCGCCCTCAGATCGCTCGCGAAGCAGGCGAACGAGTACAGCGTCGCGATGCAGGCGAGGCTCAAGCTCAGCTCGACGCCCGCCCAGTCGCGGCGCGAGAAGTCCGGCGCGCCGAGCACCGCCGGGACCGCGCCCAGCGAGACCGAGCTCGCGACCAGCACCCAGAGCGCGCGGCGATCGGAGTCGTCGACGAGCGAGCGCGGCCTCGCGCGACCCACGCGCCGCGCCAGCGCGAGCACGGCGAAGACGAGCGGCAGCAGCGCGAGGGAGGAGAGCGCGCCGGTGGAGATCACCGCCGAGCGCGTCGAGCGCACCGAAGGCAAGAACGACGCGAGCGTGACGAGCACACCGACGAGCGGCACGAGCACGACGACGGCGGCGCTGCGCCAGAAGGCGCGGGCGCGGATCTCCGGGCGGTCGAGCACCCAGCCGAGCATCGCGCCGCCGAGCAGCGCCGCGACCAGCGAGGTCCCGCGCATGCCCGTGTCGCTCTCGAAGAGCCCCACGCGGTGGAAGTCGCAGAGCATCCAGGTGGCGAGCACGCAGAACACCGACAGGGCCGGCGCGGTAGGCATCGAGACGTGCATCGAGAAGCTCCGACCACGGCCACGCGCCGAGGTTCCCGCGCCCTCGAGCACGGCGCTCGCCGTGGCGAGCGCTCCATCAAGCACGGCGCTCGCCGTGGCGAGCGCTCGATCAAGCAGAGCGGCCGCTGTCGACGGCGCGCAGCCTGGGCAGCTCCGGCTGGGCGTCGCTCGAAGGCGGCGGCGGCCCCGAGGTGGGCGCCTGCTCCTCGACGGCGCCACGCAGCGCGGAGCGCACCCTCCGCTGCGCCCGCTCGTTGCGCTTCTGCTCGACGAGCTCGGCGAGCTCGACGCGCGTGACACCGAGCCGCGCGGCCGTCTGCCTGGCGAGCGAAGAGGTCGCGACGCCCTCGACGAAGCGATAGGTCGGTCGCTCGCGGTGGTCGAGCTCCACCTGGAGGAAGGCGAGCTCACCCGAGCGTGCCTCCGCGAGACGCGCCGCGAGCCCGAGGAAGTGCGTCGAGACGAAGGCCTGGGGCTCGAGCTCCGCGAGCAGGTCGACGACCAGCTCGAACATCTCCTCCCCCTCGGAGGGGTTGGTGCCCGAGCAGAGCTCGTCGAGCAGCACGAGCGAGCCGCAGCCGAGGCGCTCGAAGACCTCCCGCACGCGCGCGAGCTCGGTGCCGAGGCGCCCCTCGGACTGATCGGCGCTCGCCTCGACCACGAGCGAGACGAACATGCCGTCGGCGCGCACCAGCCGCGCGCGCGCGGCGGGCACGTAGAGGCCGGCCTGGGCGAGCAGCTGCGTGAAGCCGATCGCCTGGAGGAAGCGCGTCTTCCCGCCCGAGTTCGGCCCGGTGAGGATCGTGATCGCGTCGTGTTGCTCGAGCGCGACGTCGCAGGGCACGGCGTGCTGCTGCGGGCCGAGCAAGAGCGGGTTGAAGAGCCCCTCGTAGACGCGCGGTTCGGGGCGGCCGTCGCGTGGATCGACGATCTCGGGCAAGCAGACCGCGTGCCCGTGGGACTCGGCCAGATCGCGGAAGGCGAGCCCCGCGAGGTAGAACTCGAGGTCGCCCATGAGCTGCACGATCGCGGGCAGCTCGGGCTCGAAGCGATCGAAGACGTCGTCGACGAGCCGGTCGACGAGCTCGGCTTCGGTGAAGCGGAAGCCGCGGAAGTAGAAGCGCACGCGCTGCCAGAAGCGCTGCCACGGCGAGACGTAGAAGGGGTTCTCGGCGTTGTCCGAGATGCGCACGACCTCGAAGCCACGCAGGCTGCCGTCGAAGCCGACCTGCAGGCGCACGTCGAGGCTCGAGGCCCTCGAGTCGAGCTCGAGCAGGCGCGCGAGCCGCACGTAGGCCTCACCGCCGTGCAGCGCCTCTCCGTAGTCGGCGAGGCGCGAGAGACCGCTCTTCGCGCGCGCGAACACGGGCGAAGCGAGCGCGTCGATGAGCTCGCGCAGCGCGATGAGCACGTCGAGCCTGCGGTGCGCGATATCGAGGAAGCCGCCGAGCGGCGTCGCCGTCGACAGGAGCGTGCGCAGCGCGTGGATGGAGACGTAGAGCTCGGTCGTGGCGGCGCGCAGCTCGCGGTCTTCGGCGAGCTCGGCGAGCACGGCCTGGCGAAAGGGCACGACCTCCGGATCGGAGGGAGGCCGGCCGATGAGCCCGAGCAAGTGCGCCTCGCTCGCGATGAGCGCGCGACCGCCGACCTTCACGCGCAGCGCGCGCCGCACGAGCTCGAGCAGGAACAGATCGTGTTCGAAGCAGCTGGGGTCGAAGTCGCTGGGCGCGTAGCCGGCCGACTCGAGGCAGCCGTCGAGCGCGCCCTCGGTGCCGCCGCTCGCGAAGGCCATCGCGATGCGCTCGTGCACGACGACCGGGTCGACGCGCAGCGACGGGATGGGGTGGAGCAGGTCGGGGATGGGCGGCATGCGGACGAGCGACAGCGTCGGAACCTCAATCGTTCCGCGCCGCGGCCCATCTGTCGAGCCCGGAGCGTCGCGCTGGGCTCGAGCGCTCCGGTCGTGCGCGCCTGCGCGCGTCGGTGCGAGGCGCTTCGGTGCGGGCAGGCAGCCGCTCGCTCAGCGTGCCTTCGCAGCGGGGGCGCGAGTCTCCCCGAGATCGCGCACGACGGAGAGCAGATCCAGCGAGGAGACGATGCCGACCGGCTTGCCGTGGCTCGTGACGACCACGCGGTGGATGCGACCTCGGATCATCGCGTCGGCCACCTCGGAGACGGGCGCGCCCTCGTCGACGTCGAAGACGAAGCTCGACATGATGTCGCGCACGGTGCGACCTGAGCCGCTGCCCGACACGGTGAGCGTGGAGAGCTCGTAGGGCGAGATGCCTGCTCGCTGTGCGTTGTCGAGCAGGTGCCTGGCGTCGGGGTACACGGCCTCCTCCGGGGCGCGACAGCGCACGAGATCACTGCTGGAGACCATGCCGACGATCTTCTTCCCGTCGGTGACCGGCGCGCCACCGATCGAGTGCTCCGTGAGGAAAGCCGCGAGGTCTTCGAGCGACCAATCGGCCTCTGCCAGGAGCATGTTGCGCGTCATGACATCGCGTGCGGTGAGCATGGCGATCTACCTTTCGTGCGGAGCGAGGCCGCACACAGGCAGGTTCAGCAAGCGATGTGCCTCGGCCCTCGGCGCTCGGATTCGGGCGGGATCCGGGGTCGCGGAGCGATTTCGACGACTTGCCGGCCGCACCCGCTGCGGCGGAGGGCGCAAGAGCTGCGCTCCGCCGCGGAGGGGCGATGCCTCGGGCGGAGATCCTCAGCAGAGGCGGTTCATGCCGTTGAGCGCGGCGACGCGGTAGGCCTCGGCCATCGTGGGGTAGTTGAAGGTGGTGTTGACGAAGTACTTCACCGAGTTCGCCTCCCCCTTCTGCGCCATGATCGCCTGGCCGATGTGGATGATCTCGGCGGCCTGATCACCGAAGCAGTGGATGCCGAGGATCTCGAGCGTCTCGCGGTGGAAGAGCAGCTTGAGCATGCCCACGGTGTTGCCCGTGATCTGCGCGCGCGCGAGCGAGCGGAAGAGCGAGTGTCCCACCTCGTAGGGGATGCCCTCGCGCGTGAGCTCGGCCTCGGTGCGGCCGATGCTGCTGATCTCCGGCGAAGTGTAGATGCCCGTCGGGATGTCCTCGATGAGGCGCACGTCGCTCGTGCCGAGCACCGCGTGCGTGGCTGCGAAGCGCCCCTGGTCGTAGCTCGCAGAGGCGAGGCTCGGGTAGCCGACCACGTCGCCCACGGCGTAGACGTGGTGCGCGCTCGTCCGGTAGCAGTCGTCGACCTTGATCTGCCCGCGGTTGTCGGCGGCCACGCCGAGCGCGTCGAGGTTGAGCTCCTGGGTGTTGCCGGTGCGCCCCTGCGCCCAGAGCACGACGTCGCTCTTGATGCGTTTGCCGCTCTTGAGCTCGACGATGACCGAGTCGGCGCTGGCGTCGACGCTCGCGTAGTCCTCGTTGTGGCGGATGAGCACGCCTTGATCGCGCAGGTGGTAGGCGAGCGCGTCGACGATCTCGTCGTCGAGAAAGCTCAGGAGCTTCTCCCGGAAGTTGATGAGGTTCACCTTCACGCCGAGCTGGCGGAAGATCGACGCGTACTCGCAGCCGACCACACCCGCGCCGAAGATCGTGATCGTGTCCGGCGTGTGATCGAGGCTGAGGATGGTGTCGCTGTCGCGGATGAGCGGGTGCGTGAAGTCGAGATCCGCGGGCCGGTAGGGGCGCGAGCCGGTCGCGATGATGAACTTCTTGCCGTGCAGCACACGCTTCGCGGTGCCCGTGTCGACCTCGACGGTGTGCGCGTCGACGAAGCGCGCCTGGCCGTGCACGAGCTGCACGTGGTTGCGCGTGTAGAAGTCGCGGCGCATCGCGGCCTGCTTGGAGATCACGCCCTCGGCGGCGCGCAAGAGGCGCGGAAAGCTGATGTCGAAGTGCCCGCAGCTCGGATCGAAGAGCGGGCTCCTGCGCAGCTTGAGCACCTCGCTGACCTGGTGGCGCAGCGCCTTGCTCGGGATCGTCGCCCAGTGCGTGCAGCCTCCGCCGACGTCGCGGTAGCGCTCGACCGTGACGACCTTGGCGCCCTCCTTGGCGGCCTTCATCGTCGCGCCTTCGCCCGCCGGCCCCGTGCCGATGACCACCAGGTCGTGCTCTTGATCCCAGACCACGCTCGCGCTCCTTTGCTCTCTCTCGTCGGCCCGCGCGAGGTTCTCACGCGAGCGCGCGCAGCATAGCGGACGACGGCGGAGGATCGAGCGCCGCTCGTGCGTCGCGCTCGCTCAGCGCGGCCTGCCCTGCGCGATCCAGCTCTCGACGAGCTGGATCTGCTCGGGCTCGAGCGGCGGCAGCCCGAGCGGCATGCCTCGCACCGGGCCGCTCCGCCCCGCGAGCTCCTCGGCGCGCGCGAGCATCGCGGCGACGACGAGCGGCGCATCGCCTCCGGGGGCGCGCGCGAAGAGGCTCGCGCGCTGGCCGTCGTCGCCCACGTAGCCGCCGAGGATCGCCTCGTAGCTCGACAAGTCGATGCGCTTTCCGGCGAAGCCGAAGCCGCCGGTGTTGCCCGGGCCACCGTCGCCCGCGCCGTAGGCAGGCTGGCTGTGGCAGTGCCAGCAGCTGCGCCGGAACACACGCTGCTCCACCTCGGTGAAGCTCACCGGGCGCTCGAGCAAAGGCAGCCTCGGGCGCGGCGGCGAGGGCTCGGGCTCGGCGAGCGGCGCCCTCAGCACGAAGGCTGCGAGATCGGCGGCCTCCGCCTCTGCGATGCCGAGGTTCGGCATGAGCGTCGCGGGGCGGAGCGAAGCCGGCGCGCGGATCCACGTCGCGACGAGCTCGGGCCTGAGGCGCACGCGTGCGTGTCGCAGATCCGGGGCGAGCTCGACCGCGGGCGCGTCGTGCTCGCCCCGCGCGGCGCCGCGCGGCAGCGGCGAGGGCTCGGGCACCCCAGCGCCGGCGAAGGCGTGGCAGCCCGCGCAACCGCGCGCGAGGTAGGCCTGGCGCCCGCGCTCGACGTCGCCCGTCGTGACCGCGAGGGCTGGTTCAGGGGCGGCGCCTTCGCCTAGCCAGGCTGCGAGATCGATCGCCTCGTGCCGGGCGATCGCGAGGCGAGGCATCATCGCGACCATCGACGGCCGCAGATCGTGCGGCGCCTGCAGGAAGGCGACGAGCCACTCCGGGCGCAGCAGGCGGCCCGCGCCGTCGAGCGAAGGCGCGCGCCTCAGATCGGCGATGTGCGGCACGAAGGAGTCGAGCACCTCGGGCGGCGCCTCGAGGCGGCCGCTGAGCAGATCGTCGTGACAGCCGAAGCAGCGCTGCTTCTGTGTGGGCTGCGCCAGGCGCGGCTCCTCGTGGCAGCGAGCGCACTGGTAGCGCTCGGCGAGCGCGTGGCCTCGCTGGGCGTCGCCGAGCGCGAGCCAGTCGACCTCGGGCGGCGCGAGCGCCGAGCGGGCGCCGAGCGTCTCGCCGCCTGGCTCGGGTGTGCACGCGGCGAGCGCGAGCGCGGCGCCGAGCGGCACGAGCGCCGCACGGCCGACGAACGCCGGACGCACCGCGCAGGCTGCGCTCACCGCCACTTCGCCCTCAGCTCGCGCCGTCCTCGAGGCGGCAGGACCGATCGTCCTTCGCGTTCACCCGCGCGCGACAGCGCGCGATCTCGAGCTCGACGGACGCCGCTTCGATCGCGCCGAGCGTGGCCTTGGCCCAGGGCTGGAGCTCCGCACCACGCGCGCGGCGCAGCCTGGCGAGGGCTCCGTGTGCCTGCGCGCTCGCGACCACGTCGCGCTGCTCGAGATCGGCGAGCATGCGGCGCGCCTCGGCGCGATGCTCGGGGAAACGCTCGAGCGCTTCGCCCAGATCCGTGGCCGCCGTGGGATCGCTCGGCCTGCGTACGGCCTGCGCACGCAGCACCTCGAGCGCCCAGCCGAGGCGCTGCTCACGCTCGGTGCGGTCGCCGGACTTCGCCGCGGCGCCGCCGAAGGCGAGCGGGATCTCGCCGTCGGTGCGTACGACCGCGCGCGCGGCGACGAGCAGCGCGCGATCGGCGAGCGGGTCGCGCCCGAGCTTCTGCGAAGCGATGCCGGGGTAGAGCGAGGCGACCGACGCGAGCGCCGGGCCTGGGTACCCCTCGTTCACGAGCCGCTCGGCGTGCGCCACGCCACCGACCTTCGGGTTGATGCGCGGCTCGTAGCCGTTGTGGCAGGCCTCGGCGGTCGTGTGACCGAAGAGGGCGAGCGCCCCCACGCAGAGCAGGCCGAAGTACCAGGTCGATCGCATGCTGGGCGCCCCTCTCCTGCGCGCTCGAGTGCGCGTGAGGGGCTTGGACACGCGTGGGCTACGAGGGTTCCCCAGAAAATCGCGCCCCTTGCGCGAGGGCGGGAACCCCAGCTCTCGGGGGGTTGTCGCTGCTCACCATGGCGCGATCGACCGCTCTGGCTCGCCGTCCGTACACCTCGGTCACGATGGGAGCGCTGCTCTCGTCGGTGGCGTTGCTCGCTGGCTGCGGCGAGAGCGCCCGCGCCGACACGGCCCCTTCGGCGAGCGCCGCGCCGAAACCACCGAGCGCGCGCCAGGCCTGCACGCAGGCCTGCGAACGCGCGACGAAGTGCGGGCTCGAGCAGGCAGAGAAGATCGCCTCGAGCGGCAGTGCCGACGACGCGAAGCTCGTCGCCGCTGCGAGAGACCGAGCCGTCGCGACCGAGGCCCGCTGCGTCGACGCCTGCAGCCCCTCGGCGGAGGCCACGCCCGACGCAGCCGCACGTTTGCTGTCCTGCCTCGATCAGTCGCGCTGCGATACCTTCGCCGCATGCATCGAACGCGTGGGCGGAGATCCGGGTTGAAGACGCGTGCGCTCGCGCTCCTGCGCGCGGCGCTGCTGCTCGTGGCCTGCGCGCTCGCGCTCGTCGCACGGCCGCGAGGCGCCGTGAGCGCACCGGTCACGGCGAGCGCACGAGGGCTCGACCTCTGGGTCCACGGCCCGAGCACGGTGCGCTCCGGCTCCACCTTGCGCCTGTCGGTGCAGGCGCTCGGCTTCCCTCGCCTCGCCTCGCTCGTCGCGCTCGACGGCGCGGAGATCGTCGCCTCGTGGGATCCGGAATCGCTCGCGGAGAAGGCCGATACGAAGCCCGCCGCGGCGCCGCCGCCGGTGATCACGACGACCGACGCCGAGGGGCGCGCGACGATCTCGCTGGTGGTCCCCGAGGGTCCGCAGACCTCACTGCGCCTCGTGCTCACGCTGAGGCACGGCGACAAGGAGCGCACACGCGAGCTGAGCGTCGTGCGGACCGCCACACGCAAGCTGCGCCTCTTCGTCTCCGACGAGGAGGTCGTGCCCGGCAGCGAGGTCGCCGTGTGGGCCTACGCCACCGACAGCGAGAGCGAGCAGCCCCTCGCGGGCGAGTCCATCGACATCGAGCTGCTCGAGGGCGGCGTCGTCCGCCACCGTCGCCAGGGCCGGACCGACGCCTCCGGGACCTTGCTCACGCGCATGCCGATCCCCCGCGACGACACACCCGGCCTCTCGTGGCAGCTCAGCGCCGAGCTCGGTCGAGGCTGGGGAGGCGTGAGCGCGCGCACGAAGCTCAGCGTGCGCGAGGAGCGCCCGGGTTCGCCGAGGCTCTCGGTGAGCTTCGAACGTGGCAGCCTCGCCCCGAAGGAGACGACGCCCTGGGAGCTGCGCCTGCACGACGCCGCGGGCTCCGCGGTGGCAGCCCAACCGGTCTGGGTGTGGACGGGCCCGCGAGGCACCACCGCACCCGCCGAGCGCGAGGCCTTCGAGAAGGCGGCGAAACGCCACGTCACCGACGCAGATGGCCACGTTCGCGGCGAGCTCGTCGCGCCGGCCAACGTGCCGCTGCGCGGCTCGGAGATCGCCTACGTCGCGCGCACGGTGCTCGACGGTCAGTCGCTCGAGATCGCCGGGCGCGTGAGCGTGGCCCAAGCGCAGGCCTCGGTGAGCTTCACACCGGAAGCGGGAGAGCTCGTGCCCGGGCTCGAACAGTCGGTCCACGTGGCGATCTACGGCGAGGGCGGGCGCCCGGTGCGAGGCCGGTTCGAGCTGCGCGGCGACGGCCTGTCGACGACGCTCGAGACCGACGATCGGGGCGAAGGGCGCTTCACGTGGAAGGCGCCGCGCGATCTAGGGGCGAAGCGCGAGGTGGGCCCCTGCTCCGGCCAGGTCGCCGCGGCGCTCTCGCTCAGGCCGATCGAAGCGACACTCGACGGCGCGCGCTTCACCGGCGAGCTCGCCGGCGCCGATGGCAGAGCGCTCTGCGTGCCGGTCGATCGCGAGGCAGCGTACATCCTGAGGCCGGCCGAGAGCGTGGTGCGCGCAGGGCAGGAGCTCGAGCTCAGGATCGTGGGCCAGCTCACGAGCCCCGCTGCGGTGCTCCTTCGAGGTGAGCAGGGAGGCGAGACGGCGACGGCGTGGCTCGATCGCGGAGCGGACAGACTCAGGATGCGTATCCCCGAGTCGGCCTTCGGCCTCACGAGCTTCGATCTCGCCACCGCCGAGGGCACGCGTCCGTCGAGGCTCGCGCGCGCCCGCGTGCTGGCCCTGCCGCGTTCGATCCCGAAGCTCGAGGGCAAGCTCGTCGGAGGCCGCGCCGCGCCGCTCGGCGAGGTGACGCTGCTCGCGAAGCTCAGCGACGGCAGCGGCAAGCCGCTCCAGGGATCGATCGCCGCCGTCGTGGTCGACGCCTACGGAGGCGGCAACGTGTCGAGCCTGCTCTCGCTCGACGCGGGCAGCGATCTCTGCAGCCGCGCGGGCGTCTCGAAGGACGACTGCGAGCCCTTCTTGCGCGGCAGCCCAGCCGAGCAGGCGCGCTACGCGCCGCACTTCGAGGCCTCACGCAGCGACGCGCTCACGCCGCCGCTCGACCCCGGCGCCACGCTCGAGCGCGACGTCGCCGAGACCTTCCGCGCCGTCGTGCACTCGCTCGAGGGCGCGCTCTACGAGGCCTCGCACGACCCCGCGCGCCTGCCGGACGTGCGCCGGGTGACCGCTGGCAGGCACAGCTTCAACCCCGAGCTCATGCGCCTCGTCACGGACGCGCTCGACACCCCGCCCCAGACCCCGGGCGGCGAGCCCGTCGCGCTCGCCGATCTCGTGAGCATCGATCCGCAGATCACCTACGACCACGTCGCGAGACGCGTCACGCGCCTCAAGCTCTTCGAGGTGCTCTCGGCCGTGCGCGCGCTGCGACAGGACGAGAACATCGACTCGAGCGAGCCGGTGTTCAAGGAGCCCAACGCGCTCCTGCGCAAGCTCGTGCGCGAGGGTAAGCTCGAAGAGGGCAAGCTCTCCGACCCCTGGGGTGGGCGCATCCAGTTCGTGCCCTCGCGCGACGAACCGGTGCCGTTCATCTCGGTCGTGCGCGGCTTCGAGCTGCGCTCTCCGGGGCCCGACGGCCGCGCCGGCACCGCCGACGACGTGCGGAGCCCCTTCGAGCGCGTGCTGCGCGCCGGCTCTCCCTACGCGCTCGCGACCGACGAGGAGCGCGTCGTCGACGCACGCTGGGACATGCGCGTCGCCGACAGCACCGTCGACGCGTGGAGCGCCCTGCTCAAGGAGGCCACCGGCACCGAGCTCGGCGGCATCGGCCTCGGCTCGATCGGCACGATCGGCCACGGCACGGGCTCGGGCTCGGGCTACGGCTCGGGCTCGGGCCGTCTCGGTGGTGCGCACCGAACGAGCTTCGGCGTCGCCAAAGGCCTGCACCACGTGGCACCACCCGCGCGCACCGACCAGAACGGCGAGCTACGCATCACGGTGCCGCTCGGCGCCGAGGAGACGACCTGGCGCGTCGCGCTCGTCGGCATGCCCGACGGCGCGCGCCCGGCCACCACCTGGGTCGACGTGCCTTCGTCCTTGCCGCTGTCGGTGAAGGTCGAGGCCGGCGCGCGTTGGGTCGTGGGCGATCGCGGCGAGGCGCTCGTGCAGCTGCGCAACCGCACCGAGAGGGCGCTCGAGGTCAGCCTGGCGATCGAAGGCGAAGGCGGGCTACGCAGCACCACACCGAGCGCGACGCTCAGCGTGCCCGCGCGTGGTGCGGCCTCGCTGCGCGTACCGCTCGAGGCGGCCTCGGTCGGCGAAGGCGCGCTGCGCCTCCGGGCCACCGCGCCGGGTGTGCCCGCCGACCAGCTCGTGCACCGCCTCGAGATCCAGCCGAACGGCGAGCTCGTGCGAGTCGCGCGCACCGTGTGGCTCGAGCCCGGCCAATCGATCGATCTCGCGCCGTGGATGCAGCGAGCGCAGCTCGTGCCCGTGGGCCCGGCCGAGATCGTCGTCGAGCAGGGCGAGCGCCGCCTGCTCGAGGCCGCACTCTCCGCGCTCGAGCCGCGCCACCTCGAAGCCACCAACGCGCTCGCCGACGCCATGCTCGCAGCGGGCTTGATCCGAGACCGAGCGCTGCGCACCGGAGGCGACGAGAGCCCGCTCGCGCGCCGCGCCTCCGACGTCATCGAACGCGCGGAGGCGAAGCTGCGCGCGATCACGAACCAGGGCGACGGTGAAGACCGGATGCTCGCGGACTTGCGTCGGCTGCGCCGCGACGAACCCGTCACGCTGGTGAAGCCGCGAAAGGGCGAGAAGGAGGTCAGCTGCCCGAGCGACGACATCGCCCTCGGCGCACCTGCGGCTCGGGTGATCCCCTGGCTCGACGCGGAGCCGATCATGAGAGACGGCATGCCGCGCGAGTGCTGGACGAAGCTCGTCGCCGCCGTGACGAACCGGGTGATCTCGAGCCGCGATCCCGAGCTGCTCGCGCGTGGCGCGCTCGCTCTGTCGACCAGCCCACAGCGCACGGCAGACGCGAGGGTGCTCTTCGATGCGCTCGAGGAGCGTGTGCTGGGCGCGAGCGTCGCGCAGGTTTCCCTCCCCAACGGCGCCTCACGCGCGGCTCGCGCCACGGTGCTCGCGGCGCTGATCGTCGGCAGCGAGAAGCTCGGCGGCCCGGAGCGTGCACGCCTCGCGAGCCAGCTCGCCGTGCAGCGCGACGCACGCGGCAGCTACGGTTCCCCCGAAGCGACCCGCGCAGCCGTGCAGGCCTTCGTGCACCTCGCCGCGAAAGAGAACGCGGGCGGCGCCTCGGGCGCGGCGCGCTTCTCGGTCGCCTTCGACGAGGCCCCACCGAAGGAGCAACGCGCGGGCGAGAGCCGCGTCTCGGTGCCGGTCGCCGAGGGCGCGCGTCGCGCCGAGGTGCGCGCCCTCGAGGGCAAGCTCGTCGCGCGCATCGAGCGCACCTTCCTGCGTCCGTTCACCGTGCCGGCCGAGCCGAGCCCCTCGCCCATCGCCTTCACGCTGCGCTGGCCCGAGGCCTCGCGCGGCGAGGTGGCCATCCTACGCGCCGACCTCTTCGAGCCCTCGGGCGAACGCTCCGGCCACCCGGTGCGTGCACAGCTGCGCATCCCTCTGCCGCCCGGTGCTTCGCTCGCCGCGCCGGTCGACGGCGTGCGCCAGGTGCAGGGCGCGCTGCGCATCTCGCGCCGCTACACCGGACGCGAGACGCTCGGCGTCCCGATCCGCTTCGCCCTCGCGGGCAGCTACACCCTGCCCGAGGCGACCGCGACGAGCCCCGACGCACCAGCCACGATCGCGCGCGCCGCCTCACGACCGCTCGTGGTGCGGGAGCGCCCCGAACGCGCCCAGGCGAGCCCCGGCGCGGCTGCCTCTTCTCCCTGAGGCGTTTCACGCGTTATGGTGCCACTGGAATCCACCTCGACCCGGAGGCCCCGTGGCCATCAGCCTGCCTGCGATCCGCATCCTCATCTGCGACGACGACAAGGCCATCTGCGACTACGTCGAGACCTTGCTCACGAAGGACGGCTACGAGGTGAAGACCTTGCAGGATCCTTCGGCGGTCGAAGACGAGGTGAAGAACGGCGACTACCACATCCTCGTGCTCGACGTGATGATGCCCAAGCTCGACGGCATCGAGGTGCTGCGTAGGGTGCGCAAGGTCGACGACGACATCGCCGTCGTGATGTTCACCGGCTACCCGAACCTCGAGAGCGCCGTCGCCGCGATGAAGCTCGACGCGGTCGACTACATCAAGAAGCCCTTCAACGTCGACGAGTTCCGCGGGGTGCTCGCGCGCGTGATGCGCAAGAAGGGCCTCGTGCGCACGCCCGAGGAGCAGCTCAAGCGCATCATCGGCGACACGGTGCGCACCCTGCGCAAGGACAAGGAGCTCACGCTCAAGCAGATGTCGCGCCGCACCGGCCTCAGCGTCTCCTTGCTCTCGCAGATCGAGCGCGCCGAGAGCTCCGCGTCGATCGAGTCGCTCTACAAGATCGCCGTCGCCCTCGACACGAAGATCAGCGAGCTCTTCGGCGACAACTGAGCGAGCTGCGCGGCGCCCGCGCGATGCAGGCGCCGCCCTCTGCCCTCACTTCGCCGCGCCGCCACCGAGGTGCTTCTCGAAGAAGCGCAGCGTGTAGCCCATCGAGCTCACCTGGTTGGGGCGCTTGCGGAAGCCGTGGCCTTCGTCGGCGTAGATGACGAGCTCGCTCGGGATCTTCTTCGCCACGGCCGACTCGTGGAACTGCAAGGACTCCCCCACGGGCACACGCGGGTCGGTCGCGCCCTGCAGGATGAGCAGCGGCGCGCGCAGCTTGTCGAGGTGGTTGATGGGGCTCATCGCCTCGAGGGCTGCGCGGTCCTTCTCGAGGGAGCCGTACTCGCTCTCGCGCAGCGCGCGCCGGTAGGGCGCGGTGTTCTCGAGGAAGCTCACCAGGCTCGAGATGCCGACGACGCTCACGCCCACGTCGTAGGCGCCCGGGAACATCGTCATCGCGACGAAGGTCGAGTAGCCGCCGTAGCTGCCGCCGTAGACGCCGACCTTGGGCGCCTTGCCCGCGACCGCGAAGCTCGAGCGCGCCCACTTCGCAGCGTCTTCGATATCGGTCAGGATCCCGGCGCGCTTCGGGCCGTCGTCGGCGTGGATCCAGGTCTTGCCGTAGCCGTCGCTGCCACGCACGTTGGGCTCGACGAAGACGAAGCCCGCGCCGACGAAGAGCTGCGAGCGCAGGTTGAAGCCGGCCACCGTCTGCGACTCGGGGCCGCCGTGGAAATGCACGATCACCGGGCAAGGCTCGGCGGGCTTCTCGCATTCGGCCGGCCGGCGCACGAAGACGGGGATCTTCGTACCGTCGCGCGCGGGGTAGCTCTGGAGCGAAGCGCGCGGCACCTTGGAGAGGTCGATCTCCGGCGCCGCCGGCTCGTGCCAGCGCGTGAGCGCCGTCGTGTTCCAGTCGAAGACGTAGGCCTGCGCAGGGCCGGTGCCCGGGTCGACGCTCAGGCTCAGGTAGCGGCCGTCGCGGCTCGTCGCGCCGAAGCGCACGTGATCGGCCTGGGGAAGCGCGGGCAGCGTGAGCTGCTTCTTCGTCTTGGCGTCGACCGCGAAGAGCTTCGTATAGCCGGCCTCGTTCACCGTGTAGACGACGCGCTTCTTCGCGTGGTCGATCGCGAAGTCGGAGACGTCGTGCGACAGCTCGGGCGAGATCGGCACGAGGCCCTTCGCGTCTGCCGCCTGGCCGCGCTTCCATCGGTAGAGCCGGCGGAATTCGCCGAGCTTGGGCGTGAGCACGAGCACCTCGTCGCCCGGGCCGTAGGCCACGACGTAGTCCTCGCGCTCGCCCTGACCGAAGAGCGGTGTGAGCTTCTTCGCGGCGAGCTCGTATTCGTAGAGCTCGGTCATGTTCGAGCCCACGTTCTTCACGAGCAGCAGCGTCTCGGCGCCGCTCTTGCCGCGCACGTCGGCGACCTCCCAGAGCCCGGGCTCGCCGAAGAGCAGCGTCTTCGTCTTGGAGCCGAGCTCGTAGCGGTAGATCGCGTAGGCGTCCTTCGCGCGATCGTTGGACCTGAACATGATCGAGCGCCCGTCGTCGGCCACGTGCTGCAGGAAGGTCTGCACGCCCTTCTCGTGCTGCACGAGCTGCATGGATCCGCCGGCGGTCGAGAGCAGGTAGAGCCCGGGGTTCTCCTCGCCCGAGCGATCGCGGCTCACGATCAGCGTCTTGCCGTCGGGCGTGAGCGCGGCGATCGAGGTCGTGTCCTCTCCGCCGGTGAGCTGCACGGGGAAGCGCATCGGGCCGTCGAGCCTCCAGATCTGCTGCGTGCCGGTCACGCTCCAGGTGAAGTACATGCGCTTGCCGTCCGGGGAGACGAGCCCGGCGCCTGGCGCGCGCACGTCGAGCAGGGCCTGGATGCGGCGGCTGAGCTCGGGCTCGATCGGCTTGGGTGCGTACTTCGCGAGCACCTCGGGCGAGAGGCTCTCGACGCCGAGGCCCTTGTAGCCCGCGCTCGCGGGCGCGGCCTGCGTGGGCGCGGGCGCCTGGGGAGGAGGTGCCGCCGCGGCCTCGCCGGGCGCGGGCGTGAAGTAGAAGAGCCGCTGCGAGGAGTCGGTGTGCTGCTGCGACGAGCAGGCGGCGGTCGAGAGCGCGAGGAGCGCCAGCGCGACGGCGGCGCGGGCCCTGGAGAGCGAGAGCGTCGACATGGGCGCAGCCTTAGCCGCGGAGCGTGCGCGCGGCCACCACCGGTCGCCGCAGGGCGCCTCAGAGCAGGCCGCGCTGCCAGACGCTGAGGAAGTCCATCGAGCACGCGACCGACACGTGCACGAGCACGCCGCCCCACACCGAGCGGTGCTTCATCGCGAGCGTGCCGAGCAAGAAGCCCGTGAAGATCGAGCCGAGCGCCTCCGGTAGCGGTTTGCCGAAGTGGATCATCGCGTAGGGCACCATCATGAGGTGGATCGACGCGTAGCCGACGAGCGGGCGCAGCGCCTGCACCATGAAGCCGCGGAAGAAGAGCTCGAGCGCGACGAAGTTCGCGGCGTAGAGCGCCTCCCAGGCGATGAAGGCCGGCCAGAGCGGCTCGCCCTTCGCGAGCTTGTAGTAGGGGTACTTCGCCTGGAAGCCCTCGCCGAAGGAGGCCGTGACCACGACCGGCGCCACGAGCGCGATCAGCATCACGTAGATCCAGAAGTGCTTGCCGAGACCGCGCGCGCTCGCGCCGAGCTCGGAGAGCCGCATGCCGAGCAGGAGCCGCGCGGCCGCGATCGGGAAGGCGCCGTAGCCCACGATGCGCCAGGCGGCCCACCACACACGCTGCCACAGACGCGCGTCGGGCGAGCGTGTCATCGCGTGCTCGAGGCCCGTACCGAGCTCGCCGAGGCCTACGCCGGCGAGGAGCTTCACGGCCCAGCGGACCTCGCGCTCGTTGCCCGCGAAGCGCACGATCATCAGCCCGCCGATGGCGATGAGGATCGCCCACATCAAGCGGCGCGCGACCACGTCGCCGCCGAGCTGTTCGCGCGTGCGCTGCGCCTCGGCGTCGGCCGCTTCGCGGACCCCGACGAGGTAGTCGGCGTGGACGTGGCGTAGCCAGGCGAGCACGCTCGGTGGTTAGCACGGCGCGCGCCGAGCTTGGCGCCCGCCGAGCTGGGCGTGAGGCGCACCCTCAGAAGCGCAGATCGCCGCGCGGATCCTGCTGGTGCTCGCGCAGGAGATCCATCGCCTTGGCGACGTCGGGGTGCTCGGCCTCGGGCACACGCACGAGGAAGGTGACGTAGAGATCGCCTGGGTTGCGCCCCTTGCGGTGCACACCCTTGCCCCGGAGGCGCGAGACCTGGCCGCTCTGCGTGTGCGGCGGCACCTTGAGCGCGACCTCGCCGTGCGGCGTGGGCACACGCACCTTCGCGCCCTCGTAGGCCTCGACCACCGTGAGCGGCAGCTCGAGGCGCAGATCGTCGCCGTCGCGCTTGAAGTGGCGGTGCGGGCTGACGCGCACCCCGAGCAAGAGATCGCCCGGCTCGAGGCCCGGGATGCGCCCACCTTGCCCGGTGATGCGCAGCCGCTCGCCGTCGGCGACGCCGGCGGGGATGCGCACCGTCACCGCTTCGCCGTCGGCGCGCCCGAGCTGCACCGTCGTGCCTTGCAGCGAGGCGGCGAAGTCGATCGTGACCTCGGCGCTCGCGTCGGGCGAGCGACGCGGCTTCTGTGGCCTGCCGCCGGGCCCGCGACCACCGAAGAGGTCGCCGAAGAGATCGCCGAGGTCGCCCTGCGCGGAGGCGCCGCCGCCGAAGAGATCCTGGAAGTTGACGCCCCCGCCCCCAGCTCGCCCGCCGCGCTGCTGGCGCGCGAAGTTCTTCATCATGCGGGCGCGCTCGGCGTCGAAGCCCGGGCGCGTGCTCTCCTCGCCGAACTCGTCGTAGAGCGCGCGCTTCTCCTTGTCGGAGAGCACCTCGTGAGCCTGGTTGATCTCCTTGAAGCGCTGCTCGTTCTCGGCGCCGGGGGCCTTGTCGGGGTGGTACTTGCCCGCGAGCTTGCGGAAGGCCTTGCGGATCGCGTCTTCGTCCGCATTTCGAGGCACACCGAGCGTGGCATAGAGGTCGCGCGCCATGGATCGCCTCGGAACCTAAAACACGGCCACGCCAAAGCAAGAGGGATGCCGCGCCCGCGGCCCCCCCGCTCGGGCGACTCAGGCAAGCACGCGCCAGCTCGTGCCGGTCGGGTTGTCGGCGATCTCGATGCCGAGCGCCGAGAGCTCGTCGCGCAGCGCGTCGCCGCGCGCGAAGTCCTTCGCGGCGCGCGCCGCGACGCGCTCGGCGATCTTCGCCTCGATCGCCTCGGCGCTGACGCCACGCTGCGCGAGGCGCTTGTCGCGCGTTCTTCGCGCGTAGGCCTCCGGCTCGGCCTCGAGCAGGCCGACGCGCGCGCCGACGTCGGTGAGCGCGCGCGCGAGGCGACTCGCGACGAAGGGCGCGTTGTTGGAGATCACCGGATCCTTCTTCTTGCGCTGCGCGAGATCGCAGAGCTCGTTGGCCGCCTTCGCGAGGTCGGCGAGCACCGAGAGCACGATCGGCGTGTTCAGGTCGTCGTCGAGCGCGGCCTTGGTGCGCGGCAACGCCTCGTCGGCGAGCGTCGCGTACGAAGCGAGCGAGGGCGGCAAGACGGTGAGCGTGCTCGGCTGGCCCGACTGCGCGAGCGCCCGGCTGCGCTCGAGCGTGTGGTAGAGGTAGTCGACGCGCCGCTCGGCCTCGAGCACGCCGGGGAAGACCACGCGCCCGCTCTCGAGCTTGTCGGTGTCGAAGGTGATCGGCCCGCGGTAGTGCACGCCGAGCAGGAAGTAGCGCAGCGCCTCCGGGTCGTTGCGCTCGTAGACGTCGCGCACGGTGACGAAGTTGCCGAGCGACTTCGCCATCTTCTCCTTGTCGATCTGCACGAAGCCGTTGTGGATCCACGTGCGGCAGAAGGGACCCTCGCCGGGGTGCGCGCCTTCGCTCTGGGCGATCTCGTTCTCGTGGTGCGGGAAGATGAGATCCATGCCGCCGCAGTGCACGTCGAAGCCGTGGCCGAGGTGCCGGCCGCTCATCGCCGAGCACTCGATGTGCCAGCCGGGCCGGCCCTTGCCCCAGGGGCTGTCCCAACCCCAGCCGCTCGCTTCGCAGCCCTTCCACAGGGCGAAATCGAGCGGATCGCGCTTCGTCTCGTTGGCCTCGATGCGCGCGCCGACCATCAGATCGTCGATCTTGCGCTTGGAGAGCTTGCCGTACTCGGGGAAGGCGCGCACCGCGTAGTACACGTCGCGCGCGCCGCCCGGCATGTCGACCACGTAGGCCGCGCCCTGAGCGATGAGGCGCTCGACGAGCGCGATGATCTCGCCGATGTGCTCGCTCACCTTGGGCTCGACGTCGGGCTTCAGGCAGCCGAGCGCGGCGATGTCGTCCTGGTAGAGCACCGTCATGCGCGCCGAGAGCGCGAGCGGCTCCTCGCCGGACTCGCCGGCGCGTTTCAGGATCTTGTCGTCGACGTCGGTGACGTTGCGCACGTACTTCACGCGCACCCCCTCGGCGCGCAGGTGGCGCACGAGCACGTCGGGTGCGAGCGCGGCGCGCGCGTGGCCCACGTGCGCGACGTCGTAGACCGTGGGGCCGCAGCAGTAGATGCCCGCTTCGCCTTCGGTGCGCAGGACGAGCTGCTGAGGAGCCGCGGTGAGCGTGTCGTAGAGGCGGAGCGAGAGCGCGACCATGGGAGCCGGCAGATACCCCGAACCGGTGCGCGCGTCACGCCGGCGGGCGAAACGCAGCGAGCCCGACACACCTCTCGTCGAGGGCGCCGGGCTCGGAGCCGAGGCTCACGCGGCTCTGTGGGGCCGCGCCGGGCGTTCGAGGATCAGCCCTTCTTGAAGACCATCGGAGGGCCGTCCTTCTCCGCGTCGCAGCTGAGCTGCTTGGAGTCGAACTTGCACTTCAGGTCCTTCTTGCCCTTGAGCGTGATGGTGTCGCCCTCGACGGTCCAGTCGCCCGTCTCCGACTCTTCCTTCTTCTCGGCGTCTTTGCCGCCGAGCGAGGGGGCGCTCATCTTCATCTCCCACTTGCCACCCGACTTGATCTCGAGCTTCATGTCGAGCGCGTCGATGAGGGCGAGCGCGAGACCGGCGAAGGCCTGCTCCTCCTTGGGCTTCTTGGCGATCTCGGCCTCCATGGCCTTCTTCGCGTTCTCCTTGTCGAAGGAGTACGTGCCCTCGGGGCCACCGCCGCAGCCGGCGAGGAAGGAGAGGGCGAGCATGGCGGCGGAAGCGGACTTGATGAGGTTCATGGAGCTCCTGGATCGGGGGTGACGAGCGCGTGCTACGCGGAGGCCCCTGGGATCTTCCCTCGCTGGGCCGCCTGGCTCGGAGCGGGCCCTGGGGCCCGGGGCCACCGTCGACCGGGAGCCGCTCGCAGAGAGGCAGCTACGCGCGGCGCCGCTCGACGGCAAGCGCGCTCGACGCGAGCCATGCGGGTCCAGTTAGACTGGAACACGTGCGCCAGCTCGATCCCTTCGACGGCTCGGGGAGCTCGCTCGAGCTCGCGACCGAGCCGCGCCCCCTGCCTCCCCAGCCGAGCGCGCTGAAGCCCAGGCGCGCGCTGCCCTTCCCGCCGAACACCGTCGTCGAGCTCGGCCTCGAGGCCTTCTTCGCCGGGCGCGGCTTCCGCGTGCAGCAGCAGTACGAGAGCGCCGAGGTGGTCACGGGCATCCAGCTCGCGAACAGCTACTTCGTCGAGTCCTTCACGGGCGGCGGCACGCTGCGCGTCGAGGAGCAGGACACCGGCGCGGCGACCTTGCTGATGCGCAACTTCTTCGGGGGCTTCCGCACGGCGAAGCTCGACGTGCGCGGCGGCGGCGGCCAGGTGCTGCTCACGCTCGAGCTGCGTCGACGCCCACGTCCCTTCAACGAGCTCGCCGTCTACGACTGGAACGGCAACGAGCTCGGGCGCATCGTCGAGCGCTTCGCGTGGCTCGGGCGGCGCTACGAGCTCTGCGATGCCTCCGGCGCGGTGCTCGCCACGCTCGACAAACCCTTCTACCGGTTCTGGCGCTTCGATCTGAGCCGTGAGGGCCACGCGGTGGGCAGGCTCGAGAAACAATGGGCCGGCCTCGCGCGCGAGCTCTACACCCAGGCCGACGTCTTCATGGTGCACGTCGACGAGGGCCTCGCCGACGTGCGCACGCGCCTCTTGCTCGTGGCCGCCTCGGTGCTCGTCGACATGGTGCACTTCGAGAAGCCGCGCAGCGGCGGCTTCCTCGGCCACCGGCTGGCGCGCTGAGGGGGCGCGCTTCAGAACCCCAGCTGTAGCTGCGTGCGCAGGCGGAAGGCGTCGGTGTCGCCGGCCGTCTTCGAGTCGTGCAGCCAGGACACGTCGCTGTGCCACTTGAGATCGTGGCCGAAGAAGTAGACGGCGAAGCCGGCGGTGGCCTCCTGCAAGGCCTCGGTCGCGCCGACGCCGGCGTATTTGTCGGTGAGCTTCTCCTGCTCGGCCTCGGGCGCCTCCGCGATGCGCTGATCGGCCGTGTTGCGCGCGTCGAGGCGGAGGCGCTCGGGCACGATCACCGCCGAGTAGCGCAGGCCGATCTCGACGCGCTCGTGCACGCGGAACGCGGCCTCGGCGAGCGCGCCATAGAGGCCCTCGCCGGTGTTGCCCGCGGCGTCGTCGGCGAGCGCCGCATAGCCGATGCCCCAGAGGTCGACGCGCTTGGTGTCGAGGTGCCCCTCGAGCGCGAAGCGCGCGCGCGTATCGACGCCGTGCACCGGTCGCGCGTCGTAGGCCGCGCTCGCCGCGGCGTGGAACGGGCCGATATCGTAGCCGCCGCGCACGAAGACCTCGGGGTGAGGCACGTCGAAGGCCGTCGCGGTGCGGAAGGCCGTGCGGCTCGGTGCCGGCTCGCCATAGGCCGTGCTGAAGCGCTGGTTCTGCGGGCGTGACGCGTCGCCACCGAAGACACCCACCGCGTAATGGGCGTCGCCTGGTTTGCCGTCGAGCATGAAGCCGAGCTGGCGCTCGCCGCCGAACCAGCGGCTCACGATCGGCCAGTCGACGAGCACCGAGTCGTTGATCGATTGTTGGCGGTAGGCGGTGAAGGGCGTCTTCTCGACGCCCGCGCGCAGGTGCACGAGCGGGTGGAGCTGCGCGTCGACGTGCAGATCGAGCAGCTCGGGGTCCTTGGGCATGGTCGAGATGTGCGTGCGCAGAGAGAGCGCGTCGTCGAGGAAGGAGACGCGTGTGTCGATGCGCAGGCGGCGGAAGTCGGCGAAGCCGTCGATGCCCTCCTCGTCGCTCTGCATCTCGCTCGTGAGCTGCGCCACGCCGCCGAAGCGCAGCTTGCCGTACTTGAAGGGGAAGACCGCGGGCCCGAGGCGATCGCGCGAGGGCGCGGCCTCGGGAGGATCCTTCGGCTCCGGCTCGACGGGGGCCGAGACGCGCGCTCGCGCGGGCGGCGCAGCGACCGGAGCGGCCTCCGCGGTGGGAGCGGGCTCGGCCGCCTGTGCAGGATCGGTCGGCTGCGCGTCGGCGGTCGCGGCGAGAGAGACGAGCGACGCGGTGAACGCGGCGGCGACGAGGATGATCTTCACAGGACGGCTCCTGGTTTCTGGAGGGTCACCGTCGGTCGGCCCTCGGCGTAGTGCAGCTCGAAGACGGGCAGCTTGGCGGCGAGCGCGCCGATCGTGAGGCCGAGCTGCTGCGCGGCTTTGCCTTCGAGCGCGCGCTCGAAGGCGTCGAGGCCCTGGCCCGAGCTCTGGAGCGCCGGCAGCTCCTCGAAGAGGAACTGCGCGTGCTGCCTGCGGATGAAGGCGGCGACCTGCGGGTGGTTCACGAAGACCGAGTGCCCGCCGATGCGCGGCGGGATGGCGGGCACGTTCGTGTAGGCGTGCACCTCGCCGGGCAGGGTCACGTTCACCACGGCCTCCTCGGCGTGGTCCCCGTGCAGCACGACGAAGTCGATCGCCTCGGGCTGCGTCCAGAGCAGACGGAAGACCACGCGGCCGAGCGCCTGTGCGAGCCCGAGGCGCACGCCGTAGCCCTCGGGGTTCGAGAGCAAGAGGCGCAGGTGACCGCAGCCGATGTGCTTGGGCGTGAGCATGTGCTCGAGCAGGGCCTCGCGCAGCGCCGCCGGGGGGTGCGCGACGAACTGCGCGAGCGGCGCCGCGCCTGGCGGTAGGCTCACGCCCGCGAAGCGAGGGTCGCGGTGGAGCGCTTCACCGAGCGCCTCGAGCGCGTGCTCGTCGGAGTGGAAGTAGAAGCGGCCGAAGCTCTCCACGTAGGCGTCGAAGAGCGCGACGATCTCGCCCTCGCCGAGCTCGCGGCCGGTCATGTCCTCGACCGTGGCGAGCGCGAGCAAGAGCTCGCCGGCGTCGCCTCCCGGGGTACCGACCACCGCGTGCTCCTCGCGGCCGTCGACGCAGGCCTCGGTGCCGTGCAGGAGCAGCGTCGCGGCGCGCACCTGCCTCGGCGGCGCGGCGACGAGCGCGTCTTCGAGGCGTGAGGCGCTGAGCGGTCCCTCGGCGACGACCTGCGCCTCGGCGGCCTTCGTGATGATCGAACGGTCGATGGGCTTCTGCGCGAGGCGCCAGGCGATCATGCCGCCGGTCATCGAAGCGACGCGGCTGAAGCCGAGCCCCTCGAGCGTGTGCACGCCCCGCGCAGAGCGGCGCCCCGAGCGGCAGACGAGCACGATGGGCTCCCTCGGATCCCAGTCGGCCGAGGCCTCCGGGAGGCGCGACAGCGGCACGTGCTCGGCGCCAGGCACGTGGCCGTCGACGAGCTCGTGCGCCTCGCGCACGTCGACGATGCGCACCTTTTCGCCACGGGCCTGCATCCAGTCGACGTCGACCTCGGGCACGCCGCCGGGCGAGGCCTCGAACTGGAGATCGGCGTGCTCGTCGGTGTCGAGGCGCTGACCGAGCGTGCGCCGAGGCGCCGCGGGGGTGCAGCTCATGGCCGTGACGAGCGCCAGTGCAACGGATGTTCGCAGCATGCTTCGAGTCACATCACGAAGCGTGCCAACCACGATTCGCGGCCGATTCAGCGAGGTCACGGGCTCGGCGAGGCTGCTCACAGAAACGCCGAGAAACATGCGTTTCACCCACCTGCGACGCGCCTGCGCCCAGCCCGCACGCTCCCCCGAGCGATGGAACGCCGAGAGGCCGCGCCCCTCGTGGGGAGCGCGGCCTCGCGGGACCCGGATCGACTCGGCGGCTTCAGCTCGCGGCGAGCATCGGCGCCCCGACGGTTGGAGCTTCGACGACAGGCTCGGCCGAGGACTCGGCTCGGCGCAGCGCGGGCGGCTCGCGCCCGCCGACCCGCTGGGCCACCGAGAGCATCGCGTCGTGTACGCGGAAGAAGCGTGCGTCCTCGCCGAGCTTCTCCCAGAGGCCGCTCTTCTGCATCACGACCTTCACCGGACCCTTCACACCGGCGAGCACGAAGGGGATGCCTCGCTCGCGGTAGGCGGCGTAGAGCTCGGCGAGCGCGGCCTCCGCCGAGGAGTCGAGCTCGCTCACGCTGATCATCTCGAGCACCACCGCGCGGAGCGGCTCCTTCATGCCGAGTTCGAGGCTCTTCAGCGTGTCCTTCAGGAAGCTCACGTTGCCGAAGTAGAACTGCGCGTCGATGCGCAGCGCGAGCACGCCCTCCGTGGTCTCCGCCTCGGGGTAGTTCTTCACGTTGCGGTACTCCTCGGTGCCGGGCAGGCGGCCGAGCACGGCGAAGTGGGGCCGCGTGGTGCGAACCACGAAGTTGAGCAGAGAGGCGCCCACACCCACGAGGATGCCCTCCTCGATGCCGAGGCCGAGCGTAGCGACGAAGGTGAGCGCGAGCAGCGCGAGGTCGGCGCGTTTGACGTGCCAGAGGTGCTTCACCTCGGCGACGTCGACCAGGCCGGCGACGGCCGTGAGGATGATGGCCGCGAGCACGGCGCTCGGCAGGAAGTAGAAGAGCGGCGTGAAGAAGAGCAGCGTGAGGCCGATCACCGCGGCGGTGATGAGCGAGGCGAGGCCCGTCTTCGCGCCGGCCTGGGCGTTCACCGCGGTGCGCGAGAAGCCGCCCGTGACCGGGAGCGCGTTGAAGAAGGAGCCGGCGACGTTCGCGGCGCCGAGGCCCACGAGCTCCTGGCCCGCGTCGACCTCGTAGCGGTTCATGCGCGCGAAGGCCTTGGCGACGCTGATCGACTCCATGAAGCCGACCATCGCGATCGTGATCGCCGTGGGCAGGAGGCCCTCGAGCACGGCGCCATCGACCATGGGCAGCGAGGGCGTGGGGAAGCCGGCGGGCACGTCCTTGACGATCTTCAGGCCCTGCTGATCGAGGCCGAGCGCCCAGGCCGCCACCGTGCCGACGACCACCACGGCGAGCGCGCGGGGGAAGGTCTTCTTGTAGTGCTT
>CALKVW010000280.1 GCA_938004785.1 uncultured Polyangiaceae bacterium
ATCGCCGGCGTCAACGTCTCGATGCTCGCGCGAAACCCCGCGACCGGTGCGCTCGAGACGCGCGTGCGGGCGCTCGACGACGGCCTCTCCGCCCTGCCGGGCTTCGACACCGCCGTGGTCCCGGCGCTGATCGTCGTCGCGGGCATCGACGTCGACGATCGCAACCTGGGTGAGCTCGACTGAAGGGCTCGGCCCAACCGCGGCGGGCTCGCGCCGCGCGGGCGCGGGCAGCGAGGGCCTCCACCCGAGAGGCCCCCCAGCCCCGCGATGCCTGGCCTCAGTGGTCGTGCTCGCCGGCCTCGACGAGCAGGGAGACCTCGGCCGTGCTCGCGCCTCTCAGCTCGATGATCGTGCGCCCCGAAGGCAGCTCGAGCTGGTAGCGGCGAGCGATGAGCCCGCAGGTCTCGGAGCAGGGTGAGCCCTCGCATTCGCTGAGGACGGGAATGGAGGCGCCGCTCCAGAACGAGAGCTCGACCTCGGCGTCCGAGAAGACGTAGTACTCGCCGCCCTCTGCCGACTCGAAGGCCACGAAGCCGCCGAAGCTGCCGCCTTCGTCGGGGAGCAGCGTCACCTCGTAGGACACGTGCGTCTGGTCGCCGGTCGGGGCGCTCTCGGCGTCGGCCGTCGCCACCAAGGGCTCGAACGGCCCCTCTTCGAGGTGCTCGCAGGCCTCGGCCTCGATCTCTTCGAGGCCGTGCGCGCCGCAAGCCGGCAGCAGTGAGAGGGAAGCGAGAAGCACGCAGCTACGGACGTTCATCGATGGGCTCCTTGGTGGAGACCGACGTAGCAGCGCCCGATCGCTGATGCAACTGCTCTGCTTTTGCATCTTCGGTACATGAGAGAGCGTCCGCCCGCGCAGAGGGCGGCACGCAGCCCACGCCGCCCACCCTGCGCCGGCTCGCGCGCAGACTTCGCGCGCGCTCCCTCGGCGCGGATCGGACCACGCGCGCCGCGAGCCCGTCTTCGCTGATCCGGCGGAGCGCCAGCGCCTCCGAGCTCGCAGCGCACGATCTCCACGCCATGGCGAGCTGTCGCGCAACTCGCGATGGAGCGATGCTCGCGCTCGGGAGGTCGATCATGGGGAGGCGCTGCTGCACCGCTGCGGTGATCGCGTCCGCGATCGCGATCGCCGCGCCGGCGCGTGCGGACGGGTCCTCGGGCCCGAACGCTTGGGAGGATCCGCGCGCTCACGATCGCGACGTCGCGGTGTGGGTGGAGCCCATCGGCTCGGGCCTGCTCGGCGCCGCCAGGATCTTCTACCTGTCGGCCGGCGCGAACGTGGTGCTCGACGATCGGATCGAGCTCGTGCCCGAAGCCGCCTTCACCGCCGGCAACTGGTACGGAGCCGACACCACGCAGCTGGGGACCTGGCTCTCTCTGGGCCTCAGCTTCCACACCGGCGAGAGGCCTCTCGAGGGCTTCTTTCTCCTGCCCAAGCTGCGCACGCGCATCTTCCACACCCCGAAGGGCGGACAGACGCGGGGCTGGCGGCCGTCTTCGGTGAGCGAAGGCACCGACGTCGAGCTCGGCCTGGGGCTCGACTTCGGCTACGAGTGGAGCGGCCGCGACCTGCCGCTCTACGTCGTGTTCGTCATGGGGCTCAACGGCGGCGTGTGCATCGAGTGCCACGACGACGGGCTGGCCTGGTTCGGGAGCGGCATCGTCGGCCGTGGCGGTCGCTCGACGCGCGGCGTCTTCGGCCTGAACCTCAACTTCCTCCGCATGGGCGTCGCGTTCTGAACGAGGTCGGTGCTGCGTGGGCTGGCGCGCCCGGGGCGCCGGGCGTGGGCTCGGCTGACCGCGACTTCCGTTGTCCGGCGCGGCTGCGAGGTGAACGATGCGCCGGCCTTCGTGGCGCGCGCCCGCCGGCGCCTGGCGCCCCTCGGGTCGTCGCGGGCTCGAGGCGCAGCATCGATGCCACACTCCAGCAGAAGGAACCGCAGCCATGGAATCGAGCGAGGCACACCGAAGCTTGGTCGCTCAGCCCGCGAAGCTGAGCAGCCCGCTCGTCGCCGCGTTCGAGGACGACGACTGATCCGGACCGCGCGGCGAGCGCGTGAGGGACGCGGAAGGCACCACGATGGCGACGTACGAGGGCAGCGCGGCGCTGCGAGAGCAGCTCGCTCACATGGCGACGGATCCGCCGGCGGATCTGAAGCCGTTGAGTCTGGCGCAAGCCGCGCTGGTCGCGGTGCTCGACGCCCGCGATCTCGCGCCCCTCGCATCGCGCTTGGAGCAGCTCGCGGCCGATGCGCTGCCGCCCCGCCCGGACAACCGCCTGCGACACGCGGCCGGCTTGCGCGCAGCGGCCGATCTGCTCGGCGATCGCCCCTTGCCTACGCTCTCGATCGCCGAGCTCGCGGACGCGATCGAGCAGGTGCGTGGGGCCGGCTATCTCTGGGAGTCGCTCGCCGATCTCGCGCTCGCCTACGCGCTCCGCGTGCACGGCGCGGCCGCGGCGGCTCAGCTCTGGCCAGCCCGCGCCGCAGCGCCGCTCGGCGACGACGTCGCGCTCTCGGCGGCGCTCGCCGGCGAGCTCGACGTCGACGCAGTGGAGCCCTCCTGGGCCGATCGTGAAGCCGGCTGGTTGCTCGGCTCCGCTGTGCTCCACGGGGTCGGGACCGCGCGCGTGGCGCCGGTCTTGGCGCTGATGGCGCGTTTCGACTCGGCTTCGCGAGCGAGCGCCGCGAGCAGGCTCGCCGAGCTCACGCACGCCTGGGCCGCGGCCGAGCAGCACGTGGCGGTGTCGGAGCCGCGTTGGTCGATCTCCGCGCGAGGACGTCTGGCGCTCGGGATCACCGTCGGTGGTTCGCCCGAGCAGGTGTCGGCCGTGCTGCCGAGCGCGACGGTGGATCTGGTGCATCGCCTCTCGTGGCACCTCGAGCGGGTCCGCTCCGGTGCATTGAAGGCGTCGGAGGTCCGGGGCGCGAGGCGCAAGTCAGACCTCGCGCGCGCCGCCGCCGCGGGTGTGGAGCTGGTCCTCCGCACCGATGGCTACGAGCCCTCCGAGCGCGAGCTCGCTGCGCTGCTGTCGCGACAGGAGGCCGCGCTCCGCTGGCTACGGCACCGGCACGAGCTCGCCCGCCCCGAGCTGCGCATCGAAGCCGGCGAGCGGCCATAGCACCTGCGGCGGCTGGTGCGCGACGACGGTGCGCTAGAACGTGCCGCCGAGCGTGGCGCCCGCGAAGCCAGGTCCCAGGAGCGGCATGACGGCCACGGCCGGGCGCTCGTGCGATGGGCCCCCGACGGCGTGTGCGATGAGCCCCGCCACGCCCACGCCGGTGGCGACGATCCCGGCCGCGCCGAAGCCGACGAACATGCCGAAGCCCAGCAGCTCGCTGCCTCGTTCGCCCTCGAAGTCGTAGCCGGGCGGGCAGCTGGCGCGGCCCTCGCCGCAGGTGTCATCGAGGCTCCCACCCGCGTCGAGCGTCAGCGCACCGAACGCGGCGGAGACGCCGAGCATGGCGACCCCGGCGCCCCCGACCACGAAGGCCCAGCCCGGCGGGCCACCGCGCTCGGGCGCGGGCGGCTCGGGTTTGGCGGGAGGCTCCGGCGGAGGAGCGGGCTTCGGCTTCTCCGGCTCCGGCTCCTTCTCCAGGCGGACCTCGATCGACGTGCGCGCGCCCTCGCGCTGCACCGTGACGCTCTTGGCGAAGCCCTCGTAGCCTCTCGCGGTCGCGGCGACCTCGTGCACGCCCGGATCCACGTAGAGCGGCTGACCCCATTGCTGCCGTGGCAGCACCTTGCCGTCGAGCACGACGATCAGCTCCGCCGGCACAGGCTCGGGCACGCGCACCTCCAGCCCGGAGAGCTTGGTCGCGAGCTCGTCGCGCAGCCTCATCGCGGCCTCGATGGCCTCCTTGAACTCCACCGCCTCGGCATAGCGAATGGCCTCGTCGAACTCGCGCCAGGCGGTGGCCGTCTTGCCCTGGCGCCGATGGCACTCGGCCAGGTTGAGGAGCGTGTCGCCGCGCCGGTGAAGCGCGTAGCTCTTGCTGAGCGTCTCGCAGGCGAGATCGAGCTGCTTGGGGTTGCTCATCTGCTTGCGGCCTTCGAGCAGCAGCCTTGCGGCTTCGTCGCGGGCCTCCTCGGAGACCTCGGCGACGTCGTCGGCGGAGGCGGGCGCTGCCTGAGGCGCGGCCACAGGCGCACCGCCGTCTTGCGCGAACGAAGGCGTGACCGCGAGCGACACGCAGGTGAGTGATGCTGCAAAGAGTCGCGCTCTCAAGGCTTCTTGTCCTTCTCGTAGGCCTTCCACGGATCGAAGGGATCCGGTGGTGCCGTCGGGGTGGGTGCGGGCGGCGCGACGTTGCTCGGAGGCGCGCTGGGCTGCGCGGTCGGCCAGGGGCCACCGAGCGCCGGTGCGCTGGGGGCCGCCGACGCACTGGGGGCCGCCGACGCGCTGGGCTCCGCGCTGGGCTCCGCGCTGGGCTCGGGCTCGGCGCTCGCGCTCGCCGTCGGCTTGGCTGCGGGGACGGGCGCCGCGAGGGGCGCCGTGCCTAGGGGGACGGCGCTCGGCTGCGAGCGTGCGACGGCGCCGGGACGCGGGCCGCCCGCGGGCGGAGGCGCCTTCTTCATGGCCGTGACGTTCGCCACCGTGACCAGGTACCAATCCACCGTGCTGAGCGGCGTGTACGTGACGAGCACGTCCCGACCTTGCCGCTTGGTCTCGACGAAACCGGACTCACCGCGCGCGATGGCGTCTTTCACCTGCTGCATGTCGAGCAGCTCGGGCTCCTCGCCCTCGCCATTCTGCGCGAGGACCTTGCCTTCCTTCTCGACCAGGAGCGAGGCTTCGACGTGCGGGCCAGGGGCGCTCGCGAGCGCCGAGGAGACGGTGCGCTCGATGCTGACCTCGAACGAGAGCACGCCCAGGGGCTCGCCCTCGTGCGAGCGCAGCGGAACGGTCGCCGGCAGCACCATGCCGCCACGCCCAGGGCGCGGCTTGCCCCACACGATCCCGCTCTGGGCGAGCGCGGCCTGATAGCCAGGCGCCGTGCGCCCGTCGTAATCGGGGGCGAGCCCTGCCATGCCGGGGTACTCGAAATGCAGGCCGGTCTGCAGCGTCACGCTGATGCGCGTGATCGGGGTGCCGCTGTGCATGAGCGCGCGCTGCTTCTCCTCCGCGGAGAGCTTGCGGAAATCGGGGCTGGCGCTCTCGAGCATCACGCTCTTGGCGAGTGCGACCAGGCTCTCGACGGCGAGCGCGTCGCCGGCGACCGCCTCGCGCACGACCCCAGGCGCGATGGCGGCGACCGGCGCAGCGAAGCTGATCTTGCCGCCATGGAAGTTGGAGTCGCCGAGCCCGGGGGCGATGCCGCCCTCTTTGAAGTCGTCGCCGAACAGCAGCTTGAATTCGCCCTGGCGCTTGCCCTCGAGCGCGTGCCCGGCGGCGCCGGCGATCTTGGAGAACAGCGACTCGTAGCCCTGGAGCGTCGAGTCCAGCTCCTGCGCGCGCAGGGTCGAGGAGGCCTGCAGCTCGGCCAGGCGATACTCACGGTTCTGCTGCTCGGCCGCCTCGGCGCGCCGATAGAGCAGCACACCGAAGGTGGCGCCGATGCCCGTCATCAAGCTGAGCATCAGCAGCGAGACGGTGGCCATGCGGTGCTTGCTGGTCCACCGACCGATCGCCTGCATCGTCGTGTCGGGCGCCGCCACCACGGCCTCGTTGCGCAGATAGCGCCGGAGGTCGTCTGCGAGATCGCCGACCGAGGCGTAGCGCTCGCTGGGCGAGCGCCGCGTCGCTCGGTCGATGATGGCGGCGAGCTCGCGCGGCACACGCTCACCCGACGCGAGCGGCTGCGGCTCGAGGCGTTTGCCCTCCTTGGCGTTGGTCAGCACCTCCTGCAGCGTCGAGCCGCCGACCGCGCCCGTCAGGCAGACGACCTCCTGCAGGATGAGCCCGAGCGTGTAGAGATCGCTGCGCCCATCCAGCTCGTCGTTCTTGCCCGCCGCCTGCTCGGGCGACATGTAGAGCGGCGTGCCGAGCGTCGAGCCGACGCGCGTGCGCGTGGTCTGGCTCGCGTCGTTGCCCTCGGCGTCGAGCAACTCCACCTTCTGCTGCGCCGCCGCGTCCGAGGCCGCGCCGGCTTTGCCCATCAGGCGCGCGATGCCCCAGTCCATCACGTAGACCTCGTTGAAGGGGCCGAGCATGATGTTGGCTGGCTTCAAATCGCGGTGCACGACCCCGCGCTCGTGGGCATAAGCGATGGCGTCGCACACCTTGAGGAAGACCTCGAGGCGCGCGGGCAAGGTCTGGTCGTCGTCGAGCGGCTTGCCTTCTTCGATGCGCTTCTTCGCGTCGGCCAGCAGCTCGCGCAGCTCCCTGCCCTGCACCATCTTCATGGCGTAGGCGAGCCCACCGCTCGGGCCGTTCTCCACGCCGTAGACAGGCACGATGTAGGGGTGGTCGAGCTGGGCGGTGATCTGCATCTCGCCCAAGAAGCGCCCGAAGATGGCCGGGCTCTGCTGCATGTGCGGCAGGATGCTCTTCAGCGCGATCTTTCGCCTGAGCACGAGATCGCGCGCGAGGTGCACCTCGCCCATGGCGCCCTTGCCGAGCTCGCCGAGCACCTCGTAATGGGCGGGCTCGCCCTGCGCGGCGGTGTGGCCCTCGCCCCCTGAGTAGCCTCCCACCGCCGTGTCGGCGGCCTGTGGGACCTTGGTCGCCCCGGGATCCAGGATCGTGCTGCGGAAGCCGAACGGCACGGGGTTCCCGGTCGTCGCGGGGACGTACGTGGCCGTCATGTCGACCTTGTCGTGGGCGTGCAGCTCCGCGAACTGGCGCGCGTCGATCACGCCCTGGTTGCGCAGGTAGCTCAGGAAGCCGTCCACGGAGGCCGTGTCGCCGCCCGCGCGGTAGGCCGCGAGCTCCCTGGCGACATCCTTGCCGGACCGTTCCTTGATGCGCTCGATGACCTTGTCGAAGTCCATCACGTGCCTCACTGCTCGAAGCAGTACAGCCTGACGTTGTCGCGGTTGCAGAACTGCAGGTAGACGCTGCCCGCGTCGACGTTCACCCCGCCCGCGAAGCCCACCGTGCCGACGTCCGCGTCCGATGCGCTGGTCCAGTCGAAGCAGGTGTCGCCCGGGGTGCCCATGAAGTCGATCCCGGTCCACACCTCGGCACCGAACTTGGAAGCGCCGAGCTCGTCGAGCGCGATGCCGGCCATCAGCGTGCCGTCCGTGAGGTCGGCCCAGTCGGCTGCGACCATCGTCTGGTCGACGAGGAAGTAGGGCACGCCGCTCTGCACGAACCTGAGCTCGGGGGTCGTCGCATCGTCTGCGGTCCAGCTCATCCACACCCCGCCGAGCAGCGCCGCGTCGGCGAAGGCTTGGCAGACGGCGTCGCCCAGGATCGCGCTACCGAAGTTCGCGATCACCGGCTGCGAGGTCACGAAGCTGCGCCTCCCCTGCGTCTCGCATCCGTCGTCGGCGAGCGGCGCCGCGGGCGAGTTGAAGTCGACGAAGCCGCTCATGCACGCGGGCGCACACACTCCACCCACGCAGGCGACCTGCATCGCGCCGCTCTGCGAGCATGGCCGCCCGCAGGCGCCGCAGTTGTCCGGATCGGAGGACACCGCGCCCGGGTCGCAGCCGCCGCCAGCGCCACCCCCGCCGCCCTCGCCGCCGCCTCCCGTCGAGGTCGCGCCGCTCGAGCTGCTCGTCGTGCTCTGCGCGGTGGTGGTGCTCTGCGTGCTCGTGGAGCCGCCCTCTCCGCCGCTGCCGCCCCCGCCCTGCTCGGCGCCCTGCGGATCGGGGCCGGGGCAGCGGAAGGCGCTCGACACGGCGACGAGCGCGCACAGTGTGCCGACGCGGGCGCCGCGGCGTAGCCAGAGATCGAGCACAGGACGGGAGGCGTTCACCACAGCCGCGACGCTACCAGGCTCGCGCGAAATCCAGAAACGCTCGTGCGCTCAGCACGTTGGGCGGCGGGGGTCGGGGCCGCCGCCGCGCGTGGTGACGGACCCTGCCCGCGAGCCGCGCTAGCTCCTGCGGCGGCTGGTGCGTGCCCGGGTTTGCTGAGGGGCTGTGGCCAAGGCTCGAGGGCCTCGACGCAGAGCTGCTTCGCAGCCTCGTGCGTCGAAGGCTTCGACCTCGCCTTGTGCTCCGGGATCGTTCGTCTAGGGTTGTCCCATGGAGTGGTCGAACATCGACGCATCCTTGGCGAGGGCAGCGGCGCGCATGGCGGCCGCATCCTCCAGCCGCCAGGCTCGCGCGGAGACCGCTCGACCGCGCGTCCACGCCTCGGTCCTGAAGAAGCTCTCGGTCTGGCTGTATGAAAACGAGCTCGGCATGCCCGAGGTGGTCCGCCGCGTCCGGGCGCTGTATCGCGATCGCGGAGGGCCGGCTCCGTCGCGCGCTGCCGTCCACGAGTGGGCGCGTGCCGTACCGAGCCCATCGGTCGACGTCGCCTCGCTCCCGGCGTCGGCGCGCAACGCGCTCTACAACCTCGCGGGCACACCCGAGGTCCCCATCGATCAAGTCGCGTTCTATTGCTTCAACTACGGCGACACGCTCGCCATCTCGTACGCTGCAGCGTTGCCCCGAGCGGTGCTCGGGCGCGCGCTCCGCGTGCCCGGCTGGCGCCCGAAGAGCCGCGCGCTCGCAGAAGCGGTTCTGCTCACGCGAAAGGCCCAGGATGTTCGAGCCCGAACAGGTCGTCCCCGCCAGACTGCGTGAAGCGCTCGGCGCGAGTGAGGGCTGGTTTCTGATCGGAGGACAGGCGGTTCGTTGTCTCCGGCCCTACCGGCCAAGCCGAGACGTGGACATCGGCGTGCCGACCGCCTCCGACTTCAGGAAGGTCGTCGCCGCGCTGAAGCGTTGCGGCGCGGCCGAGGTCGAACGCGACAAGGGCTCGATCCACCTCGACGTGGACGGCTTCGAGGTCTCGGTGTTCCTGCTGCCCAAGCTCGCCCGCTTCGTCGAAGGCCGAAGGCTGAGCTTGGCCGGCCTGCTCGGCACGAAGCTGCACGCGATCCTCGACCGCGGCACACGCCGCGACTTCTTCGATCTCTACGTGATGATGCAGGACCAGCGCGTGTCGATGACCGACGCGCTGGCGGCGCTGCGGGCCATCCATGGCGACGTGAACGAGGGCCTCGTGCTGCGCGCGCTCTGCTTCTTCGATGACGCCGACCGTGAGGCCCGCCTGCCGGGAGAGGGCCCCAGGGACTGGAGCGCTGTCAAACGATACTTCCAAGAGCAGGTCGGACGGTTGATCGTCCCGCCGACGGTGGAGCTCTCCATCGCCTCGCGGCTCGTCGACCTGAGCCCCGCGACGAAGCCGCGCAGAGCGCCACGACGCAGCACCGGCCTTCACCGCAAGACCTCTCGGTGAGCGACGCCCCTGACCCACGCGCCACGCAGCTCTCCCTCCCCGCGCCGCGCTTGCCTCAGCGCTCCGCGAGCGCTTCGCGCACGGCGGCTTCGGCGTCGACCTTGCCGAAGCCGAACCAGGGGCTCCAGGTGCCTTCGGCGACGCCTACGGCGCGGAAGTCGCCGCGCTCGAAGGGAGGCGCGGGCGAGACGTCCCAGCTCGCGTCGGGATCGTCGTCGCTGGCTCCGCGCCGCGGCGGACGCGACGAAACCGGGGAAGCTCGCCGCCAGCTGGGCGGGTTTCGTCGCGGGGCGCCGCCTTCGCCGCCGCGGGCAGCAGACGCACCACGAAGGCATCGGTCGCCTTGCGCAGCGTGACACGCTGCCCGCATTGGTAGGTGTGGGTCATCGGGGTGGGTCTTCTCCACCAGGTTTGCAGCGGAGCCGTGCGGCGTGCTCAGTCCACCGGCAGCGAGGCCCAGAAGCGCCCGCCCGCCGACTCGGGCCACGATGGGTTGGTCTTGTGCCTGTGGGTGAGCTCCATGAAGCGGTGCAGCACGCGGAGCTGCGCGGGCGACAGAGCGCGGAGCCTTCGGTGGGTCTCCGACACGTGTTTGTCCGAGGTGGCGCTCGCCACGCGGTACGGGTCGATCGCGAAGAGCAGCCGGCTCTCGAGCTCGCTCCGAAGCGCTTCGGGGCCCGAAGGCGCCACGATGGCCTGGTGCAGAAGCGCTGCCACCACCACCGGGAAGCCCGCGTCGGAGACGTAGAAGTCGAAGTCGACGAGCGGCATCAGGTCGCTGGCGCTGAGCTCACTCCAGCGCTTGCCATCGCAGACCTCGACGATCTTCGCCGCCTCTTCGCGCTGGCTGGGCAGCCGGTTCACCAGCCGCTCGGGCGCGGGCGTCTCCAGCCCGCCGAAGGCCGCGTGCAGATCGCGCAACAGCTCGGCGGCTTCGTCTTCGCTCCAGTACGGACCTTGCAACGGGTAGGGCTTCTTGTGATCGGCGGGGTGCATCAGGGATTGCTTGGTTTGGGGGATCGACATCGAGCGCGTCAATCGAGGCCGACGTCGCCGTCGTAGGCGCGCACGCAGCGCTCGTAGGCTTTGCGGTCGTCAGGCAGCGCGGCGCCGCGCGCGGCGGCGTTCTCGAGCGCGCCGGCGTCTTGCGCGAACCAGAGGAGCGTGAGGCTGCCCACCGCAGCAATCATCACGCCTGAGGTCATGACTACCATGCCCTCCCTCATGCCTGGTTCTCTGTCCCTCCTCTCGGGCAGAGGGTCTTCGATCTCCATGCTGGTGATGTAGTGGGCCATTCCACCTGCGGCGATTCCGAGCCCTGCGAGCAGGATCGACACTGCGCCCACCGCATACTCGGTGCTTCGCGCCGAGGCCGCGGCCTCGAGATCGGAGCAATATGCGAGGCCGGGCCGCGCTGCCGCGGGCGTGGCCGCGTAGCTGCGCGGCGGCGCAGGCAGCGCCGTGCAGGCGAGCTGCAGCGCGGCGAGCGCGAGCGGGGCGAGCGCGCGCAGGGCTCGATGCGACGGGTGGTTCATTCGCTGCTCAGCCCCGTCGCAGGCGCGCTCGCTGCGAGCGCCTCGTCCCAGAACGCCAGCGCGGAGCCGTCGTGGTGGCGCGCTTCGCAGCACAGTCGCACGAAGTCGCGCACGGTGCGGAGCTGCGCCGGCGTGAGCGACGAGGCGAGCTCGGCGAGCAGGGCCGCACGAGCGCCCGCCGGGGAGAGATCCGCGAGCACGCTCGCAGACGGCCCGCCCGGTTCGAGCGCGGTGTGCAGCGCAAAGGGCAAGAGCGCCGCAAGGCCCGCCGGTGAGGCCAGCTCGTGCAGCGCGACGTCGAGATGGCGCAGCTCCCGCCAGGTCTTCGACTCGAGAGCCCGCCGCGCTCGCTCGAGCCGCGCGGCGCCTTCGATGCCGACGAGCAGCAGCGCCGCATCCGCGAACGGCAGCGCCGGAAAGGCCCCGACCACCTGCGCCTGGAGCGCGCGCGACGCAGGCTCGTTCCAGGGCGGCGCGTCAGGCCGCTCGACCACCCGACGCCAGTAGTGCAGCACCGACGACTCCTCCGCCTCGACCAAAGCCACCCAGCCGAGCACCGCCGCGCGCTGCGCAGGGCTCAAACGCGGCACCAAGCGCCCGAGTCTGTCTCTGTTCGTGTCGGGATCGAGCTCCCGACGCAGCGCCGCGACCACGTCGTCGTGCCCCGAGCGCAGCGCCGCCCGCACGTAGGCCGGCAGCAAAGCCAGGAAGCCCACGTCACTCGTCCACGGCAAAGACCACGCCTCCCGCGCCACCTCCTCGTCGGCGAGGTCGAGCCAGGTGCGGTCGCGCACCATTTCGCCAAAGGCCTGTGCGTCGTGGTCGTCGGGGCGGTAGACGAGCGCGGCCACGTCGGTCATGGGGGATGCGGGGAAGGCGGCGAGGAGGGCGGTGAGCGCGGGCGGCTGAGTCTTCAACACGACCGAGCCCCTACCGCTATTCCTGAGCGATGAACAGGATGGGGATGTCCACTCCAAACCCGCCACCAAAGGTGATCGCACCGTCGTAGCCTCGAGCCGATGTTGCTCCGCTCTCTCCCTGACCGAGTTCCGCTTCTGGTCGGCGGAGAGGCAGCCACTGCGCGCCCGCAAAGAGAACTATAGGGCTCTTCTGAATGCCCCAGCGCGCGAACAGCCCTGGTGTGACGACGCCGCCCCAGTCGACCCGTACAGCCTCCTCACCCTCCGCCTCCAGCACCACCATCCCGAGCGGGTCGAGAGCGGACACGAAGACTCCGAAGTGCTGACGGCCGCATCGCCACGAGAGGTCGAGCCCCACCGGAGCGGTCAGCGGCCTCGGATCGAATCCGACGGTAGAGCTCTCCCTCACGCGTGCACCTGTGTCCAACCACGCGATGCCCCGGAGCTGCGATCCGACGAGCCCGTTCACAGAGAAGGTGAAGTCGGCATCGTACTTCGCGCGGTAGGAACCGAGCGGCTCAGCCACGGCCTCGAACACCTTCTTCGCTTCCTCAGAGTCCGCAGCAGTGCCGATGTCGAGCGCGAAATGAACGGACCGTACGCCCTTGTCGCCAAGGGCCGTCTTCAACTCAGGAAGCGCCACGAGCATCTTCAGCGTTGCGCGCAATGAGGCGAGGTCCTGGGCAAGCAGCGCCAACGACGCGTCGAAGGCGAGCTCGAGCACTCCGACCACGCGGTCGTTTCCCTCCGAGAGCTTCTTGGCGAATCGAAACGTCGGCAACACCATCTCCCGAAGCGCTGAAACGATCAGCTCCCGCTTCTGCTTCTCATCCGACACGGCCTCGAGCCTCTCGAGCGCCCCGATACCCAAGTGTACTCGTTGAGCCAGAGCCATCATACCACGGAGAAGCTCCGTCGCGTCGAGCTGAACGGATTCATCGAGCAGCGCATTCGACCGACCGATCGTTTGCTGCGAGGCCCACGTGTTCGCACTCGCAATGAGCTTCGCTGCATCCAGCTCGGAGACACCGAGGCAGCTCAGATCCATGCTCCCACCTTGTCCGTAGTCCTGGCAAAAGCTCCTACCAGACTCCTCAAGGACCCTCTTCAGATCGAGCATGGGTTTGCCCTCCGCCATCAGTCGTTCGGTGGTCGAAGCCACGCGCAGGCCAAGAAGGCTGACACAGTCGTGCCCGAAGGTTCCTCCTTGTCCGAGCTTGCACTCCGCAACGACTCCTGATGCCTTGACGTCGGCATCAACTCTCCCCAACAAGCCACCCAGGCTGACCGATACACCCCTCAGCAATGGAGACAGCTCTTGGAAGAGGGCCGTAACCATCGCCTTCGGCACCGTTGCATTCCCTGACACGACCTTCTCGAGTGCAATATGCGCCAGTTTCGGGGGGAGCGCCTCGAGTTCCTTCCGGAAGACGTGCTGAAACCGGCCATCCGAGACCGACGCGTAGTCAAGTTCGCTACCCGACGGGAAGGCGACTTTGCACGATTCATTCAGCACGAACTGGCCTCCCACCTGGAGGGTGTTCCGAACCTTCCCGTCCGCTTTGCAGACCTCTCTACCCAGGGTCTCGAGGGCGTACGCGACCAATTCCTGCTTAGCGCGGTCCTTCAGGAAGTCGCCGAGGCCCCCGACGACAGCCGCAAGAACCGGGGCTGCCGCAGCAACCGCAGCCGACACCTGCTTGTGGGATTCGCACTGGACTCTGTAGTGCGAGGTTGCCTGCGCGTGGGCCACCGCACGGGCCAGACTGGCATTAGCGTCATCGAGGTCCCGCTTGAGGCGAACGACCGCTTCCTCTCGCTCCTTGGACTTGGGCTTCGATGTCTCGGCATCCAAGCGCCTCTTCACTGCATCGACTTCTGCCTGAGCAGCTGCGGGACCTGGCTCCCTGCACACGAGCTCGTCCAGCCAATCGCGCCCCGCTGGCTTCTTCCCCCAGCTGGTCTTTGCCCAGGTCACCGCCGAAGAGGTGAGCCCCGCAGGGCGTCCGCAGTACAAGTCGATCCACCGACTCGCTTCGGGCTCGGCGGCCTCCGCTGTGTCGAATCTGCAGGCGGCGCTCACAACCACGTAGTGGGCTCTGAGCTGGCGCTCAACCTCCACGCTTGTGACGACCTCGCCGCTCCGCACAGGAAGCGCATCGGGCGACCTAGACGGCCCGGGGCTGCGTGGGATGGTTCTCGAGTCCACCTCCACCTGGGGCGGGACTGGAGCCTGTGCCATCAGCGGCAGCGGAGCGGCCATCATCACGACGGTGGCAAGAGCCCATGCGGGCACTCGGCGCGTATTCATGGTCAGTTCCCCAGGGTCGCGACGACGCCTTCGATGAGGTCGTGGCGTAGTACCAGTCCAATGCTTGCCTGCGGCTGGGGCGAGGTCGGGGTCCACAGGGTCATCCCGACCAGCCGGAAGTCGTCGCCGGGACCGCTGTCGAGGTCGGCGAATACTGGGCCGCCGCTCATACCGTCCAGAGGTCGGATGGACGTGGACTCGATGAGTACGCCGTCGCTCATCGCGGGCCCACGCAGATAGTGCCCGGCGAACGATGCCCCACCAGCGTAGCCGTACGCGGCGCCATCAAGGCGCTTCCCCGCCGCCGCGCGGCTCGGCTCGGGCAGGAGGTGAAGAGGCTCGGGGACCGCAAGTCGAATTGCAGCCAAGTCGTTCACAAGTGCGTCCACCGCGTTGCCTGTCCACTTCGTGGACACGCTGAACGCAGCTACACCCAGCCAGGACTGTGCGCCGTGAACCCGCAGGACACGAACCTCGCTCGGCAACGCACCGCCTGGCTGCGAGACCAGAACGTGCGCCGCCGTCAGCACGACCTGCGGGCAGATCAAGACTCCGGTTCCGAAGCTCGCTCCCGCTTCGACGCGAACCACTGCTTCCCACCATCTCACGCGGCTTCTCCGTTGTGCGCTGCTGGTCGCGGCCCCGTCAGCGCGCACGAAGGTCGACCGTGGGCAACGGGCGCGCTCGTTCGCGTGTTCATCGTGGCTCCGGGCGGCAGTCGTAGATCGCAAGACAGGTACTCACGGGTGTGAGGGTTCCGTCAGAGTTGCACCTGAAGCGCAGAAGCCCGCGGCAAGCGAACTCGGGCGTCGTGAGGGATCCCGTCACTCGGCGCGTTCCGGCGCCGTCACCCGTGGCAAAGACGGAGTCCGGTCGGCCGGTAGATCCTGTCGGAGAGGGATCCTCGTCGGTCGCCAGAACGATGACATCGCCAGAGACCCGCCGCACCAAGGATGCGGGAACCACAATCTCGGAGCCGAGGTCGTCCGCGGGAACGATCACGGCCAGATCGCCCCGACGTTCCACGAGCGATCCCCGCAGTTCGAGGGCCTCGGGTTGCGCTGCCGCAGATGACGGCAGGGCGGCGCCGTACCTGCCCGGCGAACCCGCGCCCCCCGCCGCGTGTACCATGCAGGCCGTGACGACCATCGGACAGGCGAGCAACAACTGCTCGAACTTCATGAGAGCTTCTCCGACTTGGGTGCAGGCGGTGCCACGGTCTCCTGGAAGACCATCAGCCGAAGGATGTTCCCGTCCGAATGCACGCGTTCGAGCATCGCTTGGGCGTCGAGCTCGTTGCCGAACCCGAGCTGCTGGCCAAGCGCGGCGCGCTCGGCGGGCGTGGTGTCCGGGTCGACGAAGCGCTCCGCTCGCCGGCGCACGTCGCTCATCGTCACGATCAGCGAGTTCTCTCGCATGAAGGCCACGCGAGATGGGCCGAAGTAGTCGAGCAGCAGCGCTTGATCTTGCCAATCGAGGATTTCCCGTATCGAGTACGGGAGCTGGAAGTAGAGCCTCGGGGTCGCTTGAAGCGCGAGGTTGTGCACGGTCGCGATGCCGGCCTCTTCGAAGCGCAGGACGTGCTCCGCGGTCATGCCCTTCAACTGAGACAGGTCGCGGTCCTGTGTATTGCGCATCGCGGGCGCGCCGAACCACGACCCCAGCTTCTCCGTAATCACTTCGAGCAGCCGCTCGCCGACGATGGCAACCGCGATGCCCACCGCTAGCCACGAGAACCTGGAGTCCAGCACTGTCGAAGGCTGCGTCGGAGGGTCGAGTCGAACCAGTGCTACAAAAGCGAGCACCGCGAGCAGCGAGAGGATCAGCCTGCGCATCGACCAGGCGAAGACCCGACCGCTGCCGTCTCGCACAGCCGCTCGAACGACCAACCGCGAGAAGTCCCGGAGGACGCAGACGAGCGTAGCTGCGCCGAGCGCGTAGGCCCCGTCGACGCGGGCCGCGGTCACGGCCATGGGGTCCGTCCCCCCGAACAGAAGCGACCAGGCGGCGACGAATACAACGCCCGCGAGCACCAGCGAGCAGGTCGCGCCGTACATCATGCCGAAGTGAAGCGTCCGTTCTCCCGTTGTCTCTGCCAGGTCTCTGTAGTGACGCCACTCCTTTCGAGCTGCGGCTACGGCGTCGCTTCCCGCGCGGGTGACCACGAAAGCTGGCACCGGCGGCAGCTCGCCATCGCGGTCCAGCCGAACCTTGCGGCTTCGCTGCATGAGGAGGGCCACGCCGCCGTTGAGAAGAAATGGCATGGCGCACACCGTCGCGTACACCATCGCGTGAAGCGTGGATGGAAGTGCCGACTGCCTGGGGAATCGCCTCTCCCACTCGTCCATGCTGACGACGTAGAAGAACGTGAAGAGGGTCGCGCCGACAGCGGTAACGGTGCTTCCGACAGTCGGAATCAGGTCGACGACGAAGCTACCGAAGCGCTCCCGCTTCGAGACGGGAGCCGCGATCGACAAGGGGCCCCTGTCGAGCGTCTCTACCCGAAGCGGGACTGCCGAGCTCGGTTGCGACTCGGGTGCGGTCGCCGGTGGTGCATGGGCGGAGGTCATCGCGGGTTCCTCGTCGATCGGTTTGGCTGTGTCGGTTGGTGCGAGGCGGGTGTGGTGTTGCCCTCACCCCACCGGCGCCGGCGCCGGCGTGGGCGTGGGCGCCGTGTCGTCTTCGTCGCCGCCGTCCTCGTCGCCGTCTGCGTCCTCCTCGTCCACGCCGCCCTTCGACTTGCTGCGCAGGAAGCCGAGGCTCCGGAGCAGGCGCCGGTCGGTGACGACGGTGCGCGCGAGCACGCTCCATTCGAGGTACCAGGCCCAGAGGGCGTCCTCGCGAGCGGCGAGGGCTTCCTTGTCGTCGGGCGTGGGCGGAGCGTCGTCCATGGGCGCGCTCATGAGGCGCTGGAGCAGCTCGCGGGCCTCGCCCAGCGTCTCGGCATTGAGGCCGCGTTCGGCGAGCAGCGCGACGGCGGCTTGGTCGGCGGGCACACTCGAGGCGGCGAGGCGATCGACGCGCTCGAGGAAGACGCTGACGGAGTGGATGACGTCGAGGCCCTCGGCCTGTTTGAGGTTGAGGAAGACGGCGTCGCGCACCGTCGGGTGAAGGCGACGCAGGCTGGCGTTCGCGATCGGGACCCAGCGGTTCTCCCACTCGTCGAGGCGACGCAGGGCGTTCGGGTCGACCGGGGGGCCGGCGTCGACGTGCACGATGCGAAGGTCGCGCAGGAGCGTCCAGCGGTCGTCGACGTCGCTCTTCATGAAGCCCACGCTCTTCATCGCGCGCGCGAGGCGCGGGTTGCCGAGCGCGTAGAGGAACTGCAGGCCGCGGGCGGACTTCTGGCCGAGAGAGAGCTTGGGGAGCGCCCGTCCCCCCGCCGCGCGAGGCGCCGCTCGGGCAGACGTGCGCGGGGCCCCGGGCACGCGGCGGTCGGTGGCGTGGGGCGAGCGCGCGCTGCGCGGGATGTAGGACATGCTCCGCGTGCCCGATCGCGGCGCGTCGGCCGGGATTAATTCTCCCCCCGGTGCCGAGGCGAACTCCCTCGGGAGCTCCGAAGCTTGGAGCGAGGTCGACACATGCTCCGAGCGGGGGGAGGCGCCGCCGGACGGGGGAAGGGACGGCGCCGGACGAGGGAGCGAACGCGCCGGAGCGATTGAGGCAGCGCACCGGAGCGAGGGGCGCCCGCCAGCGGTGCGCGGAGCGTGTGCGCCGGCCGCGAGGTGCTGAGGCGCGGCGAACGAGGTCGACGCGGCGCCGAGCGAAGCACCGCAAGACGCGAACGAGGACGGCCGACGCGCGAGCGAGGTCGATACGAGACGCGAGCGCGAAACGCGACTCCGAGGAGCAGGGGGCGAGCTCGAGGGAGCGACTTGGCCGAACGCGGGAGCGAAATCTCGGCTGCAAGGAGCGGATCTCGCGCTGCGCGCGACGCGAAGCTTCACGAGTGCGCGCCGATGAGCTGGTTGAGGCGCTCGGCTTCGGTGTCGGTGTTCACCTGGATCGAAAGCGCCAGGTGATCGCTGAGCGCGTGGGTGAACTACTGCTTGCTCAGCATCTCGTTGGGGTGCGGCGCGCCCCCGATCGCCTTGGTAGAAGTCGAGCACGCCGCCGTGCGCGGTGAAGCTCTTCACGAAGCGCGGGTCGTGCAGGATCTGGTCGTAGCGTTTGTCCTTGGCGAGGTTCGAGCCGTGTTTGCCTTGCAGGCCGGGCGCGAGCTGCAGGCCCTTGGAGCAGAGCGCGGCCATGAGCGGGCTGTCGTCGCTCGGGATGTTGAAGTCGCCCGCGACGATGATGTCGCGCTCGCCGCCCGCGGGGTCTTTGACCCGCTTGTCGACCCACGCGGCGAGCTCACGCAGCTCGGGGATGCGGCCCTTCTCGGTCTTGCCCCAGCGCA
>CALKVW010000281.1 GCA_938004785.1 uncultured Polyangiaceae bacterium
GCCTCGCCGGCGTGGTCGCGCTCCGACGTCGGCGTCAGTCGAGCGCGCGCCGCAATCGCTCGAGCGAGCTCGGCTCGACGCCCTGAGCGCGGGCCTCGGCGATCGACTGATCGAGCATGAGCCGAGTCTGCGCGCCGACCTTGAGGAAGTGCGCCCGGAAGAAGCCCTCGACGTCGAAGGGCGCGAAGACGCGAGCGAGCGAGACGCCCAGGCCCAGGAGCCAGGGCCGCAGGGCGAAGCGTGAAAGAGGAGGCGGCGAGCCCGAGGCGCGGGCCGCCGCCTCGATCGCTTCGAGCGCCGCGCTCGCGGCGAGCGCCTTCGCGTCGGTGCTCCGGAAGCGCGCGAAGGACCACCCCACGCTCTCGAGCGCTGCGACGAGCGGCATGAGGGTCGCCGACGCGAAGGCCTGGCCGGGCCCGACGTCGGGCGAGCGCCTCGCCGGCGCGCCTCCTCGGCGAAGCGCGAACACGGCCGCTGCGGCACGCGCTCCGCTGAGCTGGGTCGGCCCGAGCGGCGGGAAGAAGTACGCGACACCCTCGGCGGCCCTGCGCTCGCGCTGCTCCTGCGAGCCCTCCATCGGCGCCCACCACGAGGCCATGCCGATCATGCCGGCCACCAGGCGCTCGGGCGCGACGAGGGCCGAGAGCTTCTCGAGCACGCCTTGTCCCGGCTGCAGGCTCACGATCGTCGCGTCGCCGCTCGCGCGCAGGAGCTCCGCGAGCGCGGGGTCGTCGAGCGAGGTCGTCGGCACCGTGAGCCAGATCTGATCGAAGCCCGCCGCGAGCTCGGGCGCCTCGCCGGCGATGGCCACGCCGCTCGGTACGAAGCGCGCGCGCTTCCTCCCTCCGAACGTGCTCACGCGCGTGAGCACGTAGCCCGCTCGGGCCGCCGCTGCGTGCTTCGCGCGCACCCAGACCCAGACCTCCGCGCCACCCTGGGCGAGGTGGTGCGCATAGACCTGCCCGACGGCGCCCGCGCCGACGACGAGCACACGCGGCGCTCCTGCTCTCTGCTTGGTGCCGCTCAAGAGGCGCGTATCCTGCTGGTGATGCGCTCCCGTGTCGACCTCCGAACGTGCCCCTCGCGCTGTGCGCTCGCCGCCGCGCTCTCGGGGCTCGTCGCCTGCGCGGGCGACCCACCGGCGCCGGGCTTCGAGCAGGTCGGCGGCGCCGATGGCGCGGGCGGTGCTCTGACGGACCCGTCCTCCGCGAGCTCGTCGAGCGGCTCGACCACGAGCGCGGTCTCGTCGAGCGCCTCGAGCACCGCAGCCTCGACGAGCTCGTCGAGCTCGACGGGCGGGCTCTCCTGCGACGAAGGGCCCTCGGGCGAGCCGAACGACACGGAGTCGACGGCGCGCGATCTCGGCACCATCGGCGACTGCGACGACGAAGGCGAAGCGCTCTCGGGCGTGCTCACGGGTTTCGCCGACGTCGACTGGTACAAGTACCTGGGCAGCGACAAGAGCGCCTTCTGCAGCGTCAGCCCAGCGCGCTCTCTCGTCGCGAGCCACCCGGTCGAGCTCTGCAAGTTCGTCCAATGCCTCGACGGGCAGGCGCCCAGCTTCACCTGCCCGAGCGGCACCTCGAGCGCGACCAGCCCGGACGGGCGCGCGGGCTGCTGCGGCAGCGCGGGCTTCGACTTCGGCGCGAGCTGCGGCTCCTTCCTCGGGAGCGACGATCTGCGCGTCTACCTGCGCGTGACGACCGAGCAGCAGGCCTGCGTCGAATACACGATCGACTACCACTTCTGAGCGAACGCGCCGCGACCGCGGCGTCGAAATGCGCCGAGGGGCGCGCGAATGCATTCGCACGCCCCTCGTGAACGCCGCGCCATGCGGCGCGAATGCGGGCCGATCAGAGGAAGAAGTAGCCGCGCGCGTGGACCCCGAGCTGCCAGAACTCGGGGTTCACCCCGTCGCCGGTCAGGGAGTTGACGAAGATTGGGAAGCCGAAGCCCGCGCCGACGTCGAGCATCGGCCCCTGGCCGTCCGAGTAGGGAATGGTGGCGCCGACGTCGACGCCGAGCGGCATGAAGATGCTGTCTTCGAAGTCCCCGAAGCTCGCGACACCGAAGCCCGTTCGCGCCCCCGCCCAGAACTGGTCGATGAAGTTGTAGGCGACCGAGACCGGGATGCCAGCGTCGGGGAGGAAGGACGTCGCACCGGGCTTGGCGATGCCGACCACGACGTCGTTGCCGCGGGGGTTGAGCGTGTCTTCGCCCACATACAGGTGCGCTCCGGTGTCGAGACGGACCTTGTCGCCGATGTGCAGGCGCATGGGCGCGCCTGCGCTGATCGCCCAGAAGCCGTCGCCGAAGTTCACGCTCGCCGTGGCGCCCATTTCGAAGTCGTCCTTGAGGAAACGGTACGTGCCGCCGATGCGTCCGATGCCGTACTGGAAGTTCGGGTCGCCGAAGACGAAGCTCAGCGGCACGGCCTCGACCTCGATGTCGTCGGTGATGCCGAACTTCGCGCCGGCGTCGATGCTCATGGCCGTGGCGCTGGCGCCGAAGTCCAAGTGGAGCACGCTGAAAGCGAACGAGGGAGCGAGCGTCATCTTGGTGAGCGTGAGCGGTCGCTTGGCCCAGGGCACCGGCAGGCGGCTGCCGCCCCGGTCGCCGTCATCGTTCGAGGCGGCCGCGCCGTCGTCCTTCTTGGCGCTGTCGAGGGCCTCCTGCACCGCCGGATCGGTCTCCTCGTCGGCAGGCGCCGCCGGATCTTGCGCGAGCGCGATCGAGGGAATGGCGAAGCCGAGGGCGGCGATCGAGAGGGTCGTCAGAGTGCGCATGGAAGTGTCTCCTGAAGGATGGCCGTTCGTACGGGGCACCCTAGCGCGAGCTCCCTGCAGGGGCCGAAATTGTGCTCATCCCGCGTGGGGCGCGACGCGTCGCGCCGCGAGCTCCGTGCCTCGCGGCGCGCGAGCAGCGCCACCGTTCGACAAGCGCTTCACGAAGTGCTTCGCGAAGCGCTTCGTGGCCCACGCGGGCTCCTCGCTCGGGCGGCGCCCGTCGCGCTGCGCGCCTCAGGCCTTCTTCTGGCCGCGCACGTAGCCGCGGTAGCGCTGCACGATGCCGAGGTAGCGTTTGCGCAGCTCGTCGTCCGCGTCGAAGGCTGCCGTCCAGCGCTCGGACTCCTCGCGGTGCTCCGCCTCGCCGAGGCCGTACCTGCGCCGGATGGCCTCCACGTCGGCCGGGTTCTCGGCGATCTCGGCCGTGAGCGAGGCGAAGACGTTGATGCTGAAACGACGCCCGCCGCCCTGCGGCGAGCTCGCCGCAGGGCCCGGCAGGGGCTGGGTCGTGGGAGGCAGCGTCGCACCGAGGGCGGAGGCTCCGGCGATCGGGGCCTGCGCGCGCTCGGAGGCCCGCAGCGGGGCGGCGGGCAAACGCGCCTGGGGCTCCGCTCGGGGCGGCTCGGCCAGCGGCTTCGCGAAGGGCATCGCTGGTGCGCCGAGCGAGTCGCTCGGCATCATCGTGGCGCCCAGATCCACCTTGCGTCGAGGCGTGGGCTCGGTGACGGGCCCCGCGTCGAAGGGCGTCGCCGGCCCCTGCGCGAGCTCGGGGTCGGCGTAGACCGTGGAGCCCAGATCCACGCGCCGCTTGGGTGCGGACTCACCCCGCGGCCCGCTCGGCTCGGGGGCTGCGCCCGGCTGAGCACGCTCGGGCGCCACGGCGGGCCCCTCTCGGAAGGGAAGCGCCTCGGCCGGATCGACGAGCAGCACCCCGACCATGGTCGCGGGCGCCTTCTTCGGGCGCGCCGGCGCGGGCTCCGCAGGTGGCGCCGGAGCGCGCGACGCGCTCGGCGCGAGCTCCGGCGGGCTGGGCGAAGCGGCGTGGGCGCCCGGCGAGGTCGTCACGGTCAGCTCGGCGTAGGCCGCGACCCTGGCGGGCTCCACCACGGCGGGCGGCGCCGGGGAAGCAGGAGCGATGGAGCCGGCGCGCGCCTGCTCGACCCGCGTCGACGCCTCGCTCGGCCCTGCGAGCTCGCTCGACGCCGGCGGCAGCGGCGCCGCCGGCGCGAGCTGCGCTGCGCCCTTCGCGGCGAGCCTCGCGCGTCGCTCGCCCTCGAGCGCGCGGCGCCTCCGCTCGAAGCTCGCCTGGTACCGCGACGTCGTCGAGAAACGCTGACGGCGCGCCTCGTCGGACATGCGCGCGAGCCAGTAGGCCTGCGCCGCGGCCCAGGTCGCTTCGTCGATCGACTCACGCGCGAGCAGCTTCGCGAGCGGCGGAGCCTGCTCGGCCTCGGCCGAGAGCTCGGCGTAGCGCTCGAGCTGGATGGGCGCGTCGGGCGGTGATGGGCTCACGAGGCCGACGGTACCGCGGAGCGGGCCCAGGTTGAACGGTGCTCGGTGGGAGCGCCCCAAGAGCGCAATTGTTCGGTGTAGTCTGCGCGGCGTCATGCCCCGACGCACCGGCTCTCCCAAGCACCTCCTCGCCTGCTCTCTCCTCGCCACCTCACTTTTCGCAACGGTGGCGCTCGCCGCCTGCACGCCGAGCGGGGCACAGCGCCCCGGCGGCTCGCCCCGCGCGAGCCTGCCCGAGCCCGTCGCAACCGCGCCGCTGACGGCCGCCGACGCCGAGGCCTTCGTGGCCGAGGTCGACGGAGGGCTGCGCGAGGTGTGGACGCGCTCGGCGCGCGCGGCCTGGATCAACCAGAACTTCCTCACCGAGGACACCGACTCGCTCAGCGCCGAGGCCGAGCAGGAGGTGATGGAGTACGTCGCGAAGACGATCAAGCAGGCCACGCGCTTCGACGGCGTCGCGGGCATCTCCCCCAAGGCCGCGCGCCAGCTCGCGCTGCTCAAGCAGGCGACGGTGCTGCCTGCGCCGGACGATCCGAAGAAGCGCAAGGAGCTCGCGGAGCTCAGCGTCTCGATGCAGTCGACCTATGGCAAGGGCAAGTACTGCTCGCCCGGGCTCGCGAAGGCGATGGACCGCATCGAGACGGCCGAGAAGAAGAAGCCCTCACGCGATCGCAGCGACGGCTGCCTGCCGCTCGGCGAGCTCAGCCAGGTGCTCGAGAAGAGCGAGTCCTGGGACGAGCGGCTCGAGGCCTGGAAGGGCTGGCGCACGATCAGCGTGCCGCTGCGCAAGCCCTATCAGCGCTTCGCCGAGCTCGGCAACGAGGGCGCCCGAGAGATCGGCTTCCGCGATCTGGGCGCGCTCTGGCGCAGCAAATACGACATGACGCCCGAGGCCTTCGAGGCGGACGTCGAGCGCCTCTGGCAGGAGGTGAAGCCGCTCTACGACGAGCTCCATTGCTATACCCGTTCGAGGCTCCAGAAGCGCTGGGGCAAAGACCGCATCCCCGACGGCGCGCCCATCCCGGCGCACCTGCTCGGCAACATGTGGGCGCAGCAATGGGGCGGCGTCTACCCGCTCGTCGAGCCCTACCCGGGGCAGCCCAGCCTCGACGTCACGCGCGGCATCCAGAAGAAGAAGCTCGACGCCCGCGGCATGGTGAAGCTCGGCGAGAACTTCTTCACCTCGCTCGGCATGCCCGCCTTGCCGCAGACCTTCTGGGAGCGCTCGCTCATCGAGAAGCCGCGCGATCGCGAGGTCGTGTGCCACGCGAGCGCCTGGGATCTCAGCTATGGCAACGACGTGCGCATCAAGATGTGCACCGAGACGACCGAAGACGATCTCATCACCATTCACCACGAGCTCGGCCACAACTACTACTTCACCGCCTACCACCAGCTCCCGGTCCTCTTCCAGGACGGCGCCAACGACGGCTTCCACGAGGGCATCGGCGATACGCTCGCCTTGAGCGTGACCCCCGAATACCTCGTGAAGGTCGGCCTGCTCGACAAGGCCCCGTCGAACGACAAGGCGGAGCTCAACGTGCTGATGCGTCGCGCGCTCGACAAGGTCGCCTTCTTGCCGTTCGGCAAGCTCATCGACCAATGGCGCTGGGACGTCTTCTCCGGCAAGGTCGGCCCGGAGCGCTACAACCAGGCCTGGTGGGAGCTCGTGAAGACCTACCAGGGCGTGGCGCCGCCCGTCGCGCGCACCGAGGCCGAATTCGACCCCGGCGCGAAGTACCACGTGCCCGCGAACACGCCCTACATGCGCTATTTCCTGGCGCACATCTACCAATTCCAATTCCACCGCGCGCTCTGCAAGGCGGCCGGTCACACGGGCCCGCTGCACAAGTGCAGCATCTTCGGCAGCCGCGCGGCCGGCGACAAGATGTGGGCCATGCTCCAGATGGGCGCCAGCAAGCCCTGGCCCGACGCGATGGAGGCGATCTCGGGAGAGCGGCGCGCGGACGCGAGCGCATTGCTCGAGTACTTCGCGCCGCTGCGCGCCTACCTCGCCGAGCAGAACAAGGGCCAGCGCTGCGGTTGGTGAGCCGAGCGGCCCGTCGGCCGGGCCCTCTCTCCGCTCGAGGAGCGTATCGAGGCTCAGCTCGAGGAGCGCGCCGAGGCCCGCGCCTCGAACAGCCGCGGCAAGGCCTCGTCGGCGCGCTCGAGCGCGAGCGCGAGCGCGTCCTCGAGCGCGGTGCGCTGCGTCTCGCTCGGGAGCGGCAAACCGAAGGCCGCGCGCATGCCACCGACACGCTCGGAGAGGCCGGGGGCCCGAGCGTAGCCACGCGGTAGCGCGCCCGTGGCCACGACGTCCAGCAGGCGCTCGAGGCGCGCCGCGAAGGCCTGCTCGATGTCGGGAGGCACGCCGTGCGCCAGGGCGAGCGCGTGCACGTGCCGTCGCTCGCTCGCGATCACCCCGGCGAGCTGCTCGAGCGCTCGTTCGCCGTCGCGGCGCAGCAAGGCGCCGTCGAGGCACATCTCCCAGGCCGCGTGGGCGAAGAGCGGCAGCCGGTGCGCGCCGATGGCGGCGAAGTCGCGCCGGAGCGCGCGCTCTCCTTCGACGAAGACCTCGGTCCGGTGGAACCAAGCGTCGGCCTCGAGGTGGTGTTCGACGCCTCGCTGCAGCCGGGCGAGCTCGCGTGCGAGCTCAGGGCCGGGGCGGCCGGTCGCGCGCACGCGTCGCGACGCCATGCGGTAGAGATCCGGCAAGGTCGCGCCGAGCGCGACGCAGAGATCGCCGCCGGCGTCTTCGCGCCGCGCGAGCTCGAAGTGGAGCACGAAGTTCACGCGCCGCCGCTCATGCGCTGCGCAGGCGCTCGAGCTCGTCTTCGACGCGCTCGGCGAGCTCGCGATCGCGCAGCATCCTGCGCCGCCACACGCGCTCGAGCCTCATGAGCTCCGAGCGCGCCACGCCCAGCGAGTCGAGCGCCTCGGCGAGCGAGCCCGACTCCTTGGCGAACTGGAGCCTCGCGTAGGCGAGCTCGTCGATCGGGCCGCTGCGCTCGTCGAGCGCCGCCACGTAGGCGTCCTCGTAGCGGTCGAGCAGCTCGCTCTGCCCGGACTTCGCGCCTTCGTCGATCGCCTTGAGGTGCTCGCGCTCGAGGCGGGTGAACGCGGCCTCGTCGAGCCGGCTCCCGCGCAGCACCTCCACGCGGTCGGCGCCCGGCTGGGTGAGGCGCGCACGCAGCGCCGCACACTCCTCGAGCTCGAGGCTCTCGCGTGGACCCGCGGGCTCGGCTGTGGGTGGGCCCTTCGGCTCCGGGGCCTCCGCAGGAGGCGTGGGTTCGTCGACGAAGTCCGCCGCAGGCACGGGCACGGGCGGCGGCGCCATGAGCGGGGGCGGGGCCGGCGAGGGCTGCGCTGCGATCACGACGGGCGGGCCCTGGATGGGTGCTGCCTGGGGAGGTGTCTCGACGATCGGCTCCGGATCGAACTCGTCCGGCAGAGGAGGAGGCAGCGTGGCTTCGAGCGCTGGCACGGGGCCCACCTCGCCCTTCGGCACGAGCGCGGCGTCCTGCGTGGCTTGGGCGGGGAGGTCTTCCGCGTCGGCGCTCGGCGCAGCGCCCGAGCGCGGCGCGCTCCGGTGCACCAGCGTCACCGAGGCCGGAGCGGCGCTCGTGTCGGGAGCGGCGTGCGGCTGGGATGCGTCGCCACGGCCACGCGGCAGCGTCGCTGGCTCCGGTTGGGAGTGCGGCAGGGCCGGCTCGGTCGCCGGGGTGAGGCGCTGCGTCGCGCGCAAGGTGCGTGGCGTGACGCTCACAGGAGCGGACGCGAAGGGTAGGGCCGCGTGCTCGGCGCGCCTCCCGGGTTGGCCCACGTCGGTGGGCTCGTCGAGGTCGGCTCCGTAGGACGGTGGCGGAGCGAGTGTCCTCGGGTTCGTCGGGCGCGCGGGAGCGCCCACCGTGGATGGCTCCGCGTCGTGGCGATCGATGGTCGCGTCGTCGTCGAGCGGGGTGTGCTCCTCCCAGGCCTGGGCGCCCGTGTCTGCGCCGAAGGGGAGAGCAGACGACTCGCTCGGCAGCTCCAGCTCGGCGGTGATCGCGCGCTGTCGAGGCGGGGGAGGGGGAGGGTAGCTGCCTCGCTCGAGCTCGGCGGTCGGCTCCTCGGCGAAGGGCGGGTGGCTGCTCGGTGGCTTCGAGACAGGCTGCCCCACCGTCGCGGCGGCCCGCTCGTGTGGACCACGCGCAGACACGAAGGGCAGCCCCGGCGAGCTCGCCATCGGGGCTCGGTGGCTCGCCGTGGCCGGGTCGAGCGGCGCGATCTGCGTCGTGAGCAGCCCTCCTGGTCGAGCGCCGCTGGAGAGCGGCGTCTGCTGCGTCGTGCCGAGGCGCGCGCTCTCGCGCTGGGGTGCGGGCTGGATCGGCTCGAGCTCCACGCTGAGGTGCGGGAGCAGGTCGGGGCGGCTCAGCTCGACCAGTCCGCGGAAGACGAGGTCGACCGTGCCTCGATCGCCGTCGATCCACAGCGTGTCGCAGCGGAGCATCGAGGTGCTCCTCGCCCCGGTGACGGGATCGATCGCGGTCAGCCGCGGCGCGAGCGCTGGCAGCCGCGACGTCAGCACCGCGTGCGCGGGGTGCGCGTTCTCGAGCACGAGCGCCGATCCGAGCGGGATCTCGGCGAGCTGCTGATCGGCGGGCGCGACCTGGAAGTAGGCGAAGTTCATCCCCTCGGCCACGGGGCCGCGCGCGAGCGCGCGCTGAGGTGGGATCTGCGGGTCGAAGCTCGTCGCCCAGGCGAGCGCGTGCGGCGCGAGCAGCCCAGCCCGGCTCGGCGCGTGCGGCGGCACCGGGCCGACCACCGCGTGGAAGGCGCTGCCGACCGGCTCGAGGTTGGGCATCGCGAGCCGATGCTCCACCGGGATCGACGAAGGATCGATGCCGACCGGGTTCTCCGCCGACAACAGCGCGCGCTCGGGCGCGAGCGAGAGCTGCGCGAACCTGCGCGGCGGGGTGGCGGTCCACCGCCCCGCGTCTCGCCGCCACAGCCGGTCGCCGGTCACGCTGAGAGCCTTCGTGTAGTCGCCGAGCGTGAGGCGCAGCACCACGCGCTCGACCTCCTCGCCGGGCGGCGCGTAGGCGTGCCCGAGCAGCACCAGGTCGGCGCGCGGCTTGTGGGGGCACGCGAGGTTCTGCCGCGCGATCCGCCCGGCCCAGTCGTCTCCGGGCGGCAAGAAGGCGAGCGGATCCTCGTACACGGCCTCCGCGTTCGGCCTCAGGCGCAGCACGCCGAGCGCCGTCACCGTGAGGTTGTAGCGCTGCGGGTGCGCCTCCCAGACGACGGTCGAGAGGCGTAGCGGTACCTGAGAGGCTGCCACGTGCGCCCGGAGCATACAGGAGCCCAGACCCCCGGCGACGCGCCAAGTGTCCGCCCTCGCGAGCGCGGACTCCACCGGCTCTGGTAGCTTCGCTCTCCGAGCGATGCAGAAGCAGATCCTCCTCGCCGACGACGAGCCGCGCATCCGCGCGGTGGCTCGCTACGCGCTCGAGCGCGAGGGCTGGCGCGTCGCAGAGGCGGCCGACGGGCTCTCCGCCGTGGCCACCGTGGAGCGAGGAGGCGTCGACGCCGTCGTGCTCGACGTGATGCTGCCCGAGCTCGACGGGCTCGAGGTCTGCCGGCGCATCCGGGCGCTCTCGATGCCGCTCGGGCGCACGCCGGTGCTGTTCCTCTCCGCGCGCGGCGAGGAGCTCGACCGGATCGTGGGGCTCGAGCTCGGCGGCGACGACTACCTCGCCAAGCCCTTCAGCGTGCGCGAGCTCACCGCGAGGGTGCGTGCGCTCCTGCGGCGCGCCGAGCCGCTCCCCTCGGTCCCCGCCGACGCGGCCTCCCCCAAGCTCCGGCACGGCCCCCTCGCGATCGACCTCGCGCGCCACGAGCTGCGCTGCGGAGGAGAGCTCGTGGCGCTCACCTCCACCGAGCTCGCGCTGCTCGTGGCGCTCTACGAGCGGCCAGGCGTCGTGCTCACGCGCGCGCAGCTCGTGCAGCGCGTCGCGCGCGACGAGGAGGGGGCCACCGAGCGCAGCATCGATACGCACGTGCGTCGCATCCGCGCGAAGTTCCGCGCGCACGGGGTCGATCCCATCGGCACCGTGCACGGCGTCGGCTACCGCGCGGGCGAGGGATGAGCGAGCTCGGCGAGGCGCTCCGACGCCTCTCGGGGCGCGTCGGCACGTGGTTCCTCGTGCTCAACGTGGTCGTGCTGCTCGTGCCCGTCGCCGGCATCGAGTTCGCGAGGCTCTACGAGCGGCAGCTGCTCGCCTCGCTCGAGCGCGACATGCGCAACCAGGCGGCCGTCGTGCGCGCGCGGCTCGAGCTCGACGGCCCCGATCCGGAGGAGCGCGCCGCCGCGCTCGAGGCCTGGCTCGAGCGATCGGCGCGCTCGACCCGCACCCGCATCCGCGTGCTCGGCGTCGACGGGGAGCTGCTCGCGGACTCGCATCGCCATGGTCCCCCCGAGGGCGCCGAGCCGCCGTCGCCGGTGCTCTTGCCGATAGGAGCGATCGTCCCCGACGTGCCCGCGTCGGCGGACGACCCCGGGGTACGTTGGCCCGCGTTGGGGGAGCGTCGCGAGGTGCGCGAGGCACGCGCCGGACGCCGCGCGACGGCCACGCGCGTGCGCGACCGATCGCCCGGGGTGCTGCTCTTCTTGGCCGAGCCCGTGCTCTCGCGAGGCTCCGTGGCCGCCGTCGTCTACGTCACGCGCTCGACGCAGCCGGTGCTCGTCGAGCTCTACCGGATCCGCACGGCGCTCGCCGAGCTGCTCGCCGTGGCGCTCGTGCTGTCGGGCTCGGTCACCTTGCTGCTCGGCGGGCTCGTCTCGCGACCGCTGTCCCGCCTCGTCCGGGCCGCGCGGCGCATCGGTAGCGGCGAGCTCGCCGTCCCCATCCCCGTCGAGGGGAGGGGCGAGCTGCGCGAGCTCGCCGAGGCGCTCGCCGCGATGAAGGAGCGCCTCGCCGCGCGTCTGCGCTTCGCCTCCGAGTTCAGCGCCGACGTCGCCCACGAGCTCAAGAGCCCTCTCACCTCGATCCGAGGCGCAGCCGAGCTGCTCGCCGAGGGCGCCTTCGACGACGCCGAGGCCAGGCGCACCTTCCTCCGCAACATCCAGCTCGACGTCGATCGCCTCGACGCGCTCGTCGTGCGCCTGCTCCAGCTCGGCCGCATCGAGGCCTCCGAGGAGCCGCTGTGCGAGCTCGACCTCGCGGCGCTCGCGGCCGAGGTCGCCGAGCGACACCGGAAGCGAGGGCAGGCGGTCGAGCTCTCGCGCCCCGAAGACCCCCTGAGGATCCTCGGCCGCGCCGAGGACCTCGCCACGGCCCTCTCCAACCTGCTCGACAACGCCGCGCGCTTCGCGCCTGCCGGCGAGCCCGTCTTGGTCGAGCTCACCGCGCGCGACGCGAGGCGCGTGGAGCTCGCCGTGCTCGATCGCGGGCCGGGCGTGAGCGCCGGCAACCGCGCTCGCGTCTTCGAGCGCTTCTTCACGACGCAAGCCGAACACGGGGGCACCGGGCTCGGCCTCGCGATCGTGCGCTCGGTCGCCGAGGCCCACGGAGGCCAGGTGCGCTACGAAGACCGCGAAGGCGGTGGCGCGCGCTTCGTGTGGAGCCTCCCCGCATTAGGCGCTTGACTTGTCTGCTGGGCCGAGTACCTTTCGCCCCCGCTTCGCGCTGTGCGCAGCACGAGAGGCGACCCTTGGGGGATCGTCTAATGGTAGGACGCAGGATTCTGACTCCTGCTATCAAGGTTCGAATCCTTGTCCCCCAGCCACACGATGGAAGTTGTCGCCAAGGTGCTTGACGACGATGCCCATCGAGTGACAAAGAGAGCCCCAGCAACACACGGCGCTCCGCTCGAGAGAGCGGGTCACCGGGTGGAGCGGGCCACGAGAATGGTCCCATCGTCTAGCGGTTAGGACATCGGCCTCTCACGCCGGTAACGCGGGTTCGATTCCCGCTGGGATCGCCCAGCCAAACAGCGCCAGTGAGAGCGGCGCTTGCGAACGAAGCCTCCGTCCCTCGGGTTCGCCCTGGGTTCGGGGGCTTCGACGCTTTGTCTGCCGAAGCTCCGTCTCGTCTGCCGAAGCTCCGTCTCGTCTGCCGAAGCTCCGTCCGCCGAAGCTCGCGCTCAGGCCGCTCGGTGCGCCGCCGCTTCGCGCGCAGCACCCGCGATGCTCCGTCGCTCGCCTCGTGGCTCCTCCGCTCACGGCGCCGCCGACGAGCCGCGCCGAGCGAATCGCCTCGACTCACACGTGGGGGCCTTGACGCCTTCCGCCTCCGGATTAGGTTCCGCCGCGCTGTTGGCACTCGCTCCCGGTGAGTGCCAGCGATTGGGGTCGAGCGCCGCACCCGTCCGCCGCCCCCCGACTCCCTCGCGCAGAGCTCGCTCCGCGCCGCCACATCCCACCACGGAGATTTCCGACCATGAAGATCAGGCCGCTGCAGGACCGCATCGTCGTCAAGCGTCTCGAGGGCGAGAGCACCACCAAGGGTGGCATCATCATCCCGGACTCCGCCAAGGAGAAGCCCATCGAGGGCAAGGTCGTCGCCGTCGGCAACGGCAAGATCCTGAAGGACGGCAAGGTCCGCCCCGTCGACGTGAAGGTCGGCGACGTCGTGCTCTTCGGCAAGTACAGCGGGACCGAGATCAAGCTCGACGGTGAGGAGCACCTCATCATCCGCGAGGAAGACGTCCTCGCCGTCGAGACCAACTGAGCCCCTGGCCGGTCGCCCGCCGGCCCAAGCGCTCCGTCGTCGCATCGCCGAACGAGCCGCCCGGGCTCCGCCCGGAGCGCCGCTCGAGCGCGGTGTACCCCCGAGTCTTTCGGCGGCCTCCAACGAGGCTCGCCACCCTCCCGAGGTGACTGAACCATGTCCGCCAAGCAAATCGTCTTCAGCCGCAGCGCCCGCAACTCCGTCCTCCGAGGCGTCGACGCCCTCGCCGATGCCGTGAAGGTCACGCTCGGCCCCAAGGGTCGCAACGTCATCATCGAGAAGAGCTGGGGCTCGCCCGTCATCACGAAGGACGGCGTGACCGTGGCGAAGGAGATCGAGCTGCCCAACAAGCTCGAGAACATGGGCGCCCAGATGGTGCGCGAGGTCGCTTCGAAGACGAGCGACAAGGCCGGCGACGGCACCACGACGGCGACCGTGCTCGCGCAGTCGATCTACCGCGAGGGGCTTCGCCTGGTCGAGGCCGGCCACAACCCGATGTCGCTCAAGCGCGGCATCGACGCGGCGGTCGAGGCGATCCTCGGCGAGGTGAAGAAGGCGGCCGTGCCGACGAAGGACAAGGCGCAGATCGCGCAGGTCGCCACCGTGAGCGCCAACGGCGACACGCAGATCGGCGAGATCCTCTCCGAGGCCATGGAGAAGGTCGGCAAGGAGGGCGTGATCACGGTCGAGGAGAACAAGACCTTCACGACCGAGCTCGACGTCGTCGAGGGCATGCAGTTCGACCGCGGCTACATCTCGCCGTACTTCGTCACCGACACCGACAAGATGCGCGTGGTCCTCAACAACCCGCTCATCCTCGTCTACGAAAAGAAGATCGCGAGCATGCAGGATCTGCTCCCGCTGCTCGAGCAGACGGCGCGTGGCGGCCGCGAGCTGCTCATCCTCGCCGAGGACCTCGAGGGCGAGGCGCTCGCCACGCTCGTGGTGAACAAGATCCGCGGCACGATCAAGGTCGCGGCCGTCAAGGCTCCTGGCTTCGGTGATCGCCGCAAGGAGATGCTCAAGGACATCGCGATCCTCACCGGCGCGACGCCCTTCATGGAGGACCTGGGCCAGAAGCTCGAGACCGCCACGCTCAAGGATCTGGGCACCGCCAAGCGCGTCGAGATCGACAAGGACAACACCACGATCGTCGACGGCGCCGGCGACAAGAACGCCATCAAGGGCCGCTGCGAGTCGATCCGCAAGCAGATCGCCGACACCACGAGCGACTACGATCGCGAGAAGCTCCAGGAGCGCCTCGCGAAGCTCTCGGGCGGCGTCGCCGTCGTCAAGGTCGGCGCGGCGACCGAGTCCGAGATGAAGGAGAAGAAGGCCCGCGTCGAAGACGCGCTGCACGCGACGCGCGCGGCCGTCGAGGAGGGCATCGTGCCCGGCGGCGGCGTGGCGCTGCTGCGCGCCTCGAAGGCGCTCGAGGGCCTCAAGTTCGGCGACGAACGCGACTTCGGCGTGCGCATCATCCGCAAGTCCTGCGAGGCGCCGATCCGCCAGATCTCGGACAACGCGGGCATCGACGGCTCGATCGTCGTGGACAAGGTCCTGAACGGCACGGGCTCCTTCGGCTACAACGCCCGCACCGGCGTCTACGAGGACCTCATCGCCGCAGGCGTCATCGACCCGGCGAAGGTCGTGCACCACGCGCTCGCGAACGCGGCCAGCGTCGCGGGTCTGATGCTCACCACGGAGACGCTCATCGCGAGCAAGCCGGAGAAGGAGAAGGCCGGCGGCGGTGGTGGCGGCGGCGGCATGGGCGGCATGGGCGGCATGGGCGGCATGGGCGGCATGGGCGGCATGGGCGACTTCGACATGTGAGCTCGGCGCTCCGGTCCGGTGCGCTCGCGTCGGCGAGGCCCGGTCGGTGCCCCTCGGCGAGGCGTCAGGCTCCGGCCCGGCGCCTCGCTGCGTTCCATGCGGCGCTGCCTCGGTCGCCCGAGCCTCGCGTCTCGGAGCGCGCTTGCGTGCCTCGCTGGGCGCTGGCTATGCTCGTCGAACGCATGAGCGATCCTCTCGGCTCGCGGTTCGGAAGAGAGCTCCCGGCCGGCACGGTGCTCTTCCGCGAGGGTGAGCGTGGGGAGGTGATGTTCGTGATCCAGTCGGGGGCCGTCCGCATCACGAAGCACGTCGAGGGCGGCGAGAAGGTCCTCGCGGTGCTCGGGGCGGGCGAGTTCTTCGGCGAGATGGCGATCCTCAACGGCAAGCCGCGCACGGCGACGGCCACCGTCGTCGAAGACGCCCGCTGCCTCGTGATCGACCCACCCACGCTGCAGGAGATGGTCGCGCGCAACACGGAGATCGCGCTCCGCCTCATCAAGAAGCTCGCGAAGCGCCTCGACTCGGCCGACACGCTCGTGGAGATCCTGCTCCACCGCGATCCGAAGGCGCGTGTGCTCTTGGCGCTCTCCAGGCACGCCGAGGCCTTCGGCGAGGAGCTCGAGAGCGGGGGCTACCTCGTGCGCACCGACGCGGCCTCGCTCGCGGCCGAGGTGCACGTGGAGGCGGAGCTCGCCGAGGACATGCTGAGGAGGGTCGATCGCCTGGGCATCGCGCGCCGTGTCCCGGGCGGCGTCGTGGTGAGCGATCTCGGCAGGCTGAGGGACTTCGTCGAGTTCCTCGACGCGCCCCGCACCTCGATGGCGCCCGGGGCGCTCGAGTCCAGGCCGCCGCGGGCCTCGGGTGAGTCGATCCGCCCGGGGGGCGACGAAGGAGGCCTCGCGCCGGATCCTCCGGAGCGCTAGCCTGCGGCCTCTCGAGGTCGAGCCGGTCTCGGCCGGAAGGCAGTCGGTAGTCGAAGGAGGGCGCCGCGCGAAGCAGCGCGCCGGGCCCTGCGAGGAGCGATGGACGGTGGAGCTCTACGTCGTCGGATGTCACGGGGGCGAGACGCCCAAACACAGAGCGAGCTCCTTCCTGCTCGACGAGACCTTGGCGATCGACGCCGGCGCGGTGACGCGCGCGCTGGATCTGGCCGCGCAGGCGAAGCTCGAGGCCTGCCTCGTGAGCCACGCGCACCTCGATCACGTGCGTGACCTCGCGACGCTGGCGGACAACCGCTGCCAGATGCGCACCAAGCCGCTCGTCGTGGCGGGCACCAAGGCCACGCTCGACGCGCTGCGCGCGCACTTCTTCAACAACTCGCTCTGGCCCGACTTCAGCAAGATCCCCTGCGGCGACGGCTCGGGCGCCACGATCGAGTTCCTCGAGATCGACCAGGAGCGCCCGACCGAGGTGGCCGGGCGGCGTGTCACCGCCGTCGCGGTGCACCACACCATCGACTGCTCGGGCTTCGTGGTGGAGACCGACGAGGGCGCGCTCGCCTACTCGGGTGACACCGGCCCCACCGACCGGCTGTGGGACGTGCTGCGCCAGACCCCGAGGCTCAAGGCCCTGCTCTGCGAGGTGAGCTTCCCGGACCGCGAGGCCGGGCTCGCCCGCGTGAGTGGCCACTACACGCCGGCGACGCTCGCCGCGGACCTGCGCAAGCTCGGCCCGCTCTCGACGCTGCCGACGGTGCTCTACCACATCAAGCCGATCTTCCAGCGTGAGGTCGAGCTCGAGTGCGCGCGCCTCGATGGGCTCTCGCTCCAGGTCGCTCAGCTCGACGACACCTACCGCTTCTGACGACGCCTCCGAGAGCGAGCATCCTTCGCGACCCTCGGATTCCGTTCGAGGCCTGGTCATGGCGGCGCGCTCGGGGCATGGTCGCTCAGACCATGCGCACCCGCGTCTCGCCCCACGCCTCCCTGCTCTCCCTCCTCCCCGCGCTCGCGGTGCTCTCCGCATGTGGCGACGACTCCGGAGCGGGAGGCGCAGGAGCGACCGGCGGCGGCGGCTCGGGTGCGGGCTTCGCGTGCGCGCCCGAGCGCACCGCGGCCGACGACGCCGCGCCGCCTCCCTTGCACACGCCGCGCTGGGCCTTCCGCCCTTGGATCTCCAAGGACATCTCGAACGGCCCCGACACCTACGACTTCGTCGAGGGCTTCGAAGCGCGCGACATCCCGGTGGGCGTGGTCGTGCTCGATAGCCCTTGGGAGACCAACTACAACACCTTCGTTCCGAACCCCGAGCGCTACCCGGACTTCGGCGACATGGTGGCCGATCTGCGCGCGCGCGACGTGCGCGTGGTGCTCTGGGTCACGCAGATGATCAACGACCTGTCCTTCGACGTGGAGCCCAACGGGGACTTCTACTCGGGGCCGGCGGAGAACTTCGCCGAGCCGCTCGCCTGTGGCTGGTTCGTGAACGACGGGGAGACCTACGGCTGGTGGAAGGGCAGGGGAGCGGGCATCGACTTCTTCCACCCGGACGCACGCGCCTTCTGGCACAGGCTGCAGGATCCGCTCTTCGATCTGGGCGTCGCCGGCTTCAAGCTCGACTTCGGCGAGAGCTACATCCGCACCAGCGAGGTGCGCACGCACGCCGGCACCGTGCCCCACCAGGAGTACTCCGAGGCCTACTACCGCGACTTCTACGCCTACGGCGCGGCGCGCGTGGGGCTCGAGGAGTTCGTCACGATGGTGCGTCCCTACGACAAGAGCTACGACTTCGAGGGCCGCTTCTTCGCGAGGCCCGAGCACGCGCCCGTCGCCTGGGTGGGCGACAACCGTCGCGACTACGTCGGCCTCGTCGACGCGCTCGACCACATCTTCCGCTCCGCCGCGGCGGGCTACGTCGTCGTCGGCAGCGATCTCGGCGGCTACCTCGATCGCGACGACGCCAACGTGCTGGGCGAGGAGAACGTGAAGATCCCGCTCGATCCGGTGAACTTCATGCGCTGGACGGCGCAGAGCGCGCTCACGCCCTTCATGCAGCTGCACGGGCGGGCCAACATCACGCCGTGGACCTTCCCGGAGCGGAGCGAGGAGGTCGTCGCCAACTACCGCTTCTGGGCCAAGCTGCACGACGAGCTCGTGCCCTTCTTCTACGCGGTCGCCGAGCAGGCTTACGCAGGCGGGCCCGTGCGCATGATCGAGCCGCTCGGCGTCGAGGCGGAGTGGCCTGGCGACTACCGCTACTTGCTCGGCGGCGCGATGCTCGTCGCGCCCGTCATCGACGACACCGGGCTGCGCGACGTCGAGCTGCCCGACGGCGCCACCTGGTACCCGCTGCTCGATCCTTCGGCCGACGCGCTCGCGGGTGGACAGCTGCTCGAAGACGTCGACGTCTCCGACCCGACGCGCATCCCGGTCTTCGTGCGCGAGGGCGCGATCCTGCCGATGAACGTCGCCGACGACGTCACGGGCTTCGGCACCAGCGCCTCGGCGGGGGCGCTCAGCTTCGCGGTGTGGCCTGGGCCCGAGAGCGAGAGCTTCGTCACCCTGCTCGACGACGACAGCCCGCTCGAGCTGTCCTCCGTCGCGAGCGCGAGCGCGATCGAGCTCACGCTCGGCGCGGGTGCGCCCGACGTCGTGCTGCGCGTACGCCTCGAGGCTGCGCCGGCCGAGGTCACGCTCGACGGCGCGCCGCTCGTCCTTCACGCCGATCGCGCGGCCTTCGAGGCCGCGGCGAGCGGAGCCTACTTCGACGCGGGCGCACGCCTGCTCTGGGTGCGCGTGCCGGCCGCGAGCGCGGCGCGCAGCATCGGCGTCGCGAAGCTCTGAGCGGTGCCACGCTCGCTCGGTACGAAGTTCGTGGCCGCGCGTCTGCGTTCGGCGACGGCCTTCGGGGCGAGCGCGCTGCGGGCCATGAGCAAGGTGGGGGCGTCGTCGTCGAGATCGAGCGCGGGCAGACTCCGAGCTGGCGCACGCTTCGCCTCGAAGTGGGCGACCTCGGAGCCGAGAAAGCAGAGCGACAGCTTCATGCCGGCGACGCTCTGCACGGCGCGTGCCGGCTGAGAGTGCGGCCTCGGCGTCCACCACTCACCCGCGTAAACACAAGGGAACTCCCGTCGTTCGCACCATCTCATGCCAGCGCGCAGCAGGCCGACCGGCCCGCTGCCGGACCCGCAGCGTGCGGCCCCGCACGCCCCCATGCCGGGGGCCGGGCGTGCGCGTCAGGGCGCTGACGGCGTCGCGTCAGCGGTCGACGAGCTCCGCGCCCCGCTTCCAGGCCGCGCGCCGGATCCAGTGCTCGCGTCGCGTCGAGACCGAGCCGACCACGAGCCCTCCGCAGGCGCCGCAGCGCTCGTCCTTCGGCCCGAGCGCCGCGCCGCAGCCGGGCTTCGAGCACACCGTGCGGGTGAGGCCGTTGCCGAGCAGCGCACCCGCGAGCGGGAGCGCCCAGAACAGCTCCGGGACACCCATCCAGAAGCCGAGCGCGCCGGCCGCGAGCCCAGCCCCAGCGCCACTCGCGGCGTGGCCACGCGCCAGGGCGAACACCGGCTCTCCTGCACGCGCTGGCGCGCGGCGGTAGTCCGCGCGAGCGCGTGGCGCGGGCTCGTCGAAGTCGCTCTCGCAGCGAGCACAGACCCAGCGAGGCTCGCGGAAGAGCAGCGGCAGGCCGAGGCCGAGCAGCGCCCAGCGCCGGGCCGAGGCGCCGTGCCCGCGCCGCACGTAGGGCGAGTCGCAGGCCGGGCAGCAGAGCTCGTCGGCGTCGGCGTCGTCGCCCTCGGCCTCCGGCGCCTCGAGCAGGCTCCGCGCGCGCTCGGCCTCAGCTTCGAGCACCAAGAGCTTCACGCCTCCGATCGCGCCGCCGAGCAGCGGATCGATCGTGGCCGTGTGCTCGTCCGCGAGGCGGCCTCGGATCCCATCGGCCGCGAGCGCCTGCAGCGCGAGGTGCGCGAGCGTCGCGTCGGGGTAGCTCGCGACCTTCACCCAGCCCATGCTCACGAGCCTAGCCCGTCGACCGCGCGTGTCGACCGCGCCTCGCGCCGCGCTGCCTCTTCAGAGCTCGTCGCTCGAGGCGGGCTTCGCGGGCGCTTCGCCCGGCTCGAGGCGCAGCAAGACGACCGTGATGTTGTCGGGCCCGCCCAGATCGTTGGCGCGCTCGACGAGCGCCTCTGCGGCGCGGTCGAGGTCGGCTTCGCTCGTGATGATGCTGGCGATCTCTGCCTCGTCGACCACGCCGTGCAGGCCGTCGGAGCAGAGCAGGTACACGTCACCCTCCACGACCGGCTCGTGGTGCAGGTCCACCGCGACGTCCTCTCGGATGCCGAGCGCGCGCGTGATCACGTTGGAGGGCAGCTTGTCGATCTCGTCCTGGGTCATCCACGGCGCCATGTGCACCGCGTCGCTCGCGAGCGTGTGATCGCGCGTGAGCTGGACGAGCGAGCCCGCGCGCAGTCGGTAGCAGCGGCTGTCGCCGACGTTGGCGATGCTGATCTCGCCGAGCGCTCGGTCGAGCATGAAGGCGACGCAGGTGGTCGCCATGCCGAGCTCGGTGAGGCCGCGGTGCGCGCGGTCGAAGATGCGGCGGTTCCCGAGGCGGATGCCGGTGCAGAGGTAGTTCTCCTCCGCCGTGAGCGCCTCGTCGTAGGGGAAGGGCCAGGTCGCATCGCGCCGCACGGTGACGGCGAAGAAGTCGTCGAGCGTGCTCACGGCGAGCGAGCTCGCGATCTGCCCACCTTGGTGGCCACCGAGCCCGTCGGCGACCGCGGCCATCGCGTACTCCTCGAGCACGAGCAGCGCGTCTTCGTTGACCTCACGTTCGCGGCCGACGTCGGTGCATCCGGCGAAGCGGGCCCTCATCGGTGACGACCTCGGCGGCGGGGGCGCGTGGAGCTTTGGAGCATGGTCTCGCCCCGGCGGACGAGGGGCAGGCGGCAGCCTACCACGTGCGCGCCAGCCGTGAGCGAATGGTGGTCGCGCGGCGCGAGGGCCGAGCGCTCGGGCACTCGTCAGGTCCTCAGCACCAGCTCTCGCCGAGCTCGAGTCCGAGCGGCGCCGCGAGCGCCTCCGCGGCGCGTACGCCGCTCCGCTGCGCCTCTTCGAAGAGCGCGAGCCCCGCGACGTCGACGTGTGCGTAGCTCGTGCGCTCGCCGAGCTGGCTCCGCTCCTCGAAGGGTCGTGCGCCGAGGAAGCCCACCCGCGGGCGCGGCATCGCGTGGCCCCAGACCACCAGATCGACGCGGCTCGTCGCGTGGACGAGCTCCGGGTGCGCGGGCGCGAGATCGCCGAAGACCGAGCGCGCGAGCGACTCCCAGCTCGCGTCGCGCAGCGCGATGCGCGAGGCGCGCACGTCGGCGTCGCCGTAGGCGCGGAAGTAGGTCAGCACCGTGTCTCGGCGTGGAGGCGTGAGCTGGTGCGAGGCGTCCACGTAGCCGAGCCCGGCGGCGCCGAAGAGGACCGAGTCCCAGGGGTGGTTCGGATCGATGTCGCGGTGCACGTGCAGGTTGGCCACGAGCCACGGAGAGCTCTCGCGCACCGGCAAGACGCCCTCCGGGGCCTCGACGAGCCGCCGCGCCACGAAGGCTGGCACGGCGAGCACCGCCGCGCGGGCGCGCACCCGCCGAGCCCGACCCGTGGCGGCGTCCTCGAGCGCGAGCTCGACCTCGCGCCCCTCTTCGCGGACGCCGCGGCAGAGCGTGCCCGTCCGGAAGCTGGCGCCGCTGCGCTCGCCGAGCTCGCGCACGAGCCTGCCGTTGCCCTCGGGCCACACGAGGTAGCGGCTCGCTTCGAGCTCGGGCGTCTTCAGCTTGCGCGAGGCGAAGTAGTGCAGGCCAGCCCAGGCCGAGACGTCCTCGGGATCGGCGCCGAAGTCGTCGAGCGTCGCGTAGCGCACGTACCAGCGCAGAAAGGGCGTGACGTAGCCCCGTTCGTCGAGCCATGCGGCCATCGTCTTGCGATCCAGGGCGAGCGCCTCAGGGTCGCGCGAGGAGAGCGCGACCGGGATCTGGAAGTAGTAGCGACCATCGCTGCCGCGCCGCTCCAGCAGGGCGTCGACCTCGTCGGAGAAGCGGCCGAGCTCCGCGAGCTCTTCCTCTTCGAGCGCCTCGCGAGGCGCGAGCCCGGGGTGCCACGCGCCTCGGTAGAACAGGCGCTCCTCGGGAGCGTGGCAGAGCACGCGAGGGTCGAAGCGCGGCCGCCCTGCGGCGTCCCAGCCGAGCAGCACGCCCATCGACTCGAGCAGGCGCAGGGCGGGGCGGGCCTCGAGGTTCGGGGCGGGCAGGTAGTGTGCGCCCCAGGGGTGAGGCACCACGCCGTCGTCGCTCGAGCTGCTCGTGCCTCCGACGAAGGGCTCGAGCTCGTAGACGCGCACGTCGAGCCCACGCCCACCGAGCCGCCACGCGGCGGAGAGGCCGCTCACGCCGCCCCCCACGATCGCCACGTCGCAGCGCTCGTCTTCGTCGGGCGCGCCGACCGCGCTGCCGGTCGAACCGAGCAGCCGGTGCCCGACCTCGTGAGAGGCTCCGAGGCGCGCGCCGGCGATGTTCCGGGGCGGTGGGGCGAGCTGCCCGAGCACGAAGCTGCCGCCGACGAGCTGCAGGAAGGCGCGGCGCGAGCTCACCTCGCCCAGTCCCCCCACTCGGTCGTGTAGAGCGGGACGAGCTTCTGATCGTTGAGACGGCTGATCACCGTGCCCTCCGGGCGCGCGCTGTCCTTCGGGAAGACGAAGAGCTGCGCGAGCGTCGCTTCGTCGAGGAAACGCAGCGCCTCGGTGGAGAGCGCGAGCTTCGTGGGCTGGAGGAGCCCCGGGCCACCGGCGAGCACGAAGCCCCAGTCACCGAAGCTCGGCACGTAGGCGTGGTAGGGCACCGTGCGAAAGCCCGCGGACTCGATCGTGGCGATGATCGACCAGTAGGTGTTGCGCGCGAAGGCGGGTGAGGTGGCCTGCACCACGGCGAGGCCGCGCACGCCGAGCCGCTCGCGCAGCAAGAGGTAGAAGCTGTCCGTGTAGAGCTTGCCGACCGCGTAGTTGCCCGGATCGGGGAAGTCGACGACCGCCAGATCGAAGCTCTCCTTCGAGGCCTCGAGGAAGAGGAACGCGTCGGCGTTGTGGATCTCCACCCGCGGGTCGGCGAGCGAGCCGCCGTTGAGCTCACGGCCGAGCTCGTGATCGCGGAAGAGATCCGTCACCGCCTGATCGAGGTCGACGAGCGTGATGCGCTCGATCTCCGGGTAGCGGAGCAGCTCCCGCACCGCGAGGCCGTCGCCGCCGCCGAGCACGAGCACGCGGCGAGGGGGCGCGCCGAGCGCGGCGACGGCAGGGTGCACGAGCGCCTCGTGGTAGCGGTGCTCGTCGTCGGAGCTGAACTGCAGGTTGCCGTTGAGGAAGAGCCGCGTGGTGCGCGCGGAGCGCGTCATCACGACGCGCTGGTAGGGAGACTGCGCCGTGTAGACGATCGGCGAGCCGAAGTAGCTCTGCTCGCTGGCGCGCACGACGTCGCCGAGCGCGAGGCCCACGAAGAGCAGCGAGCCGAGCGCCGCGAAGCACGAGAGGCGCAGGCGCAGGGCGGTGCCGGGCGGGAGCGGGAAGAGCATCGTGCCGATGAGCGCGACCGAGGCGTTCAGCATGCCGAAGGCCACGCTCGTGAGGTGGATGCCGAGCTTGGGCAGCAGGATCGAGGGGAACAGCACGCTTCCGACGAGCGCGCCCACGTAGTCGAGCGTGAGCACGCGCGCGACGAGGTCCTTGAGGCGCAGCGAGAACTCGAGCAGCCGGATGAGCAGCGGGATCTCGAGACCGACGAGCGTGCCGATGATCGCGACCATTCCGTAGAGCGCGACCTTGAAGGCGCCCGCGGCCGCGTAGATCTTGAAGAGCAAGGGCGCCGACAGCCCGCCGGCGATCGCGAGGCCGAGCTCGATCTCGATGAAACGCACGAGCAGATCGCGCTCGATGAACTTGCTCAGCCATGAGCCGATGCCCATCGCGAAGAGGTAGAGGCCGATGACGAAGCTGAACTGCGCGACGCTGTCGCCGAGCACGTAGCTCGCGAGCGTGCCGCTCAAGAGCTGGTACACGAGGCCGCTCGTCGCGATGACGAACACCGAGACGTAGAGCGCCGGTGAGACGAGTCGCTCGGCGACGGCCATGGGCGAACCGAATATCACGGACGACCTGAGGTGGCAGACCTCCCGCTTGCCCTGTACCATCGCGCGCCGTGAGCCAGGCCTCGCCCTTCGATCGTCAGGCGCCGTGCCCCAATTGTGGCGCGCCCATGACCTTCAAGCTCGCCGGGGCGCGCGCTCAGGTCTGCAAGTACTGCCGTTTCCTCGTGGCGCGCACCGATCGCGGCCTCGCGCGCGTCGGCCACGTCGCCGATCTCGTGGAGATCCCGTCGCCGCTCCAGGTCGGCGCGACGGGCACCTGGAACGGTCGGCGCTTCGAGGTCGAGGGCCGCGTGCAGCTCGATCGTGTCGGCGCGGCCTCCGCGCCCTGGCAGGAGTTCTACGTCGGCTTCCCGGAGCGCGGTGACGGGACCTGGGTCGCCTACGCGCAGGGTCGTTGGTACGCGACGCAGGAGGTCGTGCCGACGCCCCAGCTGCCGCCGCTCGGCGCGCTGCGCCCGGGCCTCACGGTCGCCGTCCAGCCTGCCGGGCAGGTCACGGTCGCCGAGGTCGGACGCCGCCGCGTCGTGAGCGCCGAGGGCGAGCTGCCCAGCGTGATGCCGCCCGGGGGCATGTCGCCCTACGCCGACTTCGGCGCGGCCGGCGGGGTCTTCGGCACCTTCGACTACGGCGACGGCGTCACCGTGGGGCCGAAGCTCTACCTCGGCAGGCAGTTCGATCCCGCGACCTTCAGGCTCGACTCGGGCCAGCCGCTCGAGGCCGCCAAGGCCGAAGTCGCCGCGTGCACCTGCCCGAACTGCGGCGGCTCGCTGCCGCTCGTCACGCCGGGCAGCACCGAGCGCATCGTGTGCCGGTACTGCGGCACGGTGAGCGACGTGAACCAAGGCGCGTTGCGTGCGCTCGGCCAGGCGCCGCGCCCGCCCGTCGAGCCGTACATCCCGCTCGGGCAGGAGGGCACGCTCCGGCAGATGCGGGTCATCTGCATCGGCTTCGTGATCCGTGGCACCACGGTCGAGGGCGAGCGCTACAGGTGGCGGGAGTACCTGCTCTATGCGGGTCCGAGCGTCGGCTACCTCTGGCTCATGGAGGAAGACGGCAAGTGGCAGCTCGTGCGGCCGCTCGGGCCGGGTGAGGTGCAGACCGCCGGCATGAGCGCGAGCTTCCGCGGCGCGGCCTACGTCTTCAAGCAGAGCGTGCGCGCCGACGTCGAGTACGTCGTCGGCGAGTTCTACTGGAAGGTCGAGATCGGCGAGAGCGTCGAGGCGACCGAGTACCAGGGGCCTGGTGGCATCGTGAGCGTCGAGCGCGACGCGAAGGAGATCAACACCTCCTTCTGCGAGCCGCTCACGCCCCAGGAGATCGGCCAGGCCTTCGGCATCGCGCCGCCGCCTTCGCCCTCGGCCTTCGCCGGAACGAGCTCGGGCTCGGGCTGCGGCACCGCGATCACCTGGATCGTGATCATCGCCTTCCTCCTGCTCTTCATCATGGCGAGCGACTGCGAGGGCGGAGGCACCGGCGGCGGCGTCTACATCGGCCCGGGCTTCAGCGGCAAGTAGCGCCCCTCGAGGCGCAGGCCTCCTCGACTCAGCGGCGCTTCGCCACGCGACGCGGGCGCGAGCCGAAGTGTGCGTCGAGCATGTCGCGCGCCACCTCGTTGGCCTTGCGCCACCAGCGCTCGTCGTTGGCGAGCAGCACGCACACGACGAGCTCGGGCTCCTTCGAGGGCGCGAAGCCCGCGAACCACGAGACCAGGCGTTTGTTCGGCTGGCTCACCATCAGGGTGCCGGTCTTGCCCGCGGCCGCGTAGCTCGGCCTGTCGGGCAGCCTGCGGAAGGCCTTCGCGCTCGTGCCCGAGCGCACACCCTTCTCGAGCATGCGCCTGAGCGCGTCGCTCGTCGTGGGGCTCAGCGCCTGCCCCAGGCTGGTCCGCACCACCGAGTCGGGGGCGCCGACGAGCCTGAGCGCGATCCGCTCTCCGCCGTTCGCGATCGTGTGCAGCAAGTGCAGCGCCCCGAGCACGCTCATGCGCGCCTCACCGAAGCCGGCGGCCGCGCGCGCGAGCCCCAGGCCGTCCTGCGGGATCACGATGCGTGTCCGGTCCGCGTCGACGTCGATGGGAGGCGCGAGTCCGACGCCGAGCTTCTGGGCCATCGCGTCGAGCTCGGCGGCGCTGAGCTTCGCGAGCGCGAGGCGTCCGAACACGCCGTTGATGCTCTTGCCGAGCGCCGCGTCGAAGCGCGTGCGCGCGTCGCCCGAGTGGCACCCGGGGCGCACGTCCTCTTCTCGCAGGCGGCTCTCGCCCCCGCTGAAGCACACCGTGTCGCCTGGTTTGATCGCGCCCTTCTCCAGCAGCGCCGCGGCGGTCACGATCTTGAACAGGCTGGCGCCGGGGTAGCGCGCGCGCCTCACGAGATCGCCCTCCGGGCCACGCGTGGCCCAGGCGAGCATGCGCCCGGTCCGCGCGTCGGCCACCGCGATCGCTCCGGAGGGTGCCTTCGAGGCGTCGAGCAGGCGATCGGCCTCGCGCTGCAGCTTCGGATCGAGCACGAGCCCGACCGAGCGGCCCGAGCGGCTCGGCGCACGCACGACGCCGCCCACGGCGTCGACGCGCCCGAGCTCGAGCTCGTCGCCCGAGGCGCGAGCCTCGTCGAGGCCCGCGAAGCCGGCGAGCGCGCCGAGGCCCAGGCCCAGGAAGCTGCGTCTCGTCGTGCGGGGATCGTCGATCACGCCGGGACCATGGCAAAGCGAGGTCGCTCGGGGCAACAAAGGGGGCCCACGCGGCGCGCGGCGCGGATCACCCGCTCAGGGGTGCACGAAGATGACCGTGCCGGTGAGCGCCCGCGCGGCGCCGTGCCAGTGGTCCGGCACGCTCGGCTCGGTGAAGTGGAAGAGGCGCCTGGCGTCTTCGGGCGAGAGGTTGATGCAGCCGTGGCTCTTCGGCCTGCCGAAGGAGTCGTGCCAGTAGGCCGCGTGCAGCGCGTAGCCGCCCTCGAAGTACTGCACGTAGGGCACGTCGCGCAGCTCGAACTCCTCGCCGACCACGTCCGAGTCCATCGTGGCGGACACGTGTTTGGTGTGGATCCTGAAGATGCCCTTCTTCGTGGAGCGCCCCCCCTCGTCGTCGAGCCCGCTCTCGCCCGTCGACACGAGCGTGGCGTACACGGGCGTCTCGCCGTCGTAGGCGACCAAGACCTGCTTGGTGATGTTCACGTCGAGCCATTTCTCGCCGTTCTTGCCCCACTTCGGCATCTTCTTCGCGGGGTCGATGCGCGAGGCGTGCCGGTCGTCGACCCAGCTGCCGTCCTCGAGCTCGTAGTGGAGCAGCCCGTCGGCGAACTTCTGTTTGCCGGTGAGCTGGAGCGCCGCACGCCACGGCAACTCACCCGCCTCGACGCGCTTGCCCTTCGCCGGCAGGGTCCACTTCTTCCCGCCGGGGCGCCTGACGAGCGCGAAGGGCATCTTCACGTCGACCCCGATGCGCACGCCGACGTAGTCCGAGCCGCGGATCGGCCGGTAGCGATCGGCGGGCACGACGCGCAGATCGGTCGTGACGTTGTAGCGGCGGCCCTCGACGAGCACGCTGTCGACGAAGGCCGCGCCCTGACGGCGGTCGACCTGCCCGATCTTCGCCGAGCCTTCGGCCTTCTTCACCGCGCCGCTGAGGTCCGGCACGAAGGCGTGGTCTCTCAGGAACCACGGCAGCTCCGGGTCGCTGAGCTTCTCCTCCCACGCCTCCCAGGCCCCGTAGCTCGGCGGCTCCTTCCACTTGAACCACACGTCGAGCCCGTATCCGGCGCCGCTCACTTCGTCGCGCCTCCACTTGTCGATGTGGCCTCGGAGGCTCGGCTCGAACTTCGAGAGGTCCTCGGCCGTCGGGATGCGGCCGTAGACCGGGCCGCCGCGCGTGACCGTGCCGTACATGTAGGGCAGCTTCTGGCTGCGGTCCGGGCGGCGCGAGCTCGCTCGGACGATCGGGTCGTCCAGATCGAGCGTGGCCTTCTCGTCGACGCAGACGTAACCCGCCGGATCGATGGAGTACCAACCACCCTTGCAGCCGGCCTTGCCGGCGGGCTCGGCCGAGCGAGCCACGATCGCCCCTGCGCGCAGCCAGCCCACGATCTTCGCCTCGGGCTCGGGTTGGTCGCGTACCGGTACGCTGATCCCTCGAGCCGCGAGCCTCGGCCCCTCGCTCGGCACCGGCAGAGGCGCGCGCGTCGCGCCGTCGAGCGCGACGAGCGGCGTCGAGCTCGACACCGGCGCGGCCGCCGCGTCCGCGGTCGTGGTCGTGGTCGTGCCTCCGGAGGCGCTCCCGAGCGCGGCCACGGACGCGCTCGCCGAGCTCGACGGCGGCGGCGCCGTCGCTTCGGCCTCGGGGGCGTCGCCCCGCCCGCCGCAAGCGGCGAGCACGAGCGCGATCAAGCTTCGATGGCGCGCGCGCATGCGGGACCGCTCCTAGCGCTCCGCGGCGCCTCCGGCAAGTTCGCGGCGCGGCGCTCGGGGCCGACTCAGCTCATTGCAGCAGCAACGTGGCGACGCGTCGGGTCAGCGCGCGCGCCGTGGTCTCGGGCCTCGCCCGCGGGGGTCTGCGCGGAGGTGAGCCCGCACGAAGCTCGCGGCGAAGCGTCGCGCCGGATCGGGTGGAAGGACCTCGCCCAGGTACCGCTCGACGAGGCCTGGCACGTCCGGGTGGTGTGCGACGCCGGGGCAGGGCGTGCCGAGCGCGGCGAGCGCGTCGTAGGCGTCGAGCAGGCGCTGCCCGAAGGCCTCCGGGTTGGCGACCCCTTCGACCGGCTCGGGCGCGAGCAAGAGCCCCATGCTGCCCACGTCTTCGAGGCAGCTGCGCGCCACGCGTTCGAGCTGCGCACGCTCCGCGCCGCTCGGCTCGGACTCGCTCCGGCGGGGAGTCGCGACGAGGTGGTCCTCCGCGGCGGCCACGCTCGCGCGGAAGGGGCCGTTCGGCTCGGGCAGATCGAGCAGGATGCCGGCGGTGTCGAGCGCGTCGCTCTCCTGACAGAGCAGCGCCGAGCGCACGCGGGCGGCGCCGGTCTTCGCGTAGACGATCGCGAGCACCGAGAGCAGGGCGCCCGTCGCCGCGCCGGTGTCACCGGTGAGGCTGATGAAGTCGTCGACCTCGAGCTCGTCGAGCGCGTCCTGCGCGGCCGTGTACGCGAGCCCCCAGCCCTTCGCGCGCTCGTCCTCGCCGTTGCCATCCGGCAGGAGCCACGCCGGTCGGCTCGGTACCAGCGGCGCCATCCTACGGATGAGGCGCGCCAGCGAGGCGCCGCGCGGGCTCGTGGCCTCCTCGAGCTCGACCGCGCGCACCGAGGCGAGCCCGAGGTCACGGCGCGCGCGCGCACGCTTGGTGATCGTGAGGGCCGCCGCGGCCTCGGTGGCGACGCGCCCCTTCTCGCTGTCGTCGCGACAGAACTGCCCACGCTCGTCGAGATGCAGGACCGTGGCTTGGCTCGCCGGCGAGTCGACGCCGACGACGTAGATCGGCCCCTCACCCGGGCGGAGGGCGTCGCTCGCCTCCGCGAGCGCCACCGCGACGCCGGTGTGCCCTCGCCACGAGACCCTCGAGCGAGCGAGATCGATCGGCAACGCGGCGCGCGCCGCGACGCGCTCGAGGAAGCCCGTCGCCCGGGCCCCTTCGAGATCGGGGCGGCCTTCGTCGGGCAGCGCCAGCCAGAGCGGAGCCGGCTTCGGCTCGGGGCCTGCGGCCTCGCGGAGCGCGCCGGCGGCGAGCTCGACCATGCGCTCGACGAGCGGCATCTCGGCCGGCAACCAGGCCGCCAAGGCCAGCGCGGCCTCTTGGCCGCGGGTGTCGACGAAGCGCGTTCCGCGAGGCTCGAGCTGCCGCGCGCGTGCGTTCATCGCCACCTGGAGGGCGCCCAGCCCGAGATGTCCTCGGGCGCCGTAGCCGGTGACGAGAATTTCCAGCGGCCTCACGCCGCGGAGCGTCGCGCGCCTGCTCCGCGAGGGTCAAGGACCAGGTACCGGAGCCGAGGTGGGCGCTCCAAGGTCGGCAGGCGTCGAGGTGGGCGCACGCCGACACGAGCAGCCACCGTGGTTGCTTGGATGACGTGTAAGGTGCCGAAGCGATTCGAGAAAAGTCAGGGGTGTGGCCTCCGTCGTGCTCGACACCCGTGCCGGAGCCTCCGTAGCATCGTGATGCTGGCGCGTGGTGCGCCCGGCGTAGCGGAGGAGACGGGCATGTCGGTGGCGAAGAAGCGTCGGGCGCACGGCGGCGAGAACGCAGAGGTCGTCTCGATCCAACGCGAGGCGCGCGCTGCGGTCGTGGTCGAGGCGGAGCTCGAGGGGCTCCGTACTGCGCGGGTGGTCTCGATCGGTGCGGGCGACGCGCTCGAGCTCGAGCTGCGCGGCCTGCGCGTGCACGCGAGGCGCGACGCGGCCGTGCACCCCGAAGTGCTCGTCTCCGCGCTCGCGCGCTCGGAGGTCGTGCTCGTCGAGATCTCGGGCGGCGAGGCCTGGGTCGTCGGCGCGCTGCGCACGCAGCCCGCGCTCGGCAGCGATCGCGTCGACGACGTCGATCTGCGTGCCGCGCGCATCCGCCTCACGGCGGAGCGCGTCGAGATCGAGGGCGAGGAGGTGTCGCTCAGCTCGAAGACCGCGCGCGTCGTGCTGCGCGCGGCGGGCGAGATCGAGTCCTTCGCGGATCGCATCGTCTCGCGCGCCAGCGGCGTGCACAAGATCGTCGGCCGCATGCTCCGGCTCAACTGATCTTCGCCGTACTGATCCTCCCGGCCCCAGGCGGCGCCGCCGCTCCGGAGCCCACAGACACCTCGAGACCCACGCAGCAGAGGTAGCCCCATGGCGGATGGAACGCAGATCGATGTCACCAAGTCGAGCCTCGAGTCCCGCCTCGAGATCCCCGAGCTCGGGCACTTCGAGGTCGTGCAGCTCCGCCTCGTCGAGGGGCTGAGCGAGCGCACCTACGCCGAGGTCGAGATCGCGGCGCACGAGGATCTCGACTGGTCGTCGAAGCTGCTCGAGATCTGCAGCCTCTCGGTCGAGGAGGTGCACACGGCGACGCGCCTGCCGCTCAAGTCTCGCGGCTGGAAGCTCCGCCTCGGAGAGGCGCGCTTCGTCGAGCACAAGGACAGCGCCTTCCGCTTCGTGCTCAAACTACACGATCCTCTCTGGCCGCTCTCGCTCGCGCTCGACACGCGCAAGTTCCGCAACATGAGCGCGCAGGCGATCGTCTCGAAGATCCTCGACGAGCAGCACATCGCGCACGAGTTTCGCATCACGCAGAAGCTCGCCGTCCGCAAGTACACCGCGCAGTACCGCGAGACGAAGCTCGCCTTCATCGAGCGCTTGATGGAGTTCGAGGGCATCTACTACTTCGTCGACGACGACGGCACGGTGGTCTTCGCCGACGAGTCGAAGAGCTCCGAGCGGCTGCGCGAGGGCGCGCCCTACGAGCTCATCGAGGCCGCCGACGGCATGGCGCGCGGCGACACCGGGCTGCACGCGCTCTCGCGCGGGCGCAGGCTCGTGACCGGCTCCGTTACCGCGGCCGACTACAACTGGAAGAAGCCACTCACCACGCTGCGCGAGAACGCGCGCGGCGAGGCGGAGCGGGAGCTCGAGATCTACGAGTTCCCGGCGGGCTACCGCGAGATCGGGCAGGGCCAGCGCATCGCGCGGCTCCGCTGTGACGCCTACCGCGCGCAGGCGCGCTATCTCGACGGCAAGGGCAACGAGACGGGCTTCGCGCCGGGCAAGGGCTTCGCCGTCGCCGGCCTGGCCGCGATCCCCTTCGCCGGGGAGTACCTCGTGGTGCACGTCGAGCACTACGCGCGCATCGGCGCCTTCGCCGAGGGCCAGGCCGACGCGGGCGGCGGCAGCACCTACGAGAACCGCTTCCGCGCGATGCCGCTCGACGTGCCCTTCCGCCCCATGCCGAAGACGCCTCGTCCCACGATCTCGGGCTCGCACACCGCCGTGGTGCGCGGCCCCGCGGGCGAGGAGATCCACACCGACGAGTACGGCCGTTTCCGCGCCCAGCTCCACTGGGATCGCGAGGCGAAGGGCACCGACGAAGACTCCCGCTGGATGCGCCTCATGCAGGAGACCTCCAGCTCGATGGTGATCGCCCGCAGCGGCTGGGAGGTGATGGTCGGCTACGTCGATGGCGACCCCGATCGCCCCATGGGGCTCGGTCGCACCATCAACGGTCAGATGCTGCCGACCTACGGGCTCCCGTCGAACAAGAACACGATGTCCATCAAGACGCCGAGCTCGCCCGCGACGGGTGGCTTCAGCGAGATCAAGATGGACGACTCGGGTGGCTCCCAGCTCATGGCCTTCCGCGCCGAGAAGGACTTCGACGGTCTCGTCAAGAACGACAAGTCCGAGAAGGTCGGCCACAACGAGACCCACGAGGTCACGAACCAGTTCAAGCGCGAGATCCACGGCAGCCAGTTCGTGACGATCGGCGGGAACGACTCGCACGACTACGGAGCGACGAGCGAGCTCAAGGTCGGCGGCAACCGCGACGTCTTCGTCGCCGGCAGCGAGACGGTGAAGATCGACGCGGGGCTGCAGCTCGCCTCGACCAAGGGCGAGTCGGAGAAGGTCGGCGTCGTGCGGCTCAGCGTCGTGGGCAGCATCAAGATCCCCGACTTCAAGAAGATGGCGAAGGACGCGCTCGCGAGCCTCAACCCCATCGCCGCGATCAAGGCGCAGCTCAAGAACCCCTTCGATGGCCTGCTGGGCAAGATCAAGGAGGACGTCAAGTCGGTCGAGCAGATCCTGAAGGATCCGAAGCAGCTCTTCGCGAAGCCGCTCGCCGACATCAAGGCCGCGGCCGACGGTCTGAAGGGCATCCTCGACGACCCGAAGAAGAACCTGCTCGCGCCCGCCCAGAAGGCGCTGCAGAAGCAGCTCCAGGACGCCGGCAAGGACCTCGCGAAGGCCGCGCTCGACAAGGCCAAGGCTGCGTTCAAGGAGGAGGGGCTCTCGGGCGCGCTCAAGGCCGGCTGGGGCAGCTTCGAGGAGGGCGCGAAGGCGCTGCTCGAGGGCCTGCCCGAGGCTTCGAAGAAGACGGTGCTCGAGTCGCTGCAGAAGTCGATCGGGCCGAAGGTGCAGGAGATGATGAAGCTCGGCGGCATCGTCGAGCTGCCGGAGGGCTTCAAGCTCGACGGCCCGGGCGGCCTCTTGCCGAGCATGGAGCAGCTCGAGTCGCTCTACGGTGGCGACAAGCTGCTCCAGTCCTTCACGGGCTACGTGCAAGACCAGGTGGGCTCGCGGGTGCAGGAGGTGATGACCCTCGGCGGCCTCATCGAGCTGCCCAAGGACTTCAAGCTCGACGGCCCCGGCGGCGTGCTCCCGAGCATGGAGCAGCTCCAGTCGCTCTACGGCGGTGGTGCGC
>CALKVW010000282.1 GCA_938004785.1 uncultured Polyangiaceae bacterium
TCAGCTCAGCAGGATCAGCTCAGCAGGATCAGCTCAGCAGGATCAGCTCAGCAGGGCGGCGCCCCACGAGCCGAAGACGAGCGAGAGCGCCGCGGCGCCGAGCCCGAGCTGTCGGGGCAGCGAGAGCGGGCGGTCCCAGCGGATCACCAAGGCCGCTACGCCGCCGATCACGAGGCCGCCGACGAGCCCCCAGGCGTGCGCCCAGACGTCGGTGTTGGGGCTCGCGCCGAGCGTGCCGAGCAGCGCGAGGCCGCCGACGATGGGGACCATCACCTCTTGCAGACGCCACGGCTCGGGCGCCCGCACGGAAGCTCGGCCTTCGCTCCGCTCGCGCCGGCGCTTGAGGCGCAGCGCGACCTCGGTGGCGGCGAGCAGGCCCACCGCGCCGAAGACCGCCGTGGAGGCGCCGATCGAGGCGTGCCCCTCGCCACGCAGCACGTAGAACGCGGCGTTGGCGAGGTTGCCGAGCGAACCGGCCGCGACGATGCCGAAGAGGGCGCCGCCCGGACCGAGGCGACGCTCGCTGAGCCGACCGAAGAGCGAGCCGGAGAGGAAGTTCGCGAGCACGTGCTCGCTGTCGGCGTGTAGCGTGAGCGCCGTGACCGCGCGGAAGGGCTCGCTCGAGAGCACGAGCGAGGCGACGCTCGCGCCCTCCTGGAACCAGCGCCCGGAGGGGGCCTTGGACGGCCCGGTGACGAAGGCGAAGCCGAGCAGCACGGCGAAGGCGAGCACCACGAGCGACCAGCCTGCGTAGCGCGGGCGCTCGGCGGCGCGCCGCGGCGGCCAGTCGCGGTTCTCCTCGCCATAGCGGCGCAAGGCGTCGACCGCGCGGGCGCGGTGACGCTCGTGCACGACGAGCACGCCGCCTGCGGCTGCGTAGCCGACCTGGTGGGGGATCGACATGCTGCGCAGCACGAGCGCGGCCTCGCGCAGACCGCGCTCGGTGGCGAAGGGGCCGATCTCGACGAGCGGCGAGCCCGCGCCGTCGCCCCGCGGACCCGCGCCGTCGCCCCGCGGACCCGCGCCGTCACCCAGCGGGCCCTCCCCACCGGCAGGCGCAGCGCCCCCGCTGCCGCCCTCGGCGAAGGCCGGCGGGGCCGGGGGGCGATCGCCCGCGAAGTGGAAGCTCTGGGCCGAGCCGAGGAAGGGAAGCGGCGCGACCAGCGCGGCTCGAGCGGACATGGGCGGCAAGCTGCGGACGAGCTTCGAGCCTGTCAAGGCGAGCTGCTCGGGCTGCGTACTTGCTGGCCCCTCGGCACCGTGGCACGAGACAGCGCGTGTCGACCGCAACGACCGAGGGCATCCAGATCACCGTCACGACCCAGTACGTGCCGCAGCAGTCGAGGCCCCAACAGAAGCGGTACTTCTTCGCCTACACGGTGAAGATCGAGAACCGTGGCGAGCTCACCGCGCAGCTCGAGAGCCGGCACTGGGTCATCACCGACGGCCGAGGCAAGGTCGAAGAGGTGCGCGGGCCGGGGGTCGTCGGGCAACAGCCGGTGCTGAGGCCGGGGCAGAGCTTCGAGTACACGAGCGGCTGCATCCTCGAGACGCCACGCGGCAGCATGCACGGCAGCTACCAGATGCGCGATCAGAGCGGCCGCAGCTTCGACGCCGCGATCGCGCGCTTCGATCTGGCGCTGCCCTACACGCTCAACTGACCGCCCGGGCCGCCGCGGAGCTCGCGTCGGCCGGGCTGGGCTCACCCGGGCTCGGCTCCGCCGCGTCCGCGGGCGTGGCTTCGTAGCGGAAGAGCAGCCGCGAGGGTGCGTCATCCTCGTCCTTCCGGGCCTCGCCGGCGGGCGCCTCGCCCTCTTCAGGGGGCAGCTCGACGTGCGCGATGCCGCCGTGCTCGAGCTCACCGAAGAGGATCGCGTCGGTGAGCTTGCGCTTGATCTCGTCGTCGATGACGCGCGCGAGCGGCCGGGCGCCGAAGAGCGGATCGTAGCCGCGCTCGGCCAGGTAGGCGCGCGCCGCTTCGCTCACCTCGATCGCGACCTTGCGGTCGGCGAGCAGCGCCGAGAGCTCACGCAGGAACTTGTCGACGATGTTCCCCATCACACGTCGATCGAGCGGCTCGAAGCGCACGCGCGCGTCGAGGCGGTTGCGGAATTCGGGGCTGAAGGTGTTCTTGTAGGCGCGGTCGTCGTCGCCTGCGCTGCCGCGATCGCCGAAGCCGACGCGGGCCTGCTGCAGATCGCGAGCGCCGACGTTGCTCGTCATGATGAACACCACGTGCCGGAAGTCGGCCTTCTTGCCGTCGTTGTCGGTGAGCGTGCCGTGGTCCATCACCTGGAGCAGCACCTGGAAGATGTCGGGGTGGGCCTTCTCGATCTCGTCGAGCAGGAGCACCGCGTGCGGGCTCTTGGCCACGGCCTCGGTGAGCAGGCCGCCGCGGTCGTAGCCGACGTAGCCCGGAGGTGCGCCGATGAGCCTCGAGACCGTGTGGCGCTCCTGGTATTCGCTCATGTCGAAGCGCAGGAACGCGATGCCGAGCTGCTTGGCGAGCTGCTTGGCGAGCTCCGTCTTGCCCACGCCGGTGGGGCCGGTGAAGAGGAAGCTCCCGATGGGTTTGTCGGGGCTACGCAGGCCCGCGCGGGAGAGCTTGATCGCGCTCGCCACCGCGCGAACGGCCCCCGGCTGGCCGAACACGGCCTGACCGAGCTGCTCCTCGAGGTTCTTCAGCGAGGCCTTGTCGTTCGTCGACACCTGCTTCGGTGGGATCTGCGCCATCTTCGCGACGATGGCCTCCACGTCGGCTTCGGTCACCGTGTACCCGGCGCCGTGGGCGAGCTTCGCGGCGGCGCCCGACTCGTCGAGCAGATCGATGGCCTTGTCGGGCAGCTTCTTGTCGCGCAGGTAGCGCGCCGCGAGCTGCGCCGCGGCGTCGAGCGCGGCGTCGGCGTAGCTGATGCCGTGGAACTCCTCGTAGCGCGCGCGCAGCCCCTCGAGGATGCGGCGCGTCTCGTCGACGCTGGGCTCGCCGATCTCGATCTTCTGGAAGCGGCGCGCGAGCGCGGAGTCCTTGTCGAGGTGGCCGCGGAACTCCTCGAAGGTGGTCGCGCCGATGCAGCGCAGCTTGCCCGAGGCGAGCGCGGGCTTGAGCAGGTTGGAGGCGTCCATCGTGCCCTGGCCCGCGCCGGCGCCGATGATCGTGTGGATCTCGTCGATGAACAGCACCGAGTGCGGCTTCTGATCGAGGGCCTTGAGCACGGCCTTCAGGCGGTTCTCGAAGTCGCCGCGGTAACGCGTGCCGGCGACGAGCGCGCCGAGGTCGAGCGAGTAGATCGTGTGCGCGCGCAGCGCCTCGGGCACCTCGCCCTCGACGATGCGCTTCGCGAGGCCCTCGACGATGGCCGTCTTGCCGACGCCGGCGTCGCCGATGAGCAGGGGGTTGTTCTTGCGACGGCGCGAGAGCACGTGGATCACGCGCTCGACCTCGTTCGAGCGCCCGACGAGCGGATCGATGCGCCCGGCTTCGGCCTCGGCGTTCAGGTTCGTGGCGAAGGCGGCGAGTGGGTCGGCCTGCTTGCCGGAGCCGGACTCGGCCCCCTGCTCGGAAGAGCCTTCGTCGACGCCGGGCGCACCGAAGGGCTCGTCGAGCTTCGAGACGCCGTGCGAGATGTAGTTGACGACGTCGAGCCGCGTGACGCCGTCTTCGGCGAGAAAACCCAGGCTGGGAGAGTCTTGCTCGGCGAAGAGCGCCACGAGCACGTTGCGCCCCTCGAGCTGCTCCTTGCCGCTCGACTGCACGTGCATGGCCGCGCGGCCGACGACGCGCTGGAAGCCGAGTGAAAGCGTGGGGTCGTCGTACTCGTCCTCCGGGATCTGCTCGAGCTCCTCGTCGAGGAACTTCTCGAGCTTCTTCTTGAGGGCGTCGATGTCGCCGCCGGCGTGGCGCACGACCTCCTTCGTCTCCTCGTCGAAGAGCAACGCGTAGAAGAGGTGCTCGACCGTGACGTACTCGTGCCTGCGACGCTGGGCCTCGCGGGTTGCGAGCCCGAACGCGACCTCGACTTGGGGGCTGATGCGCATCTCTCGCCTACTCCGGCTCGCAGGTGACGAGCAGGGGCATGCCGTGCTCGCGGGCGAACTCACCGACTTGTGAGACCTTCGTCTCGGCCACGTCGCGCGGGTAGATCCCGGCGACCCCGTACCCCTTGTGGTGCACGCTCAGCATGATCTGCGTCGCTTCGGTCTCGGACTTGCGGAAGAAACGCACGAGGACCAGCACGACGAACTCCATGGTGGTGTAGTCGTCGTTGTGGAAGAGCACCTTGAAGCGGCGCGCCTTCTGGACGGCCGGCCGCTCTCGTGTGTCGACGGAGCCCTCGCGCTCGTCGTCGTTCTCGAAGTCGTCGTCGCCGGGAGGGGGAGGGGCCATGCGGGTGCGATGGGGGCTAAGGTGGATCCTGAAGAGCGGGACCGCAAGGTGCAGCCCGCGGGGCGGGCGGACGGCGCCCCGCGCTCAGGAGAGGTCGGGGTGGGCGTCGGCGATGAGGCTCGGCACGGTCGGCTCGTCGACGTAGCAGGGCTCGATGCCCCAGATCTCCTCGGCGTACTCGCGGATCGTGCGGTCGCTCGAGAAGCGCCCGGTGCGGGCGATGTTCGCGAGCGCCTTCTTCGTCCACGCGTCGGAGTGGCGGAAGGCCGCATCGACCTCACGCTGGGCCGCGTCGTAGGCCTCGAAGTCGGCGAGCACCATGTACTGATCGTAGCCGCGCAGATCGGCCACGAGCTCGCGGAAGAGCCCCGGCTCGTCGGGGCTGAAGAAGCCCTCGTCGATGAGCGAGAGCACCTCCGCGAGATCGCTGCCGGCGCGCACGGCGTCTTGGCCGCGGAAGCGCTCGGCGCGCTTCTGGAGCACCTCCTCCGCCGTCAGGCCGAAGAGGAAGAAGTTCTCCTCTCCGACGGCCTCTCGGATCTCGATGTTCGCCCCGTCGAGCGTGCCGATCGTGAGCGCGCCGTTCATGGCGAGCTTCATGTTGCCGGTGCCGGAGGCCTCCATGCCCGCGGTGGAGATCTGCTCGGAGAGGTCGGCGGCGGGGATGATGCGCTCGGCGAGGCTCACCCGGTAGTTGGGCAGGAATGCCATGCGCACGGCGCTCTGGCGGCGGTCGGCGTTCACGACGTCGGCGATGGCGTGGATGAGCTGGATGATGAGCTTCGCGCGGCGGTAGCCCGGCGCCGCCTTCGCGCCGAAGATGAAGGTGCGCGGGTGCACGTCTTCTCCGCGACGCGCGCGCAGATAGAGCGTGGCGGCGTAGAGCGCGGCGAGGTGCTGGCGTTTGTACTCGTGCAGGCGCTTGATCTGCACGTCGAAGATGCTCTGCGGATCGACGCGCAGCTTCACCAGATCGTAGATCGTCGAGGCGAGCTCGAGCTTGTTCTCCATCTTGATGGTGCGGATCCGCGTGCGCAGCTCCGCGTCGTCGAAGTGGGCCTCGAGCTCGGAGAGCCGGTCGAGGTGCGTGACCCAGCCCGCGCCGACGCGCTCGGTGATGAGCTCCGAGAGGGCGGGGTTGCACTCGAGCAGCCAGCGGCGGGGCGTGACGCCGTTGGTCTTGTTGTTGAAGCGCTCGGGGTACAGCTCGTGGAAGTCCTTGAGCAGCTGGTCCTTCACGAGCTCCGAGTGCAGGCGCGCGACGCCGTTGACCGAGTGCGAGCCCACGACCGCGAGGTGGGCCATGCGGACCTCGCGCTCCGGCCCCTCGGAGATGATGCTCATGCGCGAGGTGTGCCCCGGGCTGTGGGGGAAGTGCGCGAGCACCTCCCGCAAGAAGCGCCGGTTGATCTCCTGGATGATCTCGAGGTGCCTCGGCAAGAGGCGCGCGAAGAGCGACGCCGGCCAGCGCTCGAGCGCCTCGGGCAGCAGCGTGTGGTTCGTGTACCCGAAGGCGCCGACCGTCTGCTTCCAGGCCTCCTCCCAGGGCAGGAGGAACTCGTCGACGAAGAGGCGCATGAGCTCGGCGATCGCGATCGCCGGGTGCGTGTCGTTCAGCTGTATCGCCACCTTGTCGGCGAAGTTGGAGAAGTCGGCGTGCTGCTTGCGGTAACGCACGATGATGTCGCGGATCGAGCAGGCGACGAAGAAGTACTCTTGCTTGAGGCGCAGCTCGCGGCCCTGTTCGAAGCTGTCGTTCGGGTAGAGCACCTTGGAGATGACCTCCGAGCCGTTCTTCTGCTCCACCGCGCGCAGGTAGTCGCCGGAGTTGAAGAGCGCGAAGTCGAACTCCTCGCTCGCGCGGGCGCTCCACAGCCGGAGCGTATTCACCGTGTAGGTGTCGTAGCCGGCGACGGGCGTGTCGTAGGGAACGCCGACGACGTGCTCGGCAGGATCCCACATCATGCGGAAGCCTCCGCGCGCGTCGGGCACGTGCAGCGTGCGCCCGCCGAAGCCGACCTCCACCGTGTACTCGGGCCGTTGGAACTCCCAGGGGTTGCCGAACTTGAGCCACTCGTCGGCGAGCTCGACCTGCTGACCGTTGCGGATCGCCTGCTCGAAGATGCCGAACTCGTAGCGGATGCCGTAGCCCTGGCCGGGCATGCCGAGCGTCGCGAGCGACTCGAGGAAGCAGGCCGCGAGGCGACCGAGACCGCCGTTGCCGAGCCCGGCGTCGGGCTCCTGCTCGAGGACCTCGTCGAGGTCGACGCCGATGCCCGAGAGCACCTGGCGGAAGTCGTCGAGGGCGCCGATGGCCTGGAGGTTCGCGCGCAGCGCGCGCCCGAGCAGGAACTCGGCCGAGAGGTAGTAGGCGCGCTTGACGCTCCGGTCGTAGTAGGTGCGCTGGGTCTGGATCCAGCGCTCGACGAGCGCGTCGCGCACGGCGAGGCTGAGGGCCTGGAAGCGGTCGAAGGCGGTGGCCGTCGAGGGGTTCTTCGCGCGCGAGAAGCGCAAGCGATCGACGAAGGCCTTGCGGAGCGAGAGCTCGCGCGCCGGGTACAGCCCCGAGTCCATGGGAGACGTCATGGTCGGGCAAGCTACTTCAGCGCTCCGTCGATGTGAACGAGCCTGCCCGGCGCGAGCTGCGGCGGCCCGCTCCGGAGCGCCGGCGAGCGCCGCTCAGGGTCGGGGCCGCTCGATGCGGTGTCGCTCGAGCTTGCGGTAGAGCGTGGCGCGCGAGATCCCGAGCGCGCGCGCGGCCTCGCGGGCGTTCCAGCCGCTCGCTCGGAGCGCCGCCTCGAGCTCGCGCCGTTCGTCGCTCTCGCTCGGCGCGCGGCGTCGAGGGCCGAGCTGCGTCGGGGTGTCCTCGAGGCCCAGGTCGCTCGACTCGATCGTGCCCGACTCCGCCAGCACCACCGCGCGCAGGATCGCGTTCTCGAGCTGTCGCACGTTGCCCGGGAACGGGTGCGCGACGAGCGCACGCATCGCGCGGGCCGAGAGCTCGGGCGGGCTGACGCCGAGCTTGCGCGCGGCCTCGGCGACGAAGTGCCTGGCGAGCAGCGGGATGTCGTCGCGCCGCTCGCGGAGCGGCGGCAAGGGCAGGGTGACGACGCTCACGCGGTAGTAGAGATCCTCGCGGAAGCGCTTCTTCGCCACCTCGGCGGCGAGGTCTCGGTTCGTGGCCGTCACGAGCCGGAAGTCGACGCTCAGCGTGCGATCGCTGCCCACGGGCCTCACTTCGCGCTCCTGCAGCACACGCAGGAGCTTGGCCTGCAGCTCGAGCGGCAGCTCGCCGAGCTCGTCGAGGAAGAGCGTTCCGCCGCGCGAGGCGACGACCAGCCCCTCGCGATCGCGCTCGGCGCCGGTGAAGGCTCCGCGCACGTGGCCGAAGAGCTCCGCCTCGAGCAGGCTCGCCGGCAGGGCGCCGCAGTTGATGCTCACGAAGGGGCCGCCGCGCCGCGCCCCTGCGTAGTGGAGCGCGCGCGCGACGAGCTCCTTGCCGGTGCCGCTCTCACCGACGACGAGCACGGGGACCGGCGCGTCGACCACGCGGTCGAGGGTGTCGAAGAGCCGCTCGAGCGAGGCGCTGCGACCGATGATCGCGCCGAAGTCGTGGCGCCGCTCGAGCACGCGCTGTCGGCTCTCCACCTCGCTCTCGAGGCGCAGGATCTCGCGCGCGCGCTCCTCGGCGAGGGTCTCGGCGCGAGCACGAGCGAGCTCGAGCTCTGCCGTGCGCGCGCGCAGCTCGGCGATGAGGCGCAGGCTACGGAGCACCAGCGCGGCGTGGTCGGCGAAGCCCAGCAGCAGGCTCACGACGCCCTCGTCGAAGCGGCCTCGGCTGAAGCGGTTGTCGACGTAGAGTGCGCCGAGCACGCCCTCGGGTGCGCGGATCGGCACCGCGAGCACCGAGCGCAGGCGCATCGCGTGGACCGAGCGCTGCTCGGAGAAACGAGGATCCTCGAGCGCGTCGAAGGTGGTGACCGGCTCCCCCGTCGAGATGGCGCGCAGCGCGATGCTGTGGCTGAACCTCGACTGGCGCTTGCCGAGCTCCTCGCGGTCGACGTTCCGCGCGACCGGGACGACGAGGCCCCCGCCAGGTTCGTCGAGCACGATGAAGCCGCGCTCTGCGCCGGCGAGCTCGATCGCCGCGTCGAGCGCCATGACCAGGAGATCACGCGGCTCCTCGGAGGTCGCGAGCTTGCGGTAGAGCGCGAGCAGGCGCTCGAGCACCTCCGGGCCCGGTCGCTCGCTCGGTGCGAGGGCGAGCTCCTGCCCCGCGCGCTCTCGCGCGCGACGAGCGAGCGCCGCCTGCACGAGCGGCTTGGCGCGCAAGCTCGCGGCGAGCTCGGCGTCGAGCGCGCTCGTGATGGACGCGACCGCGCTCTCGAGCAGCGCGAGCTCGCCCTGCAGTGCAGGGCTACTCCGCGCGGCGAGGGCCTCGACGACGAGCGCGCGCGCCTCCACGACGGCGAGCGCGTGCCCGGCCGGCTCGAGCTCGGCGAGCGCGCCCCGAAGGCGCTGGGGCACCTCCTCGGCCAGTCCCGAGGCGAGCGCGATGCGCGCGCGCACGATCTCGAGCTTCGCCGCGATCTCGGCGCCGCCTGGGGCATCGGCGAGGTCGCCGAGCTCCTCGAGGGTCGCGCGGGCCTCGTCGCCCCGTCCCGCCGCCGCGAGCGCGCTGGCGCGCTCGAGCAGCACCTCGTGGAGCTCACGCGTGGTCCCGAGGGATCGGAAGCCCAGCTCCGCCGCGCGGCTCTCGCGCAGACTCGCGTCGAGCGCGCCCTCGGCGGCCAGAGCCTCGGCCGCGATCGAGCGCGCGGAGGCGAGCACGAAGAGCTGCCCTGCGCTCTCCGCCAGGCTCGCGGCGCGCTCGGCCTTGAGGCGCGCGCGTGTGGCTGCCCCGAGGTCCACGAGCAGCTTGGCCTGGTTCACCGCGGCGAGCAGCGCGACGTCGCTCTGACCGAGCACCTCGGCGAGCCGCTCGGCCCGCGCGTAGCGCTCGAGCGCCTCGCCGAAGGCGCCCACCTGGTGACACGCGGTCGCGAGGTTGAGGCTCGCGCGCGACACGGCGTCGTCGAGCCCCTCGGCCTCCGCGATCGACAAGGCCTCGCGGTGGTCGAGGCGCGCGCGCTGCGGGTCACCCGAGCGGTACGCGTCGATCGCCCGGTAGCTCAGCGCACGGTAGAGCAGCCGCGGGGCGGCGAGCTCGCGCGCGACACCTGCGGCCGCGGCGAGCTCGCTGCGCGCCAGCGAGTGGTCACCGAGGTAGCTCGCGGCTGCGCCGCGGAGCTCGTGCAGCTCGCCCACCAGCGCGAGCTCGAGCTCTCCCGACGACGCGACGACCGAGCTCAGCGCGCGCGTCGCACGCGAGAGCGCCCCTGCGTAGTCGCCGGTGCGCAGCGCGGCGCGGGCCGCGACCGCCTCGAGTCGCGGCGAGGCCTCGCCCTCCGAGTCCAGCGCCGCGAGCGCGGCGTCGGGGTCGCCGCGGCCGAGCTCGGCGCGCGCGCGCAGCTCGCGGCCCACAGCCTCATGCGCACCTGCCGCTCCCTCCTCGAAGGCCCGAGCGAGCTCGAAGAGCTCGGCCGGGCTCGCCGACTCCGCGCAGAGCTCGGCCAGCCAGCCCAGCTCGGGGCGCGGCTCGGCGCCGAGCAGCACCGCCTTGGCCGCCCGCGCGGCGGCGCCAGGAGCCCGACGGAGCGCGCTGCGCTGCGCACGCAGCAGCAGCTCGGCTTCATCGACGCTTCCTGCACCCGCGAGCAGCCAGGCCTCGAGCGCCACCCAACGCGCCGCCTCGGCGGGCTCGAGCGCGCCGAGCTCGACGCGCCGCTCGCGCGCGAGCGCCGAGAGCCGGAGGCAGAGCGCCTCGCGCTCGACGCTCGGAAGATCCAGGCCTAGCCGCGTCGCGGCGCGCCCGGGCCTTGGGCGCACGCCGTCGGGCGTGGCTTCGATCCAGCCGAGCAAGCTCAGGCTCGTGAGCGCCGTTCTCGAGACGTCCAGCGCGGCGAGCTCGTCGTCGCGCAGCGCGAAGCCCGCGAGCTCGATCGTCACGAGGGCTCGCCGGAGCTCGGGCGCGAGCGCTTCGTCGCCCAATGCGGGCCGAGCGTCGGTCGAGAGACCGCGGAGCCTCGAGATCTCCTCCGCGATCTCCGCCGGACGGCGAGCGTGGGCGGCGAGCTGCTCCGTGCGTGGCGCCGACAGACCGGCTTCCGCGAACCAGGCCGCGACCGCCTCTGCGTCGAGCGGGCCGAGCTCGATGGTGACCGCGCCCTCGACGGCGGTGGACAGGCTGCTCGGGGCGTCGAGCTCCGAGCTCTCGCTCGCGACGAGCAAGATGGGATCCTCGGGGCGGAGCGCACGCGCGAAGGCGCGCAGCACCGAGCGCTGCTCGGGCTCGAGCTTGTGCGCGTCGTCGACGACGAGCACGGTCTTCCGAGCGTGGTTCGCCAGCTCGTCGCGCACCGAGAGCGCGAGCGCCACGCCGCGCGGTGCAGAAGCGGTGGGCCAGGCGCGCTCCAGGAGACGCTCCACCGGGCGGGCCTCGGGGGCGCAGAGCTCGAGCACGTCGAGCTCGCGCGAGATCGACCACGCGGCCTCACGCAGGAGGCGCGAACGCCCGGAGCCGGGCGCTCCTCGCAGCACCACCACGCTCGGCGCGGGCTCGGCGCGATCGAGCGACTCCGCCGCTCGGAGCAGGCGCCCCAGCTCGGTTGCGCGCCCGAGCATGCGACGTGGTTCACTCCGAGGTGGCGGCGAGGCGGGGACGTCGCGACCGAGCGCGGCGAGCACGTCCGCAGCGCTCCTGGGTCTGCGCTCTGGGTCAGGGTCGAGCAGACGCTCGAGCAGCCCAGCGGGGACGAACGTTGCGGCGCTGGGGGCGGCGCGCGAGAGCTCGCGGAGCATGACGCCGAGCGCGTAGAGATCGGCGCGTCCGTCGGCGACGCGCCCCTCGAGGAGCTCCGGCGCCAGGTAGGCCCAGGTCCCGCTCAGCGTGGCGCTCGCCACGCCCAGCGGCGAAGCGCAGCCGAGGTCGATCAGCACCGCGCGCCCGTCGGGCTCCACGAGCACGTTGCTCGGCTTCAAGTCTCCGTGGCGCAGACCGAGTCCGTGCAAGAACCAGAGCGCGCTCACCACACCAGAGACCGCCTCGAGCAGCGCCGCGGGCCCGCCCGAGGTCGCGAAGCGGTCGAGCGTCTCTCCGCGTACGAGCTCCGACGCGAGGTAGAACGCGGAGCGCTCGCCAGGCTCCACCCGACCGAGCGCGTGCACGCTGAGCAGGTGAGGGTGCCAGAGCCCGACGAGCCGCGCGTACTCCTGGTGCAGCACCTCGGGGTCGCTCCCCGCCGACAGGATCTTCAGCGCGACCTCGCGGCCGTGCGCGTGGTCGTGTGCGCGCCAGGCCGTGGCGCTCGCCCCGCTGCCGAGTGGAGCGCGGAGCTCGTAGCGGCGCCGTATCCAATCCCCGGCCCTCATGTCTCATGAGTGTCTCACAACTGTCTCATCACCGGAAGTGAGACACATGCCCGCCCCAAGCCCATCTCCAGCCTGCCGTAGTCACTAGGAAATTCCGCCTGCCGAGCGGCGGGGCGCCTCCAGGAAGCTGGCACGGTCGCTGCTAAGCTCAGCTGCGTGACCGCCCTTCGCCGACTCCTCCCCATGCTCCTGGCAGCCGCGGTGCTCGCCTCGAGCGGCTGCGCGGTGAGCCCGCAGCCGAGCCCGCCGGGCGGCAGCCTCGAGGTCGCGCTGATCTCGCCAGGCCTCACGCCCGAGGCGGCCTTCGACGGGGTGGTCTTCAGGGGCGCTCCCGGCGCGGTCAGCCCTGCGGGGGGCGTGGTGCTCATCACGAACCTCGACACCTCCGACGCACCGAGCGTGGCGCCGGTGAACGACGACGGCAGCTTCGAGATCGCGGTGCCGGGCTCGCTCAGCGACGTGTTCCGGCTGCAGGTGAAGGACGGCCAGCGACGGAGCGAGCCGGTCGATCTGCGCGTCGACGGCGCGAGCTTCGCGATCGCACTGCCGACGCTCGATGATTGCCTCTTCATCGATCCCGCTGCCTGGGTCGCGCTCGACGGCGCGGGCGACGCCCGGAGCCTCGTGCTCGAGAACGCGTGCGCCGAGCCGGTGAGCTTCCTCGCGCCGCGCCTGCGCCGCGGCCTCGCGGGCTTCGGCACCACGCCGACCGCGAGCTTCGTGCTCGAGCCCGGTGCGAGCACGACCCTCACCGTGCGGGCGAACGGCCCTGCGAGCGAAGCAGAGGACGTCCTCCTGCTCGAGGCCGACCTCACGACCCGAGCGATCACCCTCACGCTGCCCGACTGATCCCACCCCCGACTGCACGGCGATGTCCGGCGAGGGTGACAGCCCCGCCGAAGAGCGCCGCCCCTCGCCTCGAATCCCACGCTCCACCCGAGCGCCCACCAGGAGAACCGCGCATGAACGCCACCCAGATGAGCCCCGTCCGCTTCGCCCTCTCGCTCCTCGCCTCCACCAGCCTGCTCGCGTGCTCGGCGACGATCGACACCGGCAGCGACGGTTGGAGCAAGGAAGAAGCACGCGAGGCCGGTGGACGCGACGCCGACGGCAACGACCTCTGCGCCCTCGAGGGGTGGTACGACGACGGCACCTGCGACGACTTCTGCGTGCAAGCCGACGGCGACTGCCCCGTCTCGAGCTGCCCGGACCCCGACGCGCCCGGCGTCGAGTACTACGGCGACTCGGCCAGCGCCTGCATGGCGATGCTCTTCTACTGCGAGCCGGGCACCGTGTACTTCATGAGCGAGGACTGCGGCTGCGGCTGCGTGCCGGTCTCCGACGACCCGCTCTGCGGCGGCACGGCGGGGCTCTCCTGCCCCGAGGGCATGATCTGCGATCGACCCGATGGGCAGGCATGCGGCGACACCAGCGCCGCGGGTGTGTGCCGGCCGATGAATCAGGCCTGCCCCGAGATCTACGCGCCGGTCTGCGGCTGCGACGGCCTCAGCTACGGCAACGAGTGCGAGGCGCACGCGAACGGCGTCGACGTCGAGCACGGCGGCGAGTGCGGCGATACGCCGACCGGCTCGGAGTGCGGAGGCTTCCTGGGCCTCGAGTGCGCCGCGAGCGAGTTCTGCTCCTACGCGCTCGAGGACATCTGCGGCGGCGCAGACGCCCTCGGTGCGTGCCAGCCGAGGCCCGAAGCCTGCCCCGAGATCTACGCGCCGGTCTGTGGCTGCGACGGCGTCACCTACGGCAACGAGTGCGAGGCGAACGCGAACGGCACGAGCATCGTCGCGACCGGGGCCTGCGGCTGAGACACGCGGCCGGGGAGGGGCGCGCGGACGACGCGCCCCTCTCCGAGGCCGCGCCCGCTCAGAGCGGCCCCTCGACGAGGCCGTGCACGAACTGGCGCACGTAGGGGTCGCGGCTCGCGCGCGCCTCGTCGGTCGTGCCGTCGAAGAGCAGTCGACCGCGGTAGAGCATGCCGACACGATCGGTGACGGTGAGCAGACGATCGAGATCGCTCGACACCATGATCACCGTCGCGCCGCTCGCGCGCTGCTCACGGCGGAGCAGCTCGAAGATGCGCTGCGAGGTGACCGGATCGAGCCCGGCCGCGGGCTCGTCGTAGAGCACGATGGACGACGCGGCCACGGTCGCGCGCGCGACGCCGATGCGCTTCTTCTGTCCACCCGAGAGGCCCGCGGGCATGCGGTCACCGAAGTCGGGCAGGCTCACCACCTGGAGTCGGTCGGCGACCTTCGCCCGGATCGCCTGCTCGTCGAGCTTGCCCGCTCGCCGGAGCGGGAAGGCGATGTTCTCCGCCACGCTGAGGTAGTCGAAGAGCGCGTTGTTCTGGAAGAGCATGCCGTAGCTGAGGCGGAAGCGCTGCAGATCGAGCTCGTTCATCGAGAAGACGTCGTGCTCGTCGACGATCACGCGGCCTCGATCGGGGCGGATGAGCCCCGCGACCATCTTGAGCAGCACGCTCTTGCCGGACGCACCCGGGCCGATCAGGCCGTAGAGGCAGCCCTTCGGCACGTCGAGGTTCACGCCCCTCAAGACGGGCATGCCGTCGAAGTCCTTGTGCAGGCCCTCGAGGCGGATGAAGCCGCTCATCGAGCGCGACGCGGAGGCCGTCTCGCTCACTGTGCCGCGAAGGTCGTGCGTACGACGTCCATGCGCGGGTGGGCGGGAAAGCCCATGCCTCGCACCTGGCCAGAGACGCACGACGCGATGCCGGGGTTCGAGGGGTTGGTCACGACCGTGACGCCGACGGCGCGGCCGCCTTGCACGGCGGCGCAGATGCTGACCGACATGTTGGACGGAACGCCGCAGGCGTTGAGGTAGGAGCCGTTGTTGAGCACGCCTGCGTAGGAGCCGGCCGAGAGATCCGGAGGCACGCCCTGCTGCGTGTAGTCCTCGGTGTACTTCGCGATGGCCGCCTCGCAGCTGCCGCCGCCGGAGATCTGCGGGAAGCTCCCGGAGCCGCCGCCCATCGCGCGGCCTCCGCCGGGCCCCTTGGCCTTGTCGCCGGGGCCGAGCCCCGCGTCGACGTCGACCGCGAGCGCACGATCACTCTGCACCTGCTCGTCCTTCACGGTGTTGGCTCGCTCGCGCGCCCAGAAGCCGATGCCCGCGGCGGCGATGATCGCGACCAGCGTGCCTCCGATGAGCGCCTTGTACTGCGTGCCTCGCTTCTCGGCCTCGACCACGGCCTCGAGCGCCTTGCGCTCCTTCTTGATCTCGCGGACGAGCTTCGTCTGGTGGGCGAAGGGCTGGAAGTCCTCCCACTCGTCGATGCCACGCTCCTCGTTCGAGAGCGTGTCGCGCAGGCGATCGGCGCCCACGAACACGTGCGAAGCGAGCTGCTGCAAGAGCTCGACCGCCGTGAACGGCCCGTGGTCCATGCCGTCCTTGATGACCACGTAGCGGGGTCGGGGATCGGCCTCGAGGCGCTGCTTGAGCGCGGCGAGCTTGGCCGTGGGGTCGTCCGGGTGAGGCTGCGAGGGCGGGGCCACCGCCTCGGTGACGGCGAAGGGGCCGGCCTGCACGACACGCGGCGCAGCACCCCCCGAAGGCACGCCCTGAGGCATGCTGACCGCGATGCGTTCGCCGCCGGACGGCATCGCGGGCGGGGGCGGGATCATCGAGAGCGAGACGTCGACGTCGAAGCCCTCGTCGTGGTCGAGGTGCGACTCGTCCGCTGGAGGGGGAGGCATCGACGCCGCAGGGGCGAGGTGGTGCAGCGCCTGCGCGAGCGCGCCGAGATCGCTCGGTCGGTGCTTCGCGTCGGCGACGAGCGCCTTGCCGAGGATCGCCTCGAGCTGCGCCGGCAGACCGGGCACGGCCTCGGTCGGACGCTTCATGCCCGGCCCGATGAGCTCGCCGGTCAGCATCTCGTACACGATGGCCCCGATGGAGAAGACGCTCGCGCCCACGTCGCCGCGGTCGCCGCGCCGACACTCGGGCGCGATCGCCGCGCGGTCGCGCGGATGTGTGGGCGGGCCGCTGGCGACCGCCAGGTCGAGCTCGGTGCCGGCCTTGCCGTGATCGAGCGCGCTCGGGCTGAGGAAGAAGGTCTTGCCCTGGTCGTGCAGTGCCTTGAGCTGGGTGCACAGCGGTACGACGACGGCGATCGTCTCGCGGAGCGAGAAGCGTTCGCCTCGCACGCGGCGGATCTCGAGCGCTTCGCGGAGAGAGCCTGCGCGGACCTCACCCTCGGCGGTCGCGGTGGATGCGGAAGTGGACATCGGAGCACGAAGTTACTTATCCCCAGGCCCGCGCTCAATCGCTCGATCGCGCCTCCGCACAGGCCGCGCCCACCTCAAGCGCAGATGTGAGCCCGGCGCGGGCGAGTGGTGGGGCAAGGCGGGGGCGCCTGCCCAGCTCGCCCGAGGCTGTGCTACGCACGCCGAGGTGATGTGGCCGAGTCCACGGAGGCGGCGGTTCCCTCGGCCAGCGCTCGAGCGCGCGTTCGGCGTCGGCCTGGCGCTCCTCGCGCTCTCGGCCTGCGAGCTGCCCTCCGAGCGCGTCGACCCCACGGACCTGCGCGGCGGCTTCGAGCGGCGAGACGCGGGGCCGAGCGCGACCGCGGCGAGCTCGGCCCCGCCGGCGCAGAGCGCTTCGTCCGCTGCGAGCGCGGGTACGCCTCCCATCGTGCCGCGCGATCCGAACCCCTCGGGCTGCGTCGAGCCGAGGGATACCGCGCGCGCTCTGCGGCGCACCGCGGGCCGACCGGCGTGCAGAGCCGCCGAGATCCTCGAGCTCCGCGACAGCCAGGGCAGCCCACGCTACGCCTGCTTCTACGCCCCCTCGGGCGCGAGCACGCGCGGCCCGATGCCGCTCGTCGTGTTCTTCCACGGGACGGGGCCCACGACCGACGATCCGAGCAGCCTCGCGAAGCTCACGAAGCTGCGCGATCTGCAGCAGAGCTACGTGTGGCCTGGCACCGAGATCCGCGGCTTCGGCGTGCTCGCCGTGCAGGGCAGGGCGCTCGAGGGAGGCGACGCGCTCGGCTTCGACGTGGCGCACACGAGCGAGCACGCTCCGGACGTGGTGATCACCAACGAGTTCGTCGAGCGCATCCGCGCGCGCGGCCTGGTCGACGAGCGCCGAATCTACGCGCTGGGCATGGGCAAGGGAGGCCAGATGGCCGCGGCTTGGTCGATGATCCGCGCCGATCGCGTGGCGGCCTTCGCGAGCTTCGGGGCGACCGAGCCGGAGGTCTCCTGGCGCTGCCCCGGGCCGCCACCGCCCGCCATGCTGCTCTACCGCGCCTGCGACTCGGTCGCGCCCTGCGAGGAGGTGGAGCGCTGGATCGCGAAGCGGCGAGACGCCCGCGCCGACACCATGACGCTCCGGCTCGGCGATGATCTGCGTGAGGAGCCCGCCTGCGCCGTTCGGAACAAGTGCACGCCGAAGAAGGCCCTCGCGGCGCACCACCGCTGGCCGAAGGGCCGCGAGAGCGACGTGCTCGCCTTCTTCGCGCAGCACGCCTTGCGCTGAGAGCGCGGAGCGGCCGCTCAGCTGGCTTCGGCGCGCTCGCGTGGAGCGCTCGCCCGGTCCTGGCCCATCGTGCCGAAGACCCAATCCCAGAGCGGCGTCGACACTCCCCAGCGCGCGTTCTCGCCGGTGTGGTGGTGGACCATGTGGTAGCGCTTGAGCCACTTGCCGAGGCGAGAGCTCATGCGGAAGTGGTGCGTCGCGTAGTGGATGCCGTCGTAGGCAAGGTAACCCGCGCCGAAGCCGACGAAGAAGGGGTCGACCGAGGGGCCCCGGAAGATCGCGAAGAAGAGCAGGTACACCGTCGCGCCGAGCGGGATGCTCACACCCAGCGGGAAGACGAGGCGCATGCCGTCCTGGGGGAAATCGTGGTGCACCCCGTGCAGGATGAAGTGGAAGCGCCGCCCGAAGGCCGTGGGCCGGATCCAGTGGAAGACCCAGCGGTGCAGCACGTACTCGAGCAGGCTCCAGAACAAGAGCCCCGCCGGGACGAGGGCGAGCGAGGTCTGGAGGCCTGCGATCGTCACCGACCGGTGGATGAAGTACGCCAGCACCGGCAGCCAGAAGAGGAAGGGCGCGGCAGGGTGCACGCGAGAGAAGCGCTCGATGAGCGGCGTCTCGAACATCCGGCAGGTGGTGGGGCGCGCGGCGCGGCGGGGCGGCTGGCTCACGAGTGGAGCGCATAGCCCAGCGGCGAGGGGAGGGCCAGCGTGGCCGCCGAGCCGCAGGGCCAGCGTGGCCGCCGAGCCGCAGGGCCAGCGTGGCCGCCGAGCCGCAGAGCCCCGAGGCCGCAGAACGAGCCGCGCCCCGGCCTCAGGTCGAGCGCGCGGCGCCGCTCGAGGCTCGCGCGGCGCCGCCCACGCGACGGAGCGAGCCCGCGTGGAAGCTGCGGAGCACGTTGCGCCCGCAGAAGGGGCAGAGCCAGCCGATGTCGAAGAGCTCGCGCTCCGGGTGGATCGCGTGCGCGGGCGCGCTCTCGCGCTGACCGAGGTAGTAGGCCGAGCCTGCGACGACGAAGCGCTGCTCGGTGAGCTGCGCGGAGAGCGTGGCTTGGCACTCGCAACGGCTCGAGGCGACGAAGTGGGGGCGCGGTTCGCTCATGGTGCGACCGAGGACTTAGCCAAGCGAGCCGCGCCCCACAAGCCCCGCGTCGGCGCAGGCTCCGGCGAGGCGGCCGCGCCGGCGCTTGGGCGCTCGCCCCAGCGAGCGCTGCTCCTCGAGCCTGCACCCGGCGTGTCGATGTTGCTTGCCCGTCGCGGCGCCGCTGGGTAATCTCCGTCGCCCCTGCGGGAGTAGCTCAGTTGGTAGAGCATCAGCTTCCCAAGCTGAGGGTCGCGGGTTCGAGCCCCGTTTCCCGCTCGTAGTGGTCGTGACGCCCATCCTCGGGTGCGGCGCCACGGGACGCGGGCTCCTCTACTCGGGGGGCCCGCGTTTTTTTTCGATGTGGTGACTGTTACTGCGGCAGGCTCGGCCGGCCGCAGCGAGAACTCCGGGGGAGCCGTCGCTTGGTGCGGGCTCGTCCGCGTTCATGGTTCCGGCAGGCTGACCGTTCCTGTGATCGGTCAGGATGCCTCGTGATAAGGTCGGTCCGCCTATGGGGCTCTACGAGCTGACCATCGACCCGAGCTCGGTCGCCGAGGGAGAGCGAATCACTTCGACCGAGGCGCTCGAGCGTCGCGAATTCCCGACGATCGTCGTCCATTGGGAGTCGAAGCTCTGGGGGCAGCCGTGGTCGACGACCATCCTGCTCGACTACCTCATCGCGCTGCCGCCGCTCGAGGCGCCTCAGACCTTCCACTCCGTGCGCGTGGGAGCCTTCGTGGGCAACGCCCCGACGAAGTACTTCTACTTCGGCACCGAGATGAACAGCACGGTCCCCCGTCTCGGCCCCGAGATGGAGAACCTCGTCACGCCGCAGCACCTCTTCCAAGAGTTCCTGATCGACGAGCGTACGAGCCCGATCCCCTACCTGAAGCTCATCCAGGCCACACCGCGCATCTTCGGCAACGGAGCGCAGGACTACTACGCGCCGCCGATCAAGGTGGAGCGCTTCGACGCGACGCCGAAGCCCGAGCACCTCGCCGATCTGTTCTCCGAGATCGTCGCCGGGCTGCCCATCACGCCCGGGTCGATGCTCACGGATCCGCAGGGCGGGGTCTGGGAGGGCTCGCGCTTCGCGGGCATCCGCTCGATCGCCATCTTGCGTCAGGGCAAGGTCGTGGGCGTGTGCCGGAAGCTCGGCCGCCTCGACAAGGAGACCGCTCCTCCTCACGTCGTGCGCCGCGACCCGAAGCTCGACGTGCGCCAGAGCGAGTGGGTGGCGATCGACGTCGGCGCGCGCAGCTTCACCATCGCAGCGCGCGGTGAGCGCGGGCAGCCGGAGATGCTCCGCCTCGGCGCCACCGAGCCGCTCAAGCGGCCCTCGGAGTACGAGAACCCCTCCGAGATCGGCTTCCACAACCTCAAGAACTCGCTGAAGGCCTGGCGTGACCGCGTGATCCAGCCGCACACGCGCTTCGACGAGGTGCGCGTAGGCTTCGGCGCGGCGGAGCTGCGCGCGGCGCCGCACTCCGATCCGATCAAGCGCATGATGGCGGCGATCACCGAGGTCCCGCTGGTGCGCGACTGGACCGACGAGAAGCGGGTCTACAAGCTGCGCGGCTACGCCGATCCGGACACGGTCGAGACGCTCAAGCGGCCCGCGCCGCCGGTCATCGACGAGGAGGGCATCGGCGCGCACGACCCCTTCGACCCGATCGAGCTCTACGCCTACCAGATCGGTCTGCACGTGAACCACCGGCTGCGTGGGATCGACACGAAGTACGTGGTCTCGATGCCCACGGGCTGGTCGGCGGAGCGCCGCAAGAGCGTGCTCGTCGCGATCCGTCGCGGCCTCTTCCGCAGCCTGCCCGCGGGCATGCTCGAGTACCACGAGCTCGACAAGCTCATCGTCGCCGACGCGGGCCCGAGCTCGATCTGCTACCTCGCCCACGCGCACCGCGCCTTCAGCGCGCTGCCCACCGCGGGCTCGATCAACTTCGCGGTCTTCGAGGCGGGCGCGAGCGAGACGGGCATCGTCTTCGGCGTGCTGCGAGAGCCGACCAACGAGGAGAAGCGTGAGGGCTTCCAGATGGTCATCGAGCACCTCGACACCGAGAGCCTGCCTTGGTTCGGCGCCGAGCGGCTCCTGCACCGCCTCGCGTACAAGGTCTGGGCCGACCACGTCTCCGACGCGATGGAGCTGCGCATCCCCTTCGAGGTGCCTGCGGGCGAAGCGCCGCTCCCCGGCACCGAGGCGCTGCTCGAGCCTGGCTGCGAGGCGAGGGCCAACGTGGCGCTGATCAAGGAGGCGGTGCGTCCGCTCTTCGAGAACGACCCCACCTACCGCCTGCCCACGGTCCTCAAGCTCGCGAACCTCGAGGGTCAGACGGTCGAGCTCAAGGTCTCGCTGCAGCGCACCGCGCTGCGCCAGATCATCGACATGTGGTTCGCCGCGGCGATCGAGGACTTCAGCCGTCGGCTCGCCAGCGCGCTGCAGCGCCTCGCGCGCGGCTCCGATCCCTACGAGGGGCTGCGCGTCTTCCTTGGTGGGCGCATGTCGATGCACACCGGGCTGCAGGACATGATGCAGAAGTCGCTGCCGCCCCAGGTGCGCGTGCACAAGTTTCGCGAGCCGGACCGCACCAACCTGCAGGCGCCCACCGTGAAGACGGCGACGGCGCTGGGCGCGCTCGCGCTCCGGCTCGACAAGATCGGCGTCACGCGCCGCGCCGAGACCCGCGACGCCTTCCGATACCGCGTGGGGCGTGCGAGGCACGGCCAGCTCAGCGACGTGCTCGATCCCTCGGTCGACTACGACGAGTGGCGCGAGATGGGCCCCTGCACCAAGCCGATCGTCGAGGTGCTCTTCATGCGCGCCGACGACGACGGCGAGGTGGCGGCCGACGATCCGCGTGTGGCGCGCTCGGAGTGTGATCTCGGGGCCGACGCCGTGGGGCGCAGGGTCTACCTGCGGGCCGTGGGAACGCACAGGGTCGAGGTCACGCTCGGTGTGCCCGACGACGGTCCGGATCCCGACGCCGCGCGCTGGGCGCTCGATCTCTCGACCGGCATGGCCTTCCCGGTCTGAGTCTCGAGGGTCGGGGCCCTGCCGGTCCGAGTCTCGTGGGTCTGGGCTCTGCCGGTCCGAGCTCTCCTGGTCTGCGATCGCTCGGCGCCTCGGAGCCGGGTCTTTGGCCTGAGCGCGGCGCGCTCGCTACGATGTCGATCGTGGCGAAGCGCTCCGACCGTTCCAGACTCCGCTCCAAGCTCCTGTGGGCCACGGCCGGCGGCGTGGTCGGCACGGCGGCGCTCTGGGTGGCGATCCACGAGGTGCCCTGGCTGGGTCCGGCCTTGGCCGACGGGGTGCGCAGCGTCGTCGGGCCCGCGCCGGTCGCGTGGGCGGAGGACGTCGCCTATGGCGCGGCCGATTGGCTACGCCTGAAGGTCGGCGGCGACGCCGCACCCAAGACCTACTGGGAGCTGCCCGAGCCCACGCCCGCCGCGCCGAGCGCCGCGGTGGAGGCCGCGAGCGACGACGCGGCGGGCGCGAAGTCGCCCAGGAGCGAGCCGCCCCCCGAGGGTTCGATCCCCTTCGAGAACGTTCGCGCGGAGGGCGACGGCCGCTGGATCGCGATGCACACGCCGGGCGACGCCGGGGGCTCGGGCTTCTACAAGACGCTCATCCACCCCGATCGCGTGCGGCCCTTCGCGGCGGTCGCCGTGGTCGCGATCGATCTCTCGCAGCTCGAGCTCCACCTCGTCGCGGGCAACGACGAACCGAAGAGCCAGTCGGTGCGGCGCGAAGACCGCCCAGGCGTCGTGCCCGAGGAGCACCGCGCTGCGCTGGTGGCCGCTTTCAACGGCGGCTTCAAGGCCATGCACGGCAACTACGGCATGCGCGTGGGCGAGAAGCTGTTCATCCCACCGCGCGACATCGCGTGCACGATCGCCAAGAGCCCCGACGGCGCGCTCGGCATCCGCACCTTCAGCAAGATGAAGGACGAGGAACCGAGCCTGAGCTGGTACAGGCAGACACCGCCGTGTCTGGTCGAAGCCGGTGAGCCCAACCCGGGGCTGTTGCACGAGTTCAACCGCAACTGGGGCGCGACCGTGGGCGGCGACACGATCATCCGCCGCTCGGCCCTCGGCCTCTCGAAGGACAAGCGTTACGTGTATTACGCGCTCGGCGACGCGGTCACGGCTCAGTCGCTCGGGCGGGCGATGCAGGCGGTCGGCGCGCACGACGCGGCGCAGCTCGACGTCAACTACAGCTACCCGCGCTTCATGCTCTACGAGGCCAGCGAAGGCGGCGTTCCGATGGCGACCGCGCCCCTCCTCCCCGACCTCAAGTACAGCCCCACCGACTACGTCGGCGCCCCTTCGCAGCGCGACTTCTTCTACGTCACCCGCAAGAAGCGCAGCGCGTCCTGACGCCCCGCGCAGCGCCCTGCGCGATCAGCCAGCCCCGCGCAGCGCCCTGCGCGATCAGCCAGCCCCGCGCAGCGCCCTGCGCGATC